>JBKPCV010000001.1:0-15964 GCA_046727575.1 Actinomycetota bacterium
GGACGACGCACGACGACATCGCGACCTTGCTCGATTTCGTGGTCAAGCATGACCTCGTCGGCAGCGTCGATCCGGTGCAGTACACGATCCGTCTCCTCCTCCCCGAAGGATCGCTGCTGCTCGGCCATCCCGACCTCGTCCCCTACGTCGGCACGTGGGACGAGGCGAGGCTGTCGTACTCGTGGGCGCACCCGGATCCGGAGATCGACGAGCTCCAGCAGCGGCTCACCGCGCTCGTCGAAGCGAGCGTCGGCCGGGGCGAGCCGATCGCCGACACGTACGCTCGGGTGCGGGCAGCGGTCGGCGTGGCGACGGTCGACGTCGCGCCGGACGTGACCGATCAGCCGCGGCTCACCGAGAGCTGGTTCTGTTGCGCCGAACCCACCGGGACCCAACTCGAGGCGGTAGCTCGATGACGACCGGCAGCGACTTCAACGAGCAGATGATCGAGCAGTTCCGCGCCAACGGTGGCCGGCTCGACACCGGGCCGGTATCGCTCCTGCTGCTCACGACGACCGGAGCACGAACCGGCCTCCCGCGGGTGACCCCGCTCGCCGCGTTGGAAGACGACGAAACGCTGTACGTCCTCGCGTCGTACGGAGGTGCGCCCGCGAACCCGGCGTGGTTCCGCAACATCGTCGCCAATCCCATCGTCACTGTGGAGCACGCGGGCGAGCGCTACCAAGCGAAGGCGACGGTTGCGCCCGACGCGGAACGCGACCGACTGTTCGAACGTGCCGTCGAGCGCGTGTCGCAATTCGGCGAGTATCAAACCAAGACGAAGCGCAAGATCCCCGTCGTCACGCTCGAGCGCGTCGGGTAGCCAACCGCCTCAAGGAGGTCCGCCATGGTGAATCCGGTCCCCGAGGGATACACCGTCGTCAGCCCGTACCTTGCGATCAAGGGTGCGGCGGACGCGATGGAGTTCTACAAGGACGTCTTCGGTGCAACGGAGCTCGTGCGCATGCCGCAGCCGGACGGCAAGATCGGCCATGCCGAGCTCCGGTTCGGCGACTCGGTCGTGATGCTCGCCGACGAGTTCCCCGACATGGGACATCGGAGCCCGAAGTCGCTCGGTGGCACACCGGTCACGTTCAACGTCTATGTCGACGACGCCGATGCGGTCGTCGATCGCGCCGTCGCCGCCGGTGCCACGATCGTCCAGCCGATCGAGAACCGCTTCTACGGCGATCGATCCGCGCAGATCGTCGATCCGTGGGGTCACCAGTGGAACGTCGCCACGCACATCGAGGACGTGTCGCCGGAGGAGATGCAGCGCCGCGCCGCGGAGATGATGAGCCAGAGTCAGGGCTGACTCGAGCGACGCTCACCCGAGCAGACCGTCGGCTCGCAGCACGTCGGCGAGGAGCGCCGCGTCGACGAACAGAGTGGCGACGAGGCCGGCCTCGCGCGCCGCATCGACGTGCGCGGGTGAGTCGTCCACGAAGAAGAGCGAGCTCGGCCGGCGGTCGAGCAGGTCGCAGACGAGCGCGTAGACGGCAGGATCGGGCTTCGCGATGCCGAGCTCGGCCGAGTTGAAGATCACGTCGAACTCGTCGACGATGCGGAGCTGTTCGAGGTCGTCGGCCAAGCGTGACGTGCCGTTCGTGAGGAGCCCCACGCGGGCGCGTGTCCGGACGTCGCGCACGAGACGCAGTACCGCGTCGTTGACCTCGCCGCGTGACGCCGACCACGCGGCGACCGCGGCCGCCGACTCCTTCCCGAGCCGGCGAAGCACCTCGGCGCGCCATTCCTCGTCGGTAATCCGACCCGTGACCGCCTGGTCGAGCAGTCCCGGCTCGAACGCGACCGCGGCTACGTCTGGCCAGGCGCCGTCGCCCGGAAACCGGCGCACCACCCCGTCGAGGTCGAAGAGCGCGACCTCGATCCGCGTCGTCAACCGCCGCGCAACACGTTGAGCGCGGATCCGGCTCGGAACCAGGCGATGTGCTCGTCGGACATCGTGTGCGTCGTGCTGATCTCGTCGGTCTCGCCATTCGCGTGGTGCAGCTCGACCGTGACCGGTTTGCCGGGCGCGAGTTGGGCGAGACCGACGATGTCGACGGTGTCGTCAGCGAGAACGCGGTCGTAGTCGTCGGGGTTCGAGAATGTGAGCGCGAGGAGACCCTGCTTCTTCAGGTTGGCCTCGGCGATCCGAGCGAACGAGCGAGCGATGATCGCGACGCCGTTCATGAAGCGAGGCTCCATCGCCGCGTGCTCGCGCGACGAGCCCTCGCCGTAGTTCTCGTCGCCGATCGCCACCCATTGGATGCCGGCTTCCTTGTATTCGCGGGCCAGGTCAGGCAGGGGTTTCTCGGATCCGTCACGCGCGTCCACACCGACCCCCGGCCCGCTGGGCGCGAACGCGTTGTTCGCGCCGATGAACAGATTCCGCGAGATGTTCGTGAGGTGACCACGGAAGCGGAGCCAGGGCCCGGCGGGTGAGACGTGATCGGTCGTGGTCTTGCCGACCGCCTTCACCAGCACCCGCAGGCCGGCGTAGTCGCGCCCGTCCCACGCAGGGAACGGCTCGAGCAGCTCGAGCCGCTCCGAGTCGGGCTGCACGATGACTTCAACCGTCTCGGGGTCCTCGGCCGGAGCCAGGAAACCCGACTCGCCGGGATCGAAGCCCTTCGCCGGGAGTTCGTCGGCTTCCGGCGGTTCGAGCACGACGCGATCGCCACTCGGCGTGATGAGCGGCTCGTGCACGAAGTCGACGTCGAGCCGCCCGGTGAGCGCCATCGCGGTGACGGTCTCCGGTGAGCCGATGAACGACAGCGTCGCGGTATTCCCGTCGTTGCGCGCCGGGAAGTTACGGTTGAACGAGGACACGATCGTGTTGCGCTCGCCCTTTTCGATGTCGTCACGGTGCCACTGACCGATGCACGGCCCGCACGCGTTGGCGAGCACGGTCGCGCCGATTCCCCCGAGATCCTCGAGCAGGCCGTCTCGTTCGATGGTGGCTCGGACCTGCTCCGACCCGGGCGTGATGAGCAGCGGCGACTTCACCGTGAGCCCCGCCGCCCGTGCCTGTCGCGCCACGTGCGCGGCGCGGCCGATGTCCTCATACGACGAGTTGGTGCAGGAACCGACGAGCGCATAGCGGATGTCAACCGGGTAGCCCTCTTCCTGCGCCGCTTGCCCCACTTCCGCGATGGGTCGGTCGAGATCGGGCGTGTGGGGACCGACGAGGTGCGGACCCAGCTCGTCGAGCTCGATGTCGATGACACGGTCGAAGAAGCGCTCGGGATCGGCGACTACCTCAGGATCGATGCGAAGGTGGTCCGCGTGCTCGTTGGCCAGGTCGGCAATCGCCTCCCGGCCGGTCGCCTTCAGGTAGGCCTCCGAGCGCTCGTCGTAGCCGAAGATCGAGCAGGTGGCGCCGATCTCTGCTCCCATGTTGCAGATCGTCGCCTTCCCCGTGGCCGAGATCGACTCGGCCCCTTCGCCGAAGTATTCGACGATGGCACCCGTGCCGCCCTTCACCGTGAGGATGCCGGCGACCTTGAGGATCACGTCCTTCGCCGCCGCCCACCCCGAAAGCGAGCCGTGCAAGTGCACACCGATGAGCAACGGCACCCGCGTGTTGAACGGCCATCCCGCCATGACGTCGACGGCATCGGCGCCGCCGACGCCGATGGCGACCATGCCGAGTCCCCCGGCATTCGGTGTGTGGCTGTCGGTGCCGATCATCATCCCGCCGGGGAACGCGTACTGCTCGAGGACGACCTGGTGGATGATTCCGGAGCCCGGCTTCCAGAATCCGGCGCCGTACTTGGCCGACACCGTGCGGAGGAAGTCGTACACCTCGGAGTTGACGTCGAGGGCGCTGCGAAGGTCGATTTCGGCGCCCACCCGCGCCTGGATGAGGTGATCGCAGTGGACCGTCGTCGGGACCTGGACACGCGGCAGCCTCGCGGTCATGAACTGCAGCAGCGCCATCTGCGCGGTGGCGTCCTGCATGGCCACCCGGTCAGGCCGGTAATCGGCATAGTCGACCCCGCGTTTCGCGCCGATCGTGGCCGGATTCTCGGCGTGAGCGAACAGCACCTTCTCGGCGAACGTCAGCGGGCGGCCGAGGCGCTGACGCGCGTCGCTGACCACGCCGGGGTACTTCGCATAGACGGCTTCGACGAGGTCGATCGGCGTGGTGGGCTCGACACGCTCCTCCATGACGCGCTCCTCGCTTCGTGGTGATGCCGTCTCCTCCCAAGGCTACGTCGTCCTCCTCGGCGACCCGTCACTGGGGTGCACGATTCCGACGAGAGCGAAAGACTGTGACGGTGGCGACCCCGCACGTCGTGATCATCGGCGCCGGATTCGGTGGTCTCACCGCCGCTCGTTCGCTCGCACGCAAGCCGGTCGACGTCACCTTGATCGACCAGCACAACTTCCACACCTTCTCGCCGTTGCTGTACCAGGTGGCGACGGCGGGTCTCGCGCCCGACGACATCGCGCCGAGCGTGCGCGGCGTCGTGCGCAAGGACCCGAACGTTCGGTTCCACATGGAGCGCGTCTTCGGCGTCGATTTCAACGCGCACCAGGTGCTCGTGGTCGACGGCGAACCGATCACCTACGACTACCTCGTGCTGGCAGCTGGCGCAGTCAGCAGCGACTTCAACGTCCCGGGCGTCAACGAGCACGCGTTGCCCCTCAAGTCACTCGAGGACGCAACCGTCGTCCGGGGCAGAGTGCTGCAACGCTTCGAAGCCGCCGACCGCAACCCGGCGCTCGTCGACGACGGCGAGCTCCGGTTCGTCGTGGCGGGGGGAGGCCCCACCGGGGTCGAGCTCAGCGGCGCGCTCACGGAACTGTTCACCAAAGTGCTCGCCAAGGACTTCGACCGCGCGCACCTCGGCCGCGGCGAAGTCGTCTGCATCGAGGCGGGCCCTTCCCTCCTGAGCGCGTTCTCGCCGACGTCACGCGCTGAGGCTGTCTTCGAGCTGGAAGCGCGCGGCGTGCAGGTTCGCCTCAACGTGCCCATCACATCGGTCGATGCCGACGGTGTGCAACTGGCCGACGGCACGCATCTCGCGTCGAAAACAGTGATCTGGTGCGCGGGAGTGAAGGCGCATCCGCTCGCGGACGCGCTTCGCCTGCCGCAGACGCCGCGCGGCGAGATCGAGGTCGGGCACGACCTCAGTGTCTCCGGACATCCGGAGGTGTTCGTCATCGGGGATCTTGGTGCGGGCCGTGATCGAAAGGGCCGCCCCTACCCGCAACTCGCGCCCGTCGCGATGCAGCAGGCGCGCCATGTGTCGCGCAGCATCCTCCGCCGCGTGCGCGGGCGAGGGACGCGTCGATTTCGCTACGTCGACAAGGGGACGATGGCCACGATCGGCCGGCGGTCGGCCGTCGCCGAACTACCACTCGGCATTCGGCTCGCGGGAACGCTCGGATGGCTGAGCTGGCTCGGACTGCACCTCGTGTTCCTCATCGGCTTCCGAAACCGGCTGGTCGTACTCGTGAACTGGGTCTGGAACTACTTCACGTGGGACCGCGGCAATCGCATCATCATCCCGCCCGAGCCGGCTCCCTCGAAGCGAGCAGCAGGAACGGGTTGACCAACGCGCCGCCGTCAGTGCGGTTTCCACGCCTCGGGATCGTCGAGGAGCCGCTCGACTGAACGGGGCAGTCGGCCGGCCACGACGTCGGCGATCGTGACCTTCTCCAGCACGTTGCGCAGCGCCGCGCGCACGGCGACCCAGACCTGCGGGAGACACTCCGCGCTGCCCTCGTACGCCAGATTCTCGGGGCGCACGTCGCGGACCGCCGCCAGGGGACCTTCCATCGCGCGCATCACGTCGGCCAGCGTGATGCTGTTCGCCGGTCGGGCGAGACGCGACCCGCCGTCCGCGCCCCGCTGAGTCGCCACGATCCCGGCGCGTCGCAAGTCGTTGAGGATGTTGTCGAGGAAGTGCCGCGGGATTCCCTGCGCCTCGGCGATCCGGTCGGCCTTCACCAGACCGCCGTCGGCAGCGCCGAGCTCGGCGACCGCGCGCACCGCGTAGTCCGTCTTCGCCGTCACGTTCATGACGCGAGCAACCCTACATGTTCAGTTCTTCGACCAGATTGGTTGGTTAAGCCGCGACGCGCTCGTGCGCAGCTCGGACGATCGGTGGGGTCCGCGTCATGAGGTTCAGCGCGCGACTGAGCGGATACAACGCGGCGCGCACCGGCAGTCCGGCCCCGGGGACCCATGGCAGCCGGTACATCCTGCGGGCGTATCCGGGCAGGATCGAGATCGCGGCGGTGGTCGGAACGACCCACAGCGGTCGGTATTGCGGCGGCATCGGGGGGAAGAGCACGACGCGCAGCCCATCGAACGCGGCGGGCGTCGCCTGCAATGTGGGCCGGACCGAGCGGAGGAACTCGCGCACCTCGCCGTACGACTGCGGCGCCAGGTCCGGCGGCAGCTCCACCAGCTCCGCGACGCGCGCCATCTCGACCACGTACCGATCGGCGTCTTCGTCGGAGAGGCGTCCGGCAAACGTCCGGTAGACGAGAATGAACGACTCGAGCTCGACCGCGTGGATCCACAACAGCAGATCCGGGTCGTTGGCGGCATAGGTGCGCCCCGTCACCGGGTCGACGCCATGGATTCGCGAGTGGACGCGCCGGACCCGCTCGCAGGCTGCTTCCGCGGTCGCGGTGTCGCCGTAGATGGTGTTCATCACGAAGCTCGTCGTGCGGTCCAGCCGTCCCCAGGGGTCCTCCCGAAACTTGCTGTACTGGTCGACCGCGGCCATCGCGCGCGGCTCGAGCGCTTGTACCAGGAGCGCTCGCATGCCACCGATGAGCATCACCGGGTCGGCATGGATGTGCCACGCAACACTGTCCGGTCCGAACAACCCCATGTCGGCGCGTGCGGGTCGTGGTCCAGGGGTCACGCGGCTCTACTCGCGCTCCTCGATCCGAACGCTCTGCATGCGGTCACCGACCTGCGTGGCCAACGCCACGTCGATGCCGTCGACGACGTATCCGAAGAGGTTGTACGCCTTGTCGAGCTTCCGGGTGCAGTCGTCGATGCACACGAAGAACTGTGAGCCGTTGGTGTTCTTGCCCGCGTTCGCCATCGCGACCGCGCCGAGCGTGTATTCGCCGCGCACTTCCTCGTCGTCGAACCTGTAGCCCGGACCGCCGCGACCGCTCCCCTCCGGGCAGCCACCCTGGATGACGAAGTCCGGGACGACACGGTGGAAGGTCAGGCCGTCGTAGTAGCCCTGCCGCGCCAGCGCGACGAAGTTGTTCACCGTGTTCGGCGCCAGCGTCGGGTCGAGATCCATCACGATCGTGCCGCGGTCCGTGGTGATCGTCGCTCGGTAGACCTTGTCCTCGTCGATCTCGAAGGCGGGGGGTTGCGCCATCGCTCGCTCCTGCAAGTGCGGGTCAGGGGGAACTCGGCACCGTAGTCGTCGATTCGAGCTTCTTCGTCACCTGGGCGAGCGCGTCGAGGGCGTTCGCGCGCCATTGGCCGTTCTGCGGCGCCTTCGCGAGGTACAGCTGCAGGTCGGCCTGCGAGCGGTCGAGCTGGTTCGTCGCGCCCTCGAGGATGCCGCGGAAGAAGTAGGAGTCCGGGTAGTCGGGGCCGACTTCAATCGCCTTGTCGAACGCTGCTCGAGCCTCCCCAACGAGCTGTTGCTGCTGCTGACGGTCGGTGAGCTGCTCGGAGACGAGATAGAGCGCCCGCCCCGCCTCTGCGTGTGCTTCGGGACGGTTCGGATCGATGCTGATCGCGGCATCCCATTGCTGGAGCGCAGTGCGAAGGTCGTTGTTGCGCGCGTACGCGTCGGCGAGCTGCAGGCGCAGCTCGTAGTCGTTGGGACTGGCGTTCACCTTGGCCTGGAGGTCGGAGATCTCCTTGCCGAGGGCCTTGGCCGCCGCCTCGGCGGAAGCGCGATCCTGCGAGTTGCCCGACGCGGTCTGGCCCGGGAGCCGAGCACCCAGAGCGGCCGCCAACACCCCTCCGGCGACAAGCGCGAACACGACGATTGCCGCGATGATCGCGACCCGACGCTTGACGGGAACGGTCGGTGCCGGTCGGGGCCGCGCGTCGACACCGTCGCGGAGCATCCGGATGGTTGCAGCGGCGCGAGCGGTGTAGTCGCCGTGGAGCTCGGCGTAGGACTCGTCGTCGATCCCGCCGCTCGCGTGCTCCACTTCGAGATCGTCGAGTGATTCGAGGAGGAAATCGCGTTCCGCCTCGAGCTGTTGACGGTCGGGCGCATCGTTGGCGCGCGACGCCGTGCGCTTGTCAGCCATCGCCGGCTCCTCGCTCGCGGTCGACCAGCGCCTCGTCGGCCGCGGTCGCGTGCAGGCGCGGCTCTCGGCGCGCCCGGCTGAGCGCGAATCCGATGCCGGCGGCGCCGAGCGCCAACGCGACGACCGGCAACACCCACACGATGAGCCCCACGCCGGAGCCCTCGGGCGACAGCAGGATCTCGTCGCCGTAGCGGTCGACGTAGGCCTGGCGGATCTCGGCGTCACTCTGCCCCGCAGTGATGCGCCGTCTGATGTCGGCGCGAATCGCGACCGAGGTGGGTGCGTTGCTGTCGGCGACGGACAATCCGCTGCACTCCTGGCACTTCAGCTCCGTGGCCAGGTTGTGCGCACGGTCCGCGGCGCTCTGGTCGCCGCTCGGCCACACCACGACGCCGATGACGACCGCCACGACGGCGAAGAGCGCGAGCCACGGAACCAGCCGGCGCATCAGGTCCTGCCCCTCGCGCGTGCGAGCATCACCTCGAGGTCGGGAACGGTCACGCTCGAGAGCTGGAAGCCGACGATCTCGCCGCCGGGCGTGATCGCGAACGTCTCGGGTTGGCCGCGAGTCGCGAAGTCGAGCGCGGCACGCGAGCCGGGGTCGAGCGCAATGGTCCAGCCCATGCCCTCGTTCTTCACGTAGTCCGCGATCGCGCGATCGCTCTTCTGGGCGTCCCGCACGATGCCGACCATGGCGAAGTCGGGATCGTTGGCGTGCGCGACGTAGAACTCCTTCAACGCGGGCAACTCGTCACGACACGGGATGCACCACGTGTTCCAGAAGTTCACGATCACCGCCTTGCCCGCGAGCTGGCCCCGGGTCACCCGATCGCCCGTGAGCGTCGGCAAGTCGAACGTCGGTGCTTCGCGACCGAGGAGGCGGTTCTTCTGGGACTCGAGTTGTGGATCGCTTCCGACGTTGAGCGCGAGCACGACGCCGAGCGCCACCACCACTGCGCCCGCGGTCAGCGCGATCCATCGGCCGGGATGCCTCACGCCGGCACCTCTTCGAGCGCGTCCTCCGGCTCGCGTTCCGGCGGGGCGACCGCGGTGGGCGTTGCGCGCGGACGCCGGCGGAGCCGTGGGGCGAGCGCCAAGACGGTTCCGAGGGCCATGACGCCGCCGCCGATCCAGAGCCACAGGATCATGGGGTTCACCCGCACGCCGAGGGTGATGCGCCCGGCGTTGTTGGGCGAGGACACCAGCGTGAGATACACGTCCTCGGTGATTCCCGTGTGGACCGACGGCGTCCCGATGCCCTCGGTGCTGTTGGGGAACGTCGAGATCGCCGGCGCATAGACACCGAGGTCGTGATCGCCCCGCCGGACGCGTACGTCTGCCGACACCGTCGTCTTCTGCGCCGAGGAATGCAGCCGCGAGCGCACGTAGGTGAGCGTGTACCCGGAGACCTCCGCCGACTCGCCGCGCTTCAGGCGCACTTCCGAATGAGCGCCGTACGACGAGGAGACTGCGAGCGTCACTGCAATGAGCACGACGCCGAAGTGGACGACGAGCCCTCCGTAGAGGCGGGGGTTCGAACGAGTGGCGCGTCCGAGCGCGACGGTGTGCGATTCGCCGAGCGCGCGTCGACGTCCGCGCACACCCAATGCGAACTGCCGGACTATGCCTGCGGTCGCGAACGCGCCGAGACCGTAGGCGAGGACCTCCGCGAGACCGCGCGCGCCGAGAGCGACCGCGACAATCATGGTGATCGCGCCGACCCAGGCTGGTACGAGGAGCCGTTGGCGAAGGACGTCACCACTCGTGGCGCGCCACGGCAACGCGGGCGCGGCCGCCATGAGGAACAGCAGCGCGAGGCCGATGGGCGTGGTCATGCGGTCGAAGTACGGCTCACCGACCGACAAGCGGCTCCCGCGCACCGCCTCGGCGATCAGCGGGAACACGGTCCCGAGCAGCACGACGAACGCGAGCCCCGCGAACAACAAGTTGTTGGCAAGGAACGCCGACTCGCGCGACACCGCCGAGTCGATCCGCCCCGGCGAGCGCAGACGGTCGCCGCGCCACGCCAGGAGTCCGATGCCGGTCGCAGCGACAACACCGAGGAACGTGAGGAGCCAGGGCCCGATGTCGGACTCCGTGAAGGAGTGGACGGAGTCGATGACCCCCGAGCGTGTGAGGAACGTACCGAGGATCGTGAGGCAGAACGTGGCGATGACGAGCGACAGGTTCCACACGCGCAGCATCCCGCGGCGCTCTTGGACCATCACCGAGTGGATGAATGCGGTGCCCGTGATCCATGGCAGCAACGACGCGTTCTCGACGGGATCCCACGCCCAGAACCCGCCCCAGCCGAGCACCTCGTAGCTCCACCACGCGCCGAGGATGATGCCGATCGTCAGGAAGCCCCACGCGATCAACGTCGAACGGCGGGTGTCGGCGAGCCAGCCCTCGCCGAAGCGTCCGGTGACGAGCGCACCGATGGCGAACATGAAGGGCACCGTGAAGCCCACCAGCCCGAGGTAGAGCATCGGCGGGTGGAACGCCATGAGGACGTGGTTCTGCAGAAGCGGGTTGGGACCCCGGCCGTCGAGCGGCGTGGTCGCGAGCGTCGTGAACGGGTTCGCCGGGCCGAGCATGAGCGCGAAGAAGAACAGCGCCACGACGAGCCCGGTGATGGTGGCCACCGCGACCAGCGGATCGCCGGCGCGGCGCCGGAACTTGTGCGCGACGAAGGCGAGGTAGCCGCCGAGGATCACGGACCAGAGCAGGATCGATCCGGCGAGCGACGCCCAGAGTCCCGTGATCGTGAACAACAGGGGTGTGCCACGCGCATTGTTCTCCGCCACGTAGCGGATCGAGAAGTCATGGCTGATCAGAGCCCATTCCATGACGCCGGCTGCCGCGAGCGCCGCTCCCAGCACGACGAACACAGAACGCCGGCCGACTCGGAGGAGCATGGCGTCTTGAAGACGCAGGCCCGCGACCAGCGCTGCTATGCCGACGACCGATGCGCTCGCGCCGATCGCAATTGCCGAGTACCCGAGTGCGGCCTTCACTGCTGCGCGCGCCTGCTCGAGTCGACTTTGGGTGGCTCGTAATCGTTCCCGTGCTTGATGAGGATCCGATCCGAGTCGAAGGGCGCGTTGGTGGCCGTGCTCGCCCAATGGCCTTCGCAGACGACGGGAGCACCCTCCTTGAACAGGTCCGGCGGGTCGCCGGTGTGGTGGACGACGACCGTGTGCTTGCCGTCGGTCACGTCGAAACGCACGCCGTGACGGGTCTCGTGCACCGAGCCGTCGACGACGGCACCGGCGAGCCGGAAGCGCGACGTGCCCTCGTCGCCACGATTCCGTACCGCCTCCGACACGGTACGGAAGTACACGACATTGTTCGAGAGCACAAGCGCCAACACGACGATCGCGATGACCGCTACCACACACCCACCGATCGCCACGATGTACCGCGTCCGGTTCCGACGGCGTCGGGAGTCGGAGGGACGAGTTGGAGGAGCCGCGACCGTCGTCACTCGACCTCGCCGTCAGGTAGCGACTGCTCGGCGCGTTTGATGCGCCGCACGATCAAGAGCCAGTAGCCGGCCAGAGTCGCGCCGGTCAGCGCCCATCCCGCGATGACGTATTCGGCGAACCTCATCGCGGTGCTCCGACCTCGACCGGAGGCGTGGGCGGAGCCGGCGGCGGTGCCACCCGCTCGGCGATGGCGCGCTCGACCTCTCGCTGCTCGCGGTTCTCGTCGAGCGCGAGCAGTCGATACCGCTTGTCGAGCAGGTACACGTAGAGCAGCGTGAACGCGAACACACCGAACCACAGCGTGAACGCCATCACGCCGTGGATGTGCGCGTTGAGCTCCTCGTTGAAGACGGTTCCTTCCTGGTGGAGCGTTCGCCACAGGTCGACCGAGAAGTGCACGATCGGGACGTCGGCGAACGCGACGAGCGCAGCGATGGCACACCGCTTCGCGCGCGCTTCCGGTGAGCTCGGGATGCGCCGGAGCGCGAGATATCCCAGGTAGAGGAAGAAGAGCACCGCGGTCGTGACGAGCCGGGCGTCCCAAGCCCACCAGACGCCCCATACCGGCCGACCCCAGAGCGAGCCGTCGATCAGCGTGAGCGCGGTGAACACGACGCCGAGCTCGGCGGACGCTCCGGCGAGGCGGTCCCAGACGACCGCGCGCGTGCGGGGGATCAGCCACAGCGCGGACGAGATCGCGGTGACGCCGAACGCGAGGTAGGCCACCCACGCCGTGGGGACGTGGAGGTACATGAGGCGCTGGGCGTCGCTCTGGACGCGGTCTGGCGGCGCTCCCCAGAGACCGAAGAGCGCGAGTACCGCGAGCGAGGCGAGCGTGAGCCAGCCGAGTGCCCGTGCCACCTGCGGCTTGAGCAGCCTCGCTTCGCTCATGCTGCCCGCTCTCGGCGGCTGCGCGGCCGGGCCGCTCGGGCCCCGCTCTGCTGCGAGCCGGGATACCCGGCTCGCGGACGCTTCGCTCATGCTTCCTCCAGGAGCGGCCCGAAGGCGAGCATCCCGATCGCCGTGAACAGCACCGCGAAGACCCCGAGCAGGCCCACCCACGGCCATGCGTCCGACGGGACGCCGTCGATGGCGGCCTCCCAGGACCGAGTGGCGCCGAGCAACACGGGCGCCACCACCGGCAGGAGCAGCACCGGGACGAGGGTCTCGCGCACTCGCAGCCCGGCTGCGAGCACGCCGTACAAGGTACCGGTGGCGGCGACGCCGACGGTCGCGGCCAGGGTCGCGAGCACGAGCGGTACGAGCGTGTTGAGCTCGACGCCGTAGACCACGACCACGCACGCGGCGAGAACGACTTCCAGTGCGAGCAGCTGCACGGCGATCGCGGCGGCCTTGCCGAGGAACAAAGCCGGTCCGTCGAGCCCCGATAGGCGGAGGCCGTCGCGTGCGCCGTTGTCGGCCTCGATGGCGAACGACCGCGACACGGCGAGCAGCGCCGCGAGGAGGACGGTCACCCAGAACAGGCCCGGCGCGACGCGTTCGAGCACGCCGCGGTCAGGGTCGAGCGCGAAGGCAAACAGCAACAGGACGATCAGCCCGAACGGCGCGATCTGCTGGAGCGTCACCCGGGAGCGCGCCTCGATGCGCAGGTCCTTCCCGGCAACCAACCGAACCTCGCGCCACAGGCTCACCTGACTACTCGCTCGCTCCCTGGGAGTGGGGATACCCCGCTCCCGGCAGTTCGGTCGCTGGCGAACGCGCTGCGCTCCTTTGTCGCTCCGCGCGCCGCGTCGTGCCCAGACAAGGCGGCCTGGCCGGCGGTGAGCACGACCTCACGATGTGCGAGTGCGCGCACCCGATCGACCTCGTGGGACGCGATCAGCACGGTCCGGCGCTCCGCGGGCGCGGACCTCACGATCTCGTCGAGCACCTCGCGGCTGTCGGCGTCCAGCCCCGCGTGCGGCTCGTCGAGGAGCAACAGTCGCGGATCGCGGGCCCACGCGATCGCGAGTGCGAGCCGACGACGCTGACCGGCCGACAGTCGACGGTGCAGGACGTCGCGAACGTTCTCGAGGCGCACGCGCTCCAACGCACGGTCGACGGTCGCGTCGGCACGCCCCGTGGCGCGCGTTGCGAAGCGGAGGTTCTCGACCACGGTGAGGTCGTCGTAACAGAACGTCTCGTGACCGACGAGCGCAAGCTCGCGTCGAACGCTGGTGCGGTCGCGTGCGAGGTCGTGGCCGAGCACCACCGCCTCACCGGAGTAGAGCGGCACGAGCCCGGCGAGTAGTCGCAACAGCGTCGTCTTCCCGGCGCCGTTCGCTCCCGAGAGGAGGACGATCTCACCTTCCTCCGCGTCGAAGTCGACGCCGGCAAGGGCTGGATAACGATCGAGCAGGCAAACGGCAGAGCGGAGCCGGACGACGGTGGGCACTGTCGCCTCCGGGCGGTGGATGACAACGAAGTGTACGAATCGCCTGGCAAGCCGGTCGAACCGAAGGCCTGGTGCGGCTCCGTTACCCTGCGGACATGCGGCGATTCCTCGGCGCGACCGGGCGCGTCCTGATCACGGTTGGCGTCCTCATGCTGCTCTTCGTCGCATACCAACTTTGGGGGACCAGTCTCTACGAGGCGCGCGCGCAGAACGACCTCAAGGACCAGTTCCAGGAACAGCTCCGCCGACATCCAAGGCCTGCGAGCACCGCGCCGACCGCAGTCAGGGAGCAAGACCCGACGGTGTCGACCACGACGCCTCCGACCGACGTGCCGCGCCTGGCGCCGCTGCCCGCCGAGGGGGACGCGGTCGGGCTCATCGAGATCCCGAAGATCGGCGTGTCCGCGGCCGTGGTCGAGGGCGTCGACGTCGGCGACCTCCGGAAGGGACCCGGCCACTATCCGAGCACGCCGTTCCCGGGACAGGAGGGCAATTCGGCGATCGCCGGCCATCGCACGACGTACGGCGCGCCCTTCAGCGACCTCGACCGGTTGCAGCGAGGCGATGACATCACGTTGCAGACCGTCCAGGGGACCTTCCGCTACCGGGTGGAGCGCGATCCGTTCGCGGTGAACCCGAATGCGAGTTCGGTCCTGCTTTCGCAACCCGATCCAGCACGCCCGGGTCACAATCTGGCGACGCTGACCCTCACGACGTGCAACCCGAAGTATTCGGCCGCGGAGCGTCTCATCGTCAGCGCGTCGCTCGTACTTCGACCTGGCGCGACTCCCCTGCCCGCCAGTCCCGGAACCCGCGCCGATGCCAAGGCGATCAGCGGGTTGTCCGGCGATCGGTCATCACGGCTACCCGCGTTGTTGTTCGGAATGGTCGCCGCAGCAGTCGGCGCGCTGTGGTGGCTGCTCTTTCACCGACACCCGCGGTGGACCACATGGCTCGTCGGAGTGATCCCGTTCCTGATCGCCTTGTTCGTCTTCTACACGTACCTCGAACGCATGCTGCCGTCGAACTACTGAACGAGCGGTCACGACTCGTCGATGCGCGCGACGACGTCTCGCGCCGTCACCGTGACCCCCGGCTCGACATAGAGCTCGCGGACGACGCCGGGCACCGCGGTGACGACCTCGGCCTCAGAGCCGTCGACGTCGACCGCGGCGATGGGCTCGTCCTCTGCGATGAGCTGACCCTCGTCGACGAGGACCCGCACAATGGTCCCGCTCACGCCCGCGCGTACCTCGTACACGTTGCTCCAGTCACAAGAGGAGGTCGGTACGGTATCGCCGTGGTCTTCTTCGTGGCGACGATCGCCGTCGCGGCGCTCGTGGTCGTCGTCACGAAGGGCAGCTTCCAACGTCTTGGTCGAATCGAGCTGCACGCGCTCTGGGTCTTGTTGGCCGCTCTCGCGATCCAGGTCGCCCTGGAATTCGTCGACTTCCCGAAGGAACGGATCGACGACGTCGGGCTCGCCATCCTCCTGGCGTCGTACGCGTTGATCTTCACGTTCTGTTTCGTGAACCGGCGCATCGGGGGAATGCTGATCGTCGCGGCCGGCGTGGCACTCAACGTGCTCGTCATCGCGCTGAACGGCGGGATGCCCACCAAGGATGACGTCCGAGAGCGTGATGGACGCGAGGTCCGAGTGCCGATCGAGCGCACCGTGAAGCACAAGCCGCGGGAGAGCGACGACGTGCTGCCGTTTCTCGGCGACGTCATCACGGCACCGGGCGTGCCCAACCAGCAGTTCTCCGTCGGCGACATTGTCATCGGTATCGGCGTCGTCGCCATCTGCTTCGAGGAGAGC
>JBKPCV010000002.1:0-12643 GCA_046727575.1 Actinomycetota bacterium
CATCTACGGCGGTTCATGGAACGGACCAGTGTTCGTCCTCACTCATCACCCGCCGCCGGGTGAACATCATCCGGCGATCCGGTTCATCTCAGGGGAACTCGCTGACGCTGTCAGAACAGCGCGCAGCGCCGCTGAAGGAAGGAACGTGGTGCTCTTCGGAGCAAACATCCCGCAACAGTGCCTACAGGCTGGCTTGCTAGACGAGATCGTGATCCACCTCGTGCCGGTCTTACTCGGTGACGGCATCCGCCTCTACGAGATGCCAGGCGGCGAACCGCTTGGGCTCAGGCGTACACTCGTCGCGGAATCAGGCCAGATCACTGACCTACGCTTCCGCGTTACGAACTAGCGCGCCTCGTCTCGGTACACGCCCAGATCAGATGCCGATCGGAGTCCACTCGATTCGCCCTGCCTGGTTACACGTGCCGATGATGTAGCCGTGCACGAGTTGATACGGCGCGAGTTCACGGTCGACGTGCCAATCGACCAGGCGTGGGAACACTTGGCTGCGGTCGAGTCGTGGCCGTCGTGGGCCAAGCACATCAAGCGCGTCACTCTCCGACCGCCCGGCGCGTTGACCGAACGCTCGGCCGGTGCGTTCAGGCTCGCGGGCGGCATTCGGTCTACCTTCCGAATGGAGAAGTACGACCCGCCGCGACGATGGCAGTGGGTCGGTCGCTTCCTCACCACCGATGTGCACTACGACCACCGGTTCGAACCCCTCGACGAGCATCACACCCGCCTCGTATGGACGGTTACTGCGGATGGTCCTGGCGAGGCCTCTCTCGGCCGCGTGTTCGGCGCGATCTACGCACGGAATCTCGACAAGGCGATCCCCAATCTTCAACAGGAGCTGCGCACAACGAGCGCATAGCTGCCAGTGCCGGCGATCTTGTAGTGCGAGATGTGCCGTTCGGTCCGCCCTTCGTCGCGCCTCGGCGGTGCGGTATCGAGCGCGCGTTCTGGCGTGTCCCTGATCGGCACTTCTGGGATTCGGCGGCGGACTCCGCGCACCGAATGGCGGACCCCGGTTGGCATCCGCGGTCGACGGCCGGCTACTGCCGCTTGCGTGTCTCCAGATCACACCCACGTGGGACGTGCTCGATGGCCGGCCAGGGCATCAGTTCGCAGTGACGGCGCCGGCGTCGGGCTTGATGTGAGCGAACATGCTGCGGCCGTTCCAGGTCGGGAAGGCCCGTACGAGCCATGACGGGCCGTCGAGCTGGATCCGGGAGTCGCGGGTTGCCTCCGCCCAGGAGAGCTGGCCGGCGTGCCATTTTACGAAGGCTTCGGCATCGGCGGTGATGTAGAGGTCTTCGTCCAGACCGGCATACGTCTTGCAGATCTCGGCCTCACCGAGCTCGAGCAGCAACCAGTACCGCTCGTGGGGCCGGAAGCCCGTGAAATCCAACCGGATGACCACGCGCTGGTCAGGCAGTCGATCCCGGCGGAGCGCGTTGCACATCGACCACAACGCCACGAACGGATCGAGGTTCTCGGGGGCAATCTCGAGCCAGCGAGCTCCCCACTCGCCGAGGGCTTCGCAGACCTTGAACAGATCGTGGCCCGAGCTCGTGAGGTGGTGACGATGACCGCGTCCCTGCGCCTTCGGTGCCGACTCGACGATGCCGAGGCGCTCGAGCTGCTTGAGCCGCTGGGTGAGCATGGTGCGGGAGAGCCCGGGCGCACCCTCGAGGATTTCGCCGAAGGTCTCACAGCCCAGGTGCAGGTTGCGGATGATCAACGGCGTCCAACGCTCAGCGAAGATCTCCGCACCACGGGCGATGGGGCAGTACTGGCCGTAGGTCCTCATGAGACCAGTGTCCCGCGCCTCCCGACCGCCGTGAAGTCCAGATTCGTTACATCGAAGTCCAGATAGCTGACTTCTCCTCGGTGCCACCCGATGTTGCGATGAGCCCATCCACCAAAGGAGGAACCATGACAGCACCAACCGCCATGCAGACCCCCGGGTTCCGAGGCGTCCTAATCACCCCCGACCGCTATGACTACGACGACGCCCGAGCCGTATGGAACGGCACGGTCGACCGACGACCCCGACTGATCGCCCGCTGCAGCGGCACCTCCGACGTGGCCGCAGCGGTGCGCTTCGCCCGCGACCGCGACCTCGAGATCGCCGTGCGAGGCGGAGGCCACAACGTCGCCGGCACGGCAGTGTGCGACGACGGGATCGTCATCGACCTCTCGGCGATGCGCGCCGTCTCGGTTGATCTCGTCGACAGCACGGCCCTCGTCCAAGGCGGTGCACTGTGGGGCGATGTCGACCACGAGACACAGGCACACGGTCTGGCCACTACGGGCGGCATCGTGGGCCACACCGGCGTCGGCGGCCTCAGCCTGGGCGGCGGCATCGGGTGGCTCATGCGCAAGCACGGGCTCACCGTCGACAATCTCGTGGAGGCCGAGATGGTCACCGCCGAGGGCGACATCGTGCGGGCGTCGGCCAACGACCACCCCGACCTCTTCTGGGCGCTGCGAGGCGGCGGCGGGAACTTCGGCGTCGTCAGCTCGTTCCGGTTCGCGTTGCACCCCGTCGGCCCTACCGTCATGGCCGGACCGGTCTACTGGGCGGCAGAGGACACGACCGACGTCCTGCGCTTCTACCGGGACTTCGTCGCCGACGCGCCCGACGAGCTCGGGACCGTCATTCGGCTCGGCACGGTCCCGCCGCTGCCGGTCATCTGCGACGAGCTGCACTTCCGGCCAGCGATCGCGGTTGCCAGCTGCCACGCCGGACCCGTGGAGGACGGTGAACGTGCCGTCCGTGCGCTCCGCCAGTTCGGAACTCCGCTCGTGGATCTGGTCGAACCCACGCTGTACGTCGACCATCAAAGCAGCATCGATGACACCGTCCCTCACGGATGGCACTACTACTGGAAAGCCACGAACCTCACCGGCCTGTCCGACGCCGTCATCGAGATCGTCGTCGAGCACGCCTACCGCGCCACCTCACCGAGGTCGTACGCGGCGATGTTCCACATGGGTGGCGCAGTTGCGCGAGCGCCTCGGGGCGCCACCGCCTACCCGGGACGCGATGTGGATCACAACATCATCATCGACGCTGCATGGCTCCCGGAGCAGGACGACACCGTCGCGGCGGCTGAGTCCGCGTGGGCACGAGAATTCCTCGACGCCCTCGAACCCCATCGTGCCGGCGTGTACGTGAACTTCCTGGACTCCGACGACGACATGAGTCGCGTCCGCGACGCCTACGGCGACGCCAACTACCGGCGGCTCGTCGAGGTGAAGGCCAAGTACGACCCTGAGAACGTGTTCCGGAACAACAAGAACATCCAGCCCTCCACGCCGGCGCAGTGAACGCTCGCGATCTCGACCTCGACGGACGACGCAAACAGATCCGCGTCGCGGCGGCGCGCGAACTGCTTGGAGCGTGGCCGCCCATCAGGTGCCTTGTACCGGACGAGGTACGCGCGTCGCCCGTTGCTCAGCTGCTTTGGGCACCACGCACGCCACGCCCGCTCGCGCTCCCGCTCGCGCACTCCCGCTCGCGCACCCGACGTGCACCTGGGCAGACACTTCGGACAGTACGGAGCGGTCCGTCAGGTCCGGACATGCCCTCTGACCTGCGCTTTTGCTGGTGGGCGGTAGAGGATTCGAACCTCTGACCCCTTCCGCGTCAAGGAAGTGCTCTCCCCCTGAGCTAACCGCCCGTGGGGCGGTCATGGTAGCAACGGCTCTGCCCGCTCCTTATTCGGTTGCGATGGCGTCGAGAACATCGAGGCGCGACGCACGCCACGCCGGAAACACGGCCGCCAGCACACCCGCGACTACCGCGGCGACGAGGAACAGCGCGACGTCCACCGTCGGCACACGGAACACGCTGAGACCTTGATCGCGCAGCGCTCGCGCGAAGGCCCAGCCCCACAACACGCCAAGTATCACGCCGACGACGGCGCCCACGACCGCGATGACGACGGACTCCCACCGCACCATCCGCCGAACCTCGCGCCGCGACATGCCGACGACGCGGAGGAGCCCGAGCTCGTGCGTTCGCTCGAACACCGAGAGCGCCAGTGTGTTGACGATGCCAAGGATCGCGATGATCGCGGACAGGGCGAGAATTGCGACCAGTACGGTGAGGAACTGGTTCACCATTTGTTGCTGCTCGTCGCGGAACTCGGCACGCGTGAGCACATTGATGTTGGGGAAGTCGCTACCGAGCGCATGCTTCATCGCCGCCCCCGCGGTGCCAAGGCGGCCCGGCCGCGTCGAGACGAGCACGAGCGAGTCCTGAGACGTCCCGGCCGCCGCCTCCACGACCTCCCGCGCGACGAGCACGGGAATCGACTGACCGAAGATGCCGATGAAGTTCTCGTTCCGATAGACGCCGCGCACCGCGAGCGGCAAGGAACCGCGTGAGAACTGCACGGTGACCGTGTCGCCGGTTGTGACGCCGGCGCGACTGGCGGTCTTGTCGTCGAGGAGCACCCCGTCGTCGGCAAGGCGGTCAGCTCCGCCGCTCACGAAGTCGAGCGCGACGACCTTGTCGATCTGGGATGGGTCGACGCCCCCGACCGTCTGGACATCACCGTGGATCGCGCCGTCGGCGAATCGCAGCGGGACGACCGCGTCGAGCTGGGGCAGCGCGTCGAGACGGCGGGCGACGTCGCCCGAGAAGCCGGCGAAGCCCTCGGCCTTCACGACGTAGTCGGCGCGCAAACCGGCGGCGGTGTCTCGGCGGACCGACGCCTTCGCCGACTCCCCGAACGTGGCGGTCAGACCCACGAGCGCCAGTCCGATGACCACCGCGGATGCGGTCACCGCGGTGCGACGCGGGTTGCGCATCGCGTTCGCGCGCGCGAGCGCGCCACTCGTGCCCAGCGCGCGCAGCGGCCACCCCACCGCGCCCGCGAGCGGGCGCGCAATAGTCGCCAGCAGCATCACCACTCCGACGAGGACGCCGAATGCTCCGAGCGCGACCACCTGGACCTGGTCGAACACACCCGTCACGGTCTCGGCGCGCGCAAGCCCGTAGACGAGGACCGCAGCGCTCACGAGCACGACCGCGACTCCCGCGACGACGCGTCGGCGAAAGTCGCTGTGCACACGAACTTCGAGATCGTTGATCGCGGCGACGGGTGGCACACGCGAGGCACGGAGCGCGGGGAGGATCGCGGCGGCGATGGTGACGACGACGCCGACGACGAGGGAGACGAGGATCGTCCGCCCGAGGAGCACGGTCGAGGTCTCCGGCAGCTCCAAGCCGATCGCCCGCAGCAGCTCGAGCAAGCCGACACCGAGCCCGACGCCGGCCAGCAGCCCGAGGACCGAGGCCACCGTGCCCACGAGCAAGGCCTCGAGCACGACGGACCCCACGATCTGACCGCCCGAAGCGCCCATTGCGCGCAGGAGCCCGAGCTCGCGTGTGCGTTGCGTGACCAGAATCGTGAAGGTGTTAAAGATCACGAACGCACCCACAACCACGCCGATCGCGGCGAACCCGAGCAGCGCGTAAGTGAAGAACCGGAGAAAGTCACGAACCGGCTCGCCGACCTGCGCGACTGCATCGGACACCGTGAGCACTTCATAGCGGGAGCCCAGCGCGCGCTGCAGCCGTGACCGGAGCACGGCAGTCGGGACGTCGGCGTCGCGCTGCACGTAGATGCGATCCAGGGCATGGGGAGCGTCGAGCACGGTCTGGGCGGTCCGAAGATCGAATGCGGCAAACGTCACTGCGCCGAAGTCGAACCGATCGCCGAAGCCGAAGAGCCCGACGATCGTGTACTCCTGCGCGGGGCCGCGCAGCAGCACTCGCGCGCGGTCGCCCACCGCGAAGCCGTGATCACGCGCGGTTGCGGCGTCCATCGCAACTTCTCCCGCGCGCCGTGGCGGGCGACTCACACCATCGTCGACGAGGCGGAACGGGCCGCCCCTGACCCACGACGCGCCGAAGGTCGGCGGGCCACCGCCACCGACGCTGTCGCCGTCGCGATCGACGAACTGTGCGTAGCCGGTGACGAAGCCCTCCGCCCGTCCGACGCCCGCTACGTCGCGCACACGCGCCAGCGTGCTCTCGGGTATCCGCGGCGGGTCCCCTCGCCCGAGCGCTCGTGGCCCCTGCACCTGGAGGTCGACGCCGACGAGGGTCTGCCGGAAGACCGCGTCGAAGGACCGCTTCACGGTGTCGGTGAGCACGTAGGTCGCGCTGACGAAGCTCACGCCGAGCAGCACGGCCAGGGCGGTGAGCGCGAGTCGGACACGTCGGTCGAGCAGCCCTCTGATCGTCGCCTTCCACACCGCCGTTGTTCTCCTGACACCGGGCCGCTCGCAGCCTGCCCATGATCGCCGCGGCATGCTCAATCGCCGGAGCGCGCCAGTCCACTCGTCCGTTCCGCGCACTTCGCGCAATTCTAGGGGTCGCTATGCCACATCCTGCGCGCAGACGCCTACGAAGAGTTGCGGCGGCGAGATATCCCTGATCACATCCGCAGATGGCGCGAGGCTGCCGAACTGGTCGTCGCGATCGAGGGGTGATGCCATGACCACGCGCATGCGAGCGCGAACGGCGGTCGTCGCCGCGGCGGCCGCCATGTTGCTGCTGACCACCGCGTGTTTCCCGGACGTCGCTCCCGGTGAACCCGCCGACCCATACGCCGCCGCGGTGTTCCGGGCAATCAACCAGGACCGCGCGGCCGCGGGTCTGCCGTCCCTCTCGTACAGCCCGAAGCTCACGAACCTCGCCGGGACGTGGTCGTGGCAGATGGCGATGGACAACTCACTGCACCACCAGGACCTCGCGAGCCTGTTGCGCAGCGCCGATTACCGCGCGTTCCACACGCTCGGTGAGAACATCCTCTTCGCGCCCGGGTACTTCACCCCGGAGCAAATCGAGGACATCTGGATGAACTCCCTGCCTCACCGCGCCAATATCTTGAGTGGCGGCTTCAACGCCGTCGGCGTCGGCGTCTTCACCGGACCGGATGGTCGGCTCTGGGCGACGGCCGACTTCGGTGGTCTCTGAGTTCCGCAGCAACTGCGTCGGCGACCGTCGTACCCGCGAAGAAGTCCGGGTTCGATGACGCCCACAGCGACACCGCGTTCTCGAACGTCAGCGCTCGGAAGTCATCTTCGGTCGCGAACCCGTCTTCGACCAGTTCCCACGCCTCGGGGAGCACGTGCCGCACGTCGGGTACGTCCCAGTGCCCAATGTCGGATGCAAAGATGGCTCTGAGGCGGGCGCCGAGAGGGTTGCGCCGAGTGTCGAAGGCGAGTGCGGTGAGAGGGTCGTCTGCCTCGCAGCCGAAGTGGAACTGCCTCGTGAACGTGTCACGAATGTCCTCGCGAGACTGCATCCCGGACGCGGCGAACTCATCGATCGTGGCGCGGTCCTCGTCGGGGAGGCTCAGCGGGCGGAGCCCATCGTCGAGCGCCGCGAGTCGCTGCTGGTACGCGTCAGCGCCGTAGAGCGTGAAGAGCTCGACGACCAACGGCCGGTCGAGCCGGCTCGGGTCGTAGTGCTCGATCGCGTCGCGGTTGCGCTTCTCCCAGTGCGCCACGAGTGACGAATAGAGCGCAGCAGCCCAGGCCACGCCGCCTTCCTGAAACGCGAAGCGCAGCGATGGAAACCGGTGCGGTACGCCACCGAGAAACAGCGAACGCGCGGTCGCCTCGCCGGCAGTGCTGAACATCCCGATGTGGTTGTAGACGTAGCTGCTGACCGAGCTGTGCGTGGGCCAACCCATTGACGCGGTGTGGAAGGTCGGCGCCACGCCCAGCTCCACACACTTCGCCCACACGGGGTCGTAGTCGTACGCGCTGTCCACGCCGAGGGTGTCGAGCCAGCGTGCCACGCGCGTCGGGGCGTCCAGGCCGGGCACCGGTCGCGCGATCGGGCCACCGAACATGAACGCCTTGAGGCCAAGCTGCGATGTGGCGTGCTCGAGCTCGGCGATCGCTTCGTCGGGCGTGTGCATCGGAATGATGCCGACTGGCGTGAGCGAGGCGGCGTACTCGCAGAAGGCGTCGGCATAGAACGTATTGAAGGCGCGCACGACCGCGCGGCGGATGTCTGGGTCCTCCTGCTGGGCCGCGCCCAGCCCGTAGGTGGGATAGAGGATCGCGTGGTCGATCCCGATCTCCTCGATTCGCCGCGCCAACAAACCGGGGAGCAGCGCGGTGGCCCGGTCGAGGGTGTTACGCGCGGGCAATCCCCACCAGGAGATGCGGACCATCCCCGCTGCGCGCATCTCGTCAGCCGGGCGACCGCGCATGGCCGCCGCGCCGCCGGTCGTCCGGTCGAGCGCCGCGGCTGCGTCCGCGCCCGCTTGCTGCTCGAGGATGTCGCGTACGAGGGGTAGGTACTCGATCGCGTGCCCGTCGGAGTCGATCACCGGGTGCTCGAGACGCGCCTTGATGCGACGCACGTCGTCACTCGGTACGAACTCCATTCCGGGAAGCACTCTATTGCGACACCGAGCTACGGCTCGATGCTGCAACGGGATGTGCGAGGCTTGGTGCTGGATGAGGGGGGCGTGACGGAGAACCGAAGGCTCTGGACTCTCGCCGGCTGGGCCGCGTGCATCGCAGCCTTCTACCTGGCGATCCAGCTGATCTGGCCGACGCCGATCGGCATTGTCGTGTGGGGTCTCGTGATCAGTTCCTTCACTGCGCTCCTCGCGTTCGGCCTCGTGCTGATCTACCGGTCGCATCGCGTGATCAACTTCGCGCAAGCGGACCTGGGCGCGGTGCCGGCGAGCCTGTGCGTGGCACTCGTCGTGCTGCGCGGGTGGTCGTACTGGCTGGCGGTACCGATCGCGTTGCTTGCCGCGGTCGCGCTCGGATCGGCGGTGGAGTTCCTCGTGATCCGCCGGTTCTCGCGAGCGCCGCGCCTCATCCTGATGGTGGCGACCATCGGCCTGGCACAGCTCCTCGCCGGCATTGGCACCGCGATCCCCGGGCTCTTCGACGCCGCGATCCCGCCCCAGGTCCTGCCAGCGCCGTTCGGCTTCCGCTTCGAGATCAGGCCCTTCATCTTCCACGCCCCCGAGCTCGTCGCCGTTGTGGCGACCGTCGTCGTCACGGGACTGCTGTATGCGTTTCTTCGCTACACGCACGTCGGCGTCGCCCTCCGTGCGAGCGCGAGCAGCGCGGACCGAGCGTCCTTGCTCGGCGTGAATGTTGGGCGTCTCCACAACGTGGCATGGGTGATCGCGACCGTCATCGCGACGATCGCCATGATCGTGCGCGCCGGCATGATCGGTCTGCCGGTCGGCACTGCGTTCGGGCCGCAGATCCTGCTGCGCGCGCTTGCGGCCGCAGTGATCGGGCGGATGGAGAACCTGGCCGTGACCTTCGCCGCCGCGTGCGGCATCGGCGTGCTCGAGGTCGCGATCCTCTGGAACGAGGGGTCAGCGACGCTCATCGATCCTGCGCTGTTCGTGCTCGTGCTCGTTGCGCTGCTGCTCCAACGACGCAACCGCGAGTCGCCCGTGGACGACGAGAGCATTTCCACGTGGGCGCATGCGGCCATCGTGCGGCCGGTACCGCGCGTGTTGGCGCGGCTCCCCGAGGTTCGTTGGGTGCAACGCGGGCTTCGGCTGCTGTTCGTCGTCGTGCTGTTCGCGCTGCCGGCCCTGCTCGACGAGCGGTACACGAACCTGGCGGCGGCCGTCGTGATCTACGCGATCATCGCGGTCTCGCTTGTGCTGCTCACCGGCTGGGGAGGCGAGATCAGTCTCGGCCAGGTGGCGTTCGTCGCCATCGGGGCCGCTGCCGCCGGCGCCGTGAACGTGCACTGGCACCTCGCGCCCGTGCCGAGTCTCGTGCTCGCCGGCCTCGTGGGCGCGGCCGCGTCGATCGTGATCGGCCTTCCCGCGCTCCGAATCCGCGGACTGTTCCTGTCGGTGACGTCGCTTGCCTTCGCGGTCGCGACGTCGTCATACCTGCTCAATCACGACTACTTCTCGTTCCTGCCGGAGGCGATCTACGACCGCATCGAGCGGCGACCGCTCTGGACACCGTTCGGTTCCGTTGCGATCGACTCGGAACGCCGCTTCTACTACGTGGCCGCAGTCGGGCTGATCCTCGTTCTGCTCGCGGTGCGCGGGCTCCAGCGATCGCGCGTCGAACGCGACGTCGTGGCGACACGTGACAACGAGCGGACCGCGCAGGTTTTCGGACTGAGTCCCGCCCGTGCCAAGTTGCTGGCGTTCGCGCTGTCCGGCTTCTTCGCGTCGTTCGCCGGCGGCCTCCTGGTGCTCCACCAGCAGGCACTGGGACAACAGATCTTCGCACCGGTCGAGAGTCTTCGCGCGCTCACGATGGTCGTGGTCGGCGGGCTCGGTTCGGTCGCCGGCGCGATCGTCGGCGCGGTGTTCGTGAAGAGCACCGAATGGTTCAACGTGATCGCACCCGTGCGCTTCCGCCGGTTCGTCACCTTCTCCGGCAGTGGCATCGGGCTGCTCATCGTGCTCTGGTTGCTACCGGGAGGCTTCGGCTCGGTGCTGTACCGCGCCCGCGATGCGTGGCTGCGCTTCGTCGCACGGCGGCGCGGCATCGTGGTTCCCGCGCTGGTGACGGACGTTGGGGTGTCGCGATCCCCGATCCTGCGACCTGTCCGAGTCCGCTTCCGCGCGCCACGGCTCGCCTCGAACCAGGCCGCCCCCGCGCGCTCCGGGTTGCTCGCGGCGAGCGATTCGGTGCCGGTCGCACTGGCGTTCCGGGATGTCGACGTCGCCTACGGGCAACTCCAGGTGTTGTTCGGGGCGACGGTCGAGGTGCGTCGCGGCGAGACGGTCGCACTGCTCGGCACGAATGGAGCAGGGAAGTCGACCATGCTCCGGACCGCGTCGGGGCTCCTCTCGCCTTACCACGGCAGCGTGTGGTTCGAAGGCGCGGACATCAGCGGTCTGCCGCCGCACAAGGTCGCCGCGCTCGGGCTCGTGCACGTTCCGGGCGGTCGCAGCGTCTTCCCGTCACTCACCGTCGCTGAGAACCTCAGGATCGGCTCGTGGACGCGCCGGCGCGACCGTGGCTACGTGTGCGAGGCGACCGCGCGAGTACTCGACCTCTTCCCGTCGTTGCGCGACCGGCTCGACGACCCGGCGGCGACGCTCTCCGGTGGCCAGCAGCAGATGCTCACGATCGCGATGTCGT
Organism: Actinomycetota bacterium; assembly: GCA_046727575.1. Lineage (GTDB taxonomy): Bacteria > Actinomycetota > Acidimicrobiia > IMCC26256 > DASPTH01 > DASPTH01. Next base: position 11,134 of record JBKPCV010000002.1, read on the forward strand.
TGCTCCTGGAGCCGCGGGTGATGATGATCGACGAGTTGTCGCTCGGCCTCAGCCCGCTCGTCGTCGAGCAACTCCTCGAGGTCGTGCGACGACTGCAGGAGCAGGGCATCACCATGATCGTGGTCGAGCAGTCGCTCAACACCGCGTTGAGCACCGCCGACCGCGCGTACTTCCTCGAGAAGGGCACGGTCCGGTTCCGTGGCCCGACCGCGGACCTGCTCGACCGCCCGGACCTCCTCCGCTCGATCTTCCTCGAAGGCGCACCGCCGCTCCCCTCGTCCGCGCGCGTCGAGATCAGGGAACCCGCGTTCGCTGATCGCGGACGCGCCCTCCTTGTCGGCACTGCTCTGTCGAAGCGCTTCGCCGGCGTGACGGCGGTCGACGGCGTCTCGTTCGAGCTGCGCGAGGGCGAGATCCTAGGAATGATCGGTCCGAACGGTGCGGGCAAGACGACTGTCTTCGACCTGGTGTCGGGCTTCCTCGTGCCCGACACGGGCGAGGTGCGGCTGGCCGACCGCGACCTTACGGGCGTGCGACCTCAGGACCGTGCCCGTCTGGGGCTTGCACGCTCGTTCCAGAACGCTCGGCTCTTCGGATCGCTCACCGCGCACCAGGCGATCTGCGTCGCGCTCGATCAGGAGCTGCGACTGTGGGACCCGGTCGCAGCCGGACTGAACCTGCCGAACGTCGCAGAAGCCGAGCGCCGACTCGGTGCGCGCGCTGATGAACTCATCGACAACATGGGGCTCGGCGACTTCCGTGACAAGTTCGTGGCCGAGCTGTCGACCGGGAGTCGACGGATTCTCGACCTCGCGTGTCAGATCGGTGCCAGCCCCTTGGTAATCCTCCTCGACGAACCGTCTGCCGGCATCGCGCAACGCGAGACGGAAGCACTCGGGCCAATGCTCCAGCGCGTCCGTGACCTGACGGGAGCAAGCCTGCTCGTGACCGAGCACGATCTCCCGTTGATCCTGTCGGTCGCAGATCGGATCGTCGCGCTCGACCTCGGACGCGTCGTGTGCGACGGTGACCCCGACCGCGTCATCAACGACCCGCACGTCGTCGAGTCGTACCTCGGCCCGAACTGGCACGCAACTGGCGCCAGTACGCCTCGTTATACGAGTTCTATTGACGCCGGTTCGCTGTTCGGCGCTCGAGTTCCTGCGCGTACGTGGGTTGGTGCGCCGTCTGGCCGCCGTTGATCACGAACTCCTGGCCAGTGAGGTAGCGCGCTTCGTCGGATGCGAGGAAGAGCACGAGGTACGCGACGTCGACGGGCCGCCCGAGGTACGGGAGGAGCACGTTGCTCTCGAGCATCGTGCGCTTCTCGGGCGTGATGTTCGTGTCGGCGGCGGGCGTGAGAATCAGCCCTGGGACGACAGTGTTGACTCGGATCCGATCGCGCCCGTGCTGCACCGCGACCGACCGCGTGAGCGCGTGAAGCGCTGCTTTGGAGGCGCTGTACGCCGAGAGTTGGAAGTCGCCGAACTTCGCCGAACCCGACGACATG
>JBKPCV010000003.1:0-5545 GCA_046727575.1 Actinomycetota bacterium
ACGGCCGCGCCGAGGATCGGAATGCCGCCGCCGCACCCGCTTCCTTCGCCGGTCGTGCCCGGTGCGCCGCTGCCGAGGGCGCCGCTCGGCATCGGCAGGTGCAGGGACGCCTGGAGCTCACGACGCTCGTCCATCGACGTCCACGGCGCCTCGTCCGGGCCGTCGGCGGGCACGAGGTGGACGATCTTCGTGAGGTCGTCGATGTCGAAGAGGAGCATCGGATCGACATAGCGGTCCCCGACGCGCAACCCCAGGTGCAGCACGCTGCCGTCGTGCTCGTCACCGCGGCCGCCGCTCGTCGCGATGACCTCGCCCCGCGCGACGGTCTGGCCCTCGTGCACCGCGAGTGACTGGAGGAACGAGTACGACGTGCGGAGGTTCCCGGCGTGCGCGATCGTGACATGGAGCGTGCCGGCGACACTGCCGGCAAAGGTGACGACGCCGTCGTTCGCGGCACGTACCGGGGTACCGGGCGGCGCCGCGAAGTCGACCCCACGGTGCCCGGGGCCGTACACCGACCTCGGTTGCTCGAACGGCCGCACGACCGCACCGCTGACCGGCCGCTGCCAGCCGCCGCTCGGCGACGGCGCGGCCGCGGCTCGGGCGGGCGACGCCGCGACCAGGACAAGAACCGCGCCCGCGGCGAGGCACGCGGCGCGTCGGCATGCAGAGCTCATCGGCAACCCCGTGGTCGGAGCACGACACGACAACGGGGAAGCGGAGGAGAAGTGCCCGGATCGTAGCGACCGGCTGCGCGCTTGCCAAGGGGTCGTTCACGCGCCGACGAGTTCGCTGCGCCCGACGAGTTCGCTGCTCGCCGGCGGGTCAGGCGCGGGGGTGCGTCGCTTCGTACACGGCGCGCAGACGATCGCGGGTCACGTGGGTGTAGATCTGCGTGGTTGCGAGGTCGGCGTGGCCGAGCAACTCCTGCACCGCCCGCAGGTCGGCACCTCCCTCGAGCAGATGCGTCGCGTATGCGTGGCGGAGCGCGTGGGGATGGAGCGAACGACCCTGAGCCAGCGGATACCGCGCGACGATCCGGCGCGCGTCGCGTGGGGTGAGCGCGCTACCGCGCCGATTGACGAAGATGACGTCGCGCGGTGTGTCCGACTTCGCGAGGAGTGGGCGGCCCGCGCGGAGCCACGCGCACACAGCTGCGACGGCTGGCTCTCCGATCGGCACGCGTCGCACCTTGGACCCCTTGCCGACGACGGTCAACAGTCCCCGGCGCAGGTCACAGTCGCCAGTCCGGAGCGCGCAACACTCTGACACGCGGAGTCCGGCGCCGTAGAGAACTTCGAGGACCGCGAGGTCGCGGAGCATGACCGCGACCACGGGGCGGTCAGGCTCGTCGCTCGAGACCGTCGGAGCGGCGAGCGCGTCGAGGAGCGCGTTCGCCTCGTCGATGTCGGGTACGCGAGGGAGCCGGGACGTACCCTTCGGGGCGCGGAGGGTGGAGCCGGCGTCGTGCTCGATGACCGCGTGCCGACGCAAGTACCTCAGGTAGGAACGAATCGCTGCCGCCTTGCGTGCGACGGAGGCGCGTGCGAAGCCGCGCGTGTCGAGGTATGCGAGGTAACGCCGCAACACGCGTCGGTCGACATCGGCCGGTGCGAGGCTGCCGCGTTCGCACCACCCAACGAATTCCGCGACGTCGTGACCGTACGCGTCACGCGTGTGTTCGCTGGCACCCGTGAGCGACGAGGCGAACTCGTCGACCCACCAACTCGCCCGTTCGTTCGCGGGCTTGTCCACCCGCCACCCCTTCGGGCCGGGCCCGTCCCCTTCGTGCTCCCGAGGACGTTAGCCCGCTTCCGACGACCGGACGCGACGTGTCAGGCGCGTGAGCCCTCGAAGCTTGCGTCACCGAACGTTCCGAGTTTCACGTTGCCCGAAATCTTGTCGCCGTCGACCGTGGCGGTGAACTCGAGCGTGATCGGCATCGGTTGTGTGAGCGCGGCCGTCCACGTGAGGTTGTTGCCGTCGACCGTGCCGTCGGTGACCTCCATCGGCGCGGGCGCGGCTGCGGCGGACATCGTGCCGGTGAGCGTCGTGCCCTCCTCCTTGAAGTCCAGCGTTCCCGATTGCGCACCCATCGGGGTGTTCATCGAGATCTCCCACTTCCCATCGGCGCTCATCGTTCCTCCCGGCTCCGGCCTGCTCGTCGTCAGCATGCCAGAGACCCTTCGTTGCTGTCATACCCCCGCGCGACGCTTCGATGGTTCCCCCGGGTCACCTCCCTGACTGATGCTCGTCCTCTGCATCTTCACAGGGAGGTTGCCGTGCTCGCAGCAGTTCGCAGCGCGACGCTCGTCGGCGTCGACGGACAGCCCGTCACCGTCGAGGTCCACGTGTCACCGGGGCTGCCCGCGTACCACATAGTCGGGCTTCCCGACACCGCGGTCCGCGAGTCGCGTGAGCGCGTCCGCGCGGCCGTGCTGTCGTCGGGACTCACATTCCCGATGTCGCGCATCACCGTCAACCTGGCACCCGGCGGCATGCGCAAGTCGGGATCCGGGCTCGAGCTCGCCGTCGCGCTCGGCCTGCTCGCGGCGGCCGACCAGCTGCCGGCGGGCGTTCTCGACGGTGTCGCGGTCCTCGGCGAGCTCGGGCTCGACGGATCGGTCCGCGCGGTACCCGGAATGCTCGCGCTCGTCGATTCACTCGCGCGGCGCGGCGTCACGGCCGTCGTCGTGCCTCTCGCCAACGCAGCCGAAGCGTCGCTCGTGCGCAGGGTCCGCATACGTGCAGCCCGCTCGTTGGCGGAATTGCGGGCGTGCCTGAAGGGCGAGGAGGACTGGCCGCGATGGGAGGAGCCGATCGTCGCCGGCGAGTGCAACGACCAACCGCCCGACGACGAACCCCTCGACCTTCGCGAAGTCCGGGGCCTCGCGTTCGCCCGGCGTGCGCTGGAGGTCGCCGCAGCCGGAGCGCACCATCTCCTGTTCGTCGGTCCGCCCGGCACCGGCAAGACGATGCTCGCACGGCGCCTCGCGAGCACGTTGCCGCCACTCGAACATCACGAATCACTCGAGGTCACCCGGATCCATTCGGCAGCCGGAGAGTGCGTCGGCGGCCGTCTCATCACTGCGCCGCCGTTCCGCGCGCCACACCACACCGCGTCGACCGCGTCCCTGGTCGGTGGCGGGAGCGGCCGACCGCGAGCGGGCGAGGTCACGCTCGCGCACCGCGGCGTGCTGTTCCTCGACGAGCTCGGAGAGTTCGCGCCCGCTGCGCTCGACGCGCTGCGCCAGCCCCTCGAGGAACGCATGGTGCGCATCTCGCGTCAGCATGCATCGCTCGCGTTCCCCGCATCGTTCCAACTCGTCGCGTGCACCAACCCGTGCCCGTGCGGTCTCGGTGAACCCGCCTGCAAGTGCAACGAGCCGCAACGCGCACGCTACCGGCGACGGTTGAGCGCGCCGTTCCTCGACCGCTTCGACCTTCGGGTACGGGTCACCGCGCCCGAGCCACGCGACGAACCGGGAGAATCGTCGGCCGAAGTGGCGGATCGCGTCCACGCGGCCGTCGAGCGACAACGCGCGCGCTACGCCGACTGGCGATGGGCGAAAAATGCTCACGTGCCCGCCGGGGTCGTCGACCGGCTCCTTCCGCTCGTGCGTGACGCGGACGACACCTGGCGGACCATCATCGAGGACCGTCTCCTCACCGGACGCGGCGCCGCACGCATCCGCAGAGTGGCTCGCACGCTCGCGGATCTCGACGACGCGGCGGAGGTCGCACCCGCGCATCTCGAGAGCGCGGCGCTCTTGCGGAGCGATGCGCCGTGAACGCGCGTCCGCGTAGGCCGCGGCTCGATCCGGTCGAAGTCGCGGCCGCCAGCCTCGCGTGCTTGCCCGACATGACGCCGGCGCGGATGCGGAGGCTCTGCGCACGATTTTCCGGTCCGGTCGGCGCGCTGTCGGCCTTGCAACGCGGCCTTGGCGCCGCGGTCCTGTGCGAGAAGGTCGCACCAGAGGAGATCCCGGCGCGGCTCGACCTTGCTCGAGCATGGCAGCGCGTCGCGGTCGGCACCACGCTGCCCGACACGCTCGCCCGGCGTGGCACCCGTGTGTTCATCGCCGGGCGCGAGGGCTACCCGATCAGCGGCGACGTCGAGGGGCGCCCTCACGTCTTGCTCGCGGAGGGCAACGCTCCGTCGGCGCTCGAGGGTCCGCGCGTCGCAGTGGTCGGCACGCGCGCCGCGACGCCGCACGGGCTCGCCGACGCGCGCGATGTCGGCCGCGTCCTCGGCGAAGCCGGGATCACCGTCGTGAGCGGACTGGCGATCGGCATCGACGGCGCGGCCCACGAGGGCGCGCTCGATGGAGGAGGTGCGGCCATCGGTGTCGTCGCCACCGGCCTCGACGTCGTGTACCCGCGGCGACACGTCGCGCTCTTCGACGCGGTGCGCGCCGCGGGGCTGATCATGAGCGAGCTCGGTTACGGCGTACGGCCGCGGCCGGGCGCGTTTCCGGTACGAAACCGGATCATCGCGATGCTCGCCGACGTCGTCGTCGTGGTCGAGGCCACGCTTCGAGGTGGCGCCCGCATCACCGCTGAGCGCGCCCTCGAGTACGGCCGCCCGGTGCTGGCGATGCCGGGTTCGCGCCGCAACCCGGCGGCCGAGGGCACGAACGCGCTCATCGCGGATGGCGCGCACCCGTTGCTCGAGCCGTCCGACGTGCTGCTCGCGCTCGGGCTCACACCTGGCTCGAGGCGGGCACCGAAGCCACCGCCACCACCGGGCAGCGACGCCGCGCGCGTGCTCGGCGCGTGTGGTGGCGAGCCGGCGACGTTCGACCAACTCGCGAGCCGCACAGGGCTGCTCGCAGATCACGTCGCGGTCGCTGTGCGCGAGTTGGAACGCGGCGGCTGGATGGAGCGCGCACGCGGCCTCTGCTGGCCGAAGGGTTAGCGTCGTACCTCGCCGCCGCGCTGGGAGCGGAGGCGACCCGGCTACGGTGACGCAATGGGTCTGAACCCGTTCCGCGCGCACGCCAAACGCGGCACCGACGTCGTGATCGTCGCGGTCGCGCTGGTCGTCGTCGCGGCGCTCGTGCTGTGGGCGGTGCTCGGTTGATCCACGACGCTCACGACGACCTCGAGGTCCAGCACGTCCAGCCCTACCAGGCCGTGAAGACGTACCGCTGCCCCGGCTGCGACCACGAGATCCCGCCCGGTTTGGGGCACGAGGTCATCGTTCCGCGTCACGCCCCGCACGAGCGCCGCCACTGGCACACTGGCTGCTGGCGGCGCGCGTCGCGCACGTGAACCCGCGGCGCGAGGCCGGGCTGCGATCGCCGAGCCGGCCGGGTCGACGCCGCTCCGCCGTCCCGCTCGTCCGAGCACGGCTCCGCTTCGTCTCCTCCACGTCGGGTCGACGCCGCTCCGCCGTCCCGCCCGTCCGAGCACGGCTCCGCTTCGTCTCCTAAAACGCCGCTTCGATTACCTGGACGACCGGGGTCTTCCCCCGCTCGGCGAGCACCGACGCCACGTCGAAGCGCAAGTTCGGTGCTCGATGGTGAGGATGGTCGGCGAGCCA
>JBKPCV010000004.1:0-57168 GCA_046727575.1 Actinomycetota bacterium
ACGGCGTTGACGTTCCCTGCGCGTTGTGCGTCCGTACCGGTGAAGTCGAACCGCGCCTCGTCGTCGCGTAGCGCGAGCGCGAGCGCGATGCGCGTCGGCGACCGCTGAGCGGACTTCGGCCCGGCTGAGTCGAGGACGTCCGCGAACCGCCACACGCCGTCCGGGAGCGCCGTGAGCGCGGCGCGCATGCGCCGTTCGCCGTAGTCGACGATCTCCGCCATGGGCGCCCCGGATCCGAGCACCTCGACGATCGACTGCATGCGCGTGACGCCGACGCGGTTGGCGCCCCGCTGCGCGTCCAGGTCGCCGGCGCGCTCCTCCGGCGTACGCGAGCTGTGCACGATCAGGTCGACCACTGCGTCGTCGAGTCGCGTCGGCGACAGGCGCAGGCCCTCCTCGTCGACGGTCTCGGCGTCCGGGGGCATCGAGCCAGGCGCGATGCCGCCGACGTCAGCGTGGTGGGCACGGTTCGCGACCCACCCGACCAGAGAGCCGAACGCGAAGCACGGCGAAACCAGTGTGATGTCGTTGACGTGCGTACCGCCGGCAAAGGGATCGTTGAGCACGAGCTCATCGTGCGGCGTCGGCTCGCCGGCGGCCGCGATGGCGGCCGCGACCGATGCCGGCATCGAACCGAGGTGCACCGGAATGTGCTCCGCCTGCACGAGCAACTCGCCGCTGGCGGTGAAGAGCGCGGCCGAACAATCGGCGCGCTCCTTGATGTTCGGGCTGTAGGCGGAGCGGCGCAGTACCGCACCCATTTCCTCGGCGACGCCCGTCAGCCGCGAGATCAGGATCTGGAGCGATGCCGCGTCCATCACGCGGTCCGCCGGATCACCCACGCGCCGAGCTCACGCGGGCACGCGATCCAACCGTCGGGGACCCAGACGGTGCAATCGGGCTCCGCAACGACTTCGGGTCCGGTGACCTCGGTGCGCTGCACCGCGGGAAGCGCGTCGACAGTCAGCGGCGCCGGGGCGGAGGACCGTGCGCGCAACGCGACGACTTCGACGGCTGCGCCGGGGCGTGAGAACCCGTTGCGGCGCTCGTGCTCGGCGGGGAACTCGGTCGGCGTGCGGACCGTGAGCTCGTGGCTCTGTCCCGCGTACCGGCAGTCGACGAAGGTCTCCACGACTGCTGGTCCCGCCACTGCGGAACGCGCATCGCGCGCGAGCTGGCCGATCGCCGTATCGAGACCTTCGATCGATCGTGGACGCGGCCAGCTGCGCACGAGCTCGCGGCGACGAGGGGAACTCAGGAGCCCAACGGCGGAGAAGACGCCGGCGCGCGGCGGGACGATGACCGCGGTCATCCCGAGCGCGTCGGCGACGGCACAGGCATGGAGCGGCCCCGCCCCGCCGAACGCGACCAGTGCGAGCGTCCGCGGGTCGACGCCTTGCTCGACGGTCACGGCGCGCACTGCGCGCTCCATCGACGCGTCGACCACCGCCACCACCCCGTCGGCGGGCGTGCCAGCGCGATCGAGCGCAGAACGCGCGGCGTCGCGGTCGAGCGCTCCCAGCCCGCCGAACACCGCGTCGACGGGGATGCGTCCGAGCACGAGATCGGCGTCGGTGACCGTCGCATCCTCGCCGCCGAGGCCGTACGCGGCCGGGCCCGGCCGCGCGCCCGCGCTCCGTGGCCCGACGACGAGCGCGCCGCCTGCGTCGATCCGCGCGATCGAGCCACCGCCCGCACCAATGGTGTGCACGGCCACCGACGGCAAGCGGATCGGGTAACCGCCGATCACGAGCGTCGGCGAGGGCTCGGGCAGGCCACCACGAATGAGGCAGACGTCGGTGCTCGTCCCGCCCATGTCGAGCGACACCGAGTCCGGGAACCCGCAGGCGTGCGCGATCGCGGCCGCGGCACGAACGCCCGCCACCGGACCCGACAGCAACAGCGCCGCCGGGTGCGCGAGCGCGTCCGCGAGTAGAACGAGTCCGCCGGCCGATGTCATCACCAAGACGTCCACCGCGAGCGAGGCCAGTCCCTCGAGGTACGGACCACACACAGGACGCAATGCCGCGTCGGCGACTGTCGTCACCATCCGCTCGTACTCGCGGAACTCCGGAGACACGTCGTGCGAGCACACGCTCTCGACGCCCCGCCCCGCGAGCACGTGGGCAACCGCGCGCTCGTGTGCCGCGTCGAGGTCCGAATGGAGGAGACACACCGCCACCGCGTCGACGGACTCGATCGACGGGACGTAGCCGTCGAACGGCTCGATCTCGCGACCGGCGCCGTTGAACCTCCCACCGACCTCGAAGCGAAGGTGCGGCGGCACGAGCGCGGGCGGGCGATCGACGTGGGGGTCGTACAGCGACGGTCGTACCTGCCGCGCGATCTCGATGACGTCGGCAAACCCGCGCGTCGCGACCAGCGCCACCCGCCCCAACCGGCCTTCGAGCAACGCGTTCGTCGCCACCGTGGTGCCGTGAGCGAGCAGTTCGGGCAACGCCCCCACGCCGGCGCGGTCGATCGCACCGGCGACCGCGGCGGCGGGGTCGTGCGGCGTCGATGCCACCTTCACGACGCAACCGTCGTCAGCCATCAGGTCCGTGAAGGTGCCCCCGGTGTCGACCCCGACCCGCATTCCGACATCATGGGTCGCTCGCTGCTCGGCGGGATACCCAGCTTCGACTCGCGTCACTTCAGCGCCGGCGGCCGGCCAGGCGGCGTCGACGGACGCCGTCATGGATCGCTCTCGTCACGCTGGCTTCCATCACGTCGTCGAGCTTGCGACCGTTGCGATCGGTGAGCTCGAAGTGGTCGACGGCCGTTCCGACGACGGTCGTGAGCCGCGCCGAGTGCACGTCTGCACCGACCGACGCGAAACCCGTCGCCAGGTCGCGCAACAGCCCTCGCCGGTCGGGACCGCGCACCTCGCACAACGTGTACCACGGTGACGAGTGATCGTCGAAGTGGAGCTCGGCGTCGGGCGCCGGCGGAGACGACAACGGCGCGCCGAAGGCGGCGACAATCGAGGCCTCGATTCCAGTCGCATCCGGCGCGGTTGTCCGAGACGCCGTGCCGCGCACGCGGAAGGAGTCGACCGCGCCCCCGTCGGCCCATGTGGCGACGACCGCGTCGAGGATGTCCAGTCCGTGGTCGGCGAGCACGCCCGCGACGGTTGCGAGCAGGCCGGGTCGATCCCTCGCCACGACGTCGATGCCCCACTCCCCGTCGTCGAGTGCACGCACCGCGACGCGTGCTCGTCCGCGTGCCGGAAGGGGCTCCAGCAGCCTCGCTTGCCGCGCGATGTCGGGCGCGTTCTGCATCAGCAGGTAGCCACGTGGCGCGTGCCGGATTCGGTCGACCGCGGCGCGCCCGTTGCTGACGATGCGCATCGCCTCGGCGCGTCGTCGCTCGACGAGGTTGCGCGCTTCGCGGCCCGTCACCTGCGGGTGTTCGAGCAGATCGAGGACGACGCGGTACAGCTCGTCGAGCCGCTCTCGATCCCACGGTTCGAGGTCCGCGAGCGCGAGCGTCAGCAGGTACAGCGCGCGTGCGCGTTCGGGCCGCTCCAGGTGTGTGGCAATCGGATAGACGCGTTCCTCGACCAGGTAGTCCACCTTCCGCGCTGCCGCGCGCAGGAGTCCGGAATCGCCGACGAGTAGCGCGATTTCCTGCTCGGCTGCCGCGCCGAGATCCAGACGCTGCACGAGGCGGCGCGCGAGCTCGACGGGCGAGGAGTCGTCGCCCGCCGTGTCGAGGATGAGCGCGGCAAGCAGCAGCCACTCGGGGTGCTCGAGCTTCGCGTGCTCTGCAGACGCCACGGGATCGGCCACGACCAGGTCGCGGATGCGTTCCACGAGCGAGAACCGCAGAACCTGTGCAGGATCGAGCAGGAAGGGATCGGCACGGCGACGGAGCACCGCGTCCGCGAGCTCGGGCAGCGCACGTTCGAGCACGCCAGTGGTCTCGAGGAACCGCCACGCGCGGGCGTCGCCTTCGGTCAGCACGGCGCAAAGCTTGTCGGTGGCTGCCGGGTCCCACCGCAGCGGCGTGTTGCTCCAGGCACTGATCCAGTCCAGGAGGCCGGGGTCCGGGCGCGCCCCGCGAGCGATCGCGAGCGCGGCGTCCAACGCCACGTGCAACGCGAGCGGTGACGCCGGTTCGGCGGCGAGACGAACGGTGCCGTCTTCGACTCGCAGCCAGCCTCCTGCAGGCTCGGGAACGGTGCTCTCGGCGCGGCTGGCGCGCTCGGATCGGAGCCGCACGAGCCTCCAGCGGAGCAGCGGCGGCGTCAACAACGTGGTCGCGAGGACGACCAACAACAGCGCGGCGTAGAGGTTGCCGCCCAGAATGCCCTCGCGGAGGCCGATCGTCGCGAAGATCAATCCGACCTCCCCTCGAGGGATCATCCCGAGCCCGATCAAGCGCTTGTCGCCTGGTGAGCCCATCGCACCGACAGATGCCAAGACTTTGCCGACGACCGCAACTGCGAAGAGCGCGCTGGCGATGCCCAGAACGGTCGGTTTGACGAAGTCGTCGATCCGGGCATCGATGCCGATCTGGAGGAAGAACACGGGGATGAAGAGGTGACCGACGGGAGCGAGCTCGCGCTGGATGCGTTCGGATGCCGAGCTCCCCGAGAGCGCGAGTCCGGCCACGAATGCGCCCACGATCGGCGCCAGCTGGGCGGCGTCCGCGAGCTCTGCGAACGCGAGCGTGAACGCGAGCGCCAGCGCGACGAGCGTGCCGGCCGAACGCGCGTGCCGATCCAGCAATTGGAAGAGTCCCGGTGCAAAACGCGACCCCAGAGCCGCGGTGAGCACGAGGAATGCGATCGCGACGAGGAGGATGCCCGCGACGTCCAGCAACGACACGGAACCTTCGGAGACGAGCCGGACGACCACAGTCAGGATCACGAGACCGAGCACGTCATCGGCGACCGCGGCGCCGAGCACTGTGCGCGCTTCGACAGTCGCGAGCGCTCGGAGATCGCTGAAGACGCGCGCGGTGATGCCGACGCTGGTAGCCGCCAATGCCGCCCCGATGAAGATCGACTGATTGTCGCTGTGGCCGAGCGCGCTGGCCACGACGTAGCCACCCGCCATCGGCAACACGACGCCGACGACTGCGACCGACATCGATGCGCGGCCGACGGCGCCGAGATCGCGGAGGTCCATCTCCATGCCGACACCCAGGAGCAGCAGGATGACGCCAAGCTCCCCGAGAACGCTCAGAGTCTCGTTCGACTCGACCAGTGCGAGCACCGACGGACCGACGATGACGCCGGCGATGATCTCTCCGACCACGGCCGGCACGTTGATGCGCTCGGCGATCTCCGCGGCAACCTTCGCCGCGATCAGCACGACGAGGATGTCGAGCAGAACCCCCGTGACGTCCATCGCTCGGCGACTGCGTCAGCCGCGGGTCAGTTCGCGCGCCTCGCTCGCCTGCAGCAGGTAGCCGCGCGCGCGGACTGTGCGTACCTCGAGCCCGAGATCGGTGATGCGTCGGCGGAGTCTCAACATGTGCACGTCGAGCGCGTTCCGAGTTGGACTCCCACCCGGCCAGGCACGGCGGACCAGCGCGTCCCGGCCCACGACCGCGCCGAACCGGTCGACGAGCGCGGCGCCGAGGGCGCGCTCGACCGGCGACAGCGTCACCCAGCGGCCGCGATACCAGAGCAGCCCGTCGTCGTCGACGGTCGGTGCCGCAACGGTCTTCCCGGCGCGCGCCGCGAGCGTGGCGACGCGGACACGGAGGTCGCCCTCGGCCGCGGGGAGCCGTATCCAGTCCTCGAGCGGGTCGACCGACGAGGGCGCCGCCAGGTCCTCGCCCACGAGGAGCAGACGGGGTGCGCCGGCCACTCGAAGGTGCTCGAGGAGCGCTTCCTCCTCGGGCCAACGGATGAGGACCACGTCGGTTCGCGGTTGCACGTACGCCACGATGAGACCGTACGGAAGGCGTGTTTCTCGTTCATTACGCCCCCGTGAACGAGCGCTGTATCACGGTCGCCCTAACTGTTAGCGACTCAAACTGTTCGCTATGCTCCCAGCATGGGCACGAGTGACGACGGCACGGATCGGGAGATTCTCACGCTGGTGTGGGTCGTCCGGGAGCTCGAGCGTGCGTGCACCGACCTCACGCTGCCCCAGTACCGATTGCTCGCGCTGATCGCGAGGGGTGAGGAGCGCGCGAGCGGACTCGCCGGTCAGCTCGCGCTCGCGCGTCCCACGGTGTCGGCGGCGGTCGAGACGCTCTGCGCGAACCGCATGATCGAGCGCACGGCCGTCCACGGCGACCGCCGCGCGACCCGTCTCAGCATCACTCCCACCGGTCGAGCGGCGCTGCGCGCTGCCGAGAAGGACATGCGCGAGAAGCTGGACGAGCTGCTGCAGGACGTGCTCGATCCATCGCTCGTCGCAGACGCGCTCGACCAGCTCGCAGGTGCGCTTGCCGCGCACGGTCGACGTGCGCGTGCCTCGCGCACCCGAGACGACGAACGGCGTGGTCCGCTCGAGGAGGAAGGAGTCAGCGCGACGCGATGAGGGCCGGAACCGAGCCAGGCTGGGTCCGCAAACTCTGGCCGTATCTGAAACGGCACAAGCGGCACGTACTCATCGCGTTCGGCGTCGCCATCGCCGGGCAGGTCATCACCTCCCTCTTGCCGCTGGTCCAACGGGCGATCGTCGACGACACGATCACGACGAGCACGCGGCCGATCGCGCCGCTGCTCGTGCTGCTGGTCGGCTTGGCGGCGGTGAACTTCTTCTTCCAGTACGTTCGTCGCTTCGCGGGTGGTCGCTTCGGGATCGACGTCCAGAACGATCTCCGCAACGCCCTGTTCGAGCGACTCCAGCGCCTCGACTTCGCCCGCCACGACGAGCTGCCCACCGGACAGCTCGTCTCGCGCGCCAGCTCGGACCTGCAGCTCGTCCAGCAGCTGCTCGGCTTCATGCCGATGCTCACCGGCAACGTCGTCCTGCTGGTGCTGTCGCTGTTCTTCATGCTGTTGATGTCACCGGTGCTCACGCTCGTGAGCCTCTTGACCGTGCCGGCGCTTCTCGTCGTGTCGCTGCGGCTGCGGAGGAAGATGTATCCCGCGCAGTGGGATGCGCTGCAGCGCGCCGGCGAGGTCGCGGGCGTCGTCGACGAGGCGGTGACCGGCGTCCGCGTCGTCAAGGGCTTCGGACAGGAAGACCGCGAGATCGATTCACTCAGCCAGGTCGCCGACGACCTGTACCGGTCGCGTGTCCGCAACATCCGCATCCAGGCCAAGTACTCGTCCCTCCTCGCGGCCATCCCGACGTACGGGCAGGTCGGTGTGCTCGCGTTGGGTGGCTATCTCGCCATCCAGGGCGAGATCACTCTCGGAACGTTCCTCGCGTTCGCCACGTATCTCGCGCAGTTGCTCGCGCCGGTGCGAATGATGGCCGCCATCATCGCCGTGTCACAGCAGTCCCGAGCGGCCGCAGACCGCATCTTCGAGATCCTCGACTCCAACCCCGACGTCACCGAGAAGCCGGGTGCCCAACCGCTCGCCGTCCCCGCCGGCGAGGTCCTCATCGAGCACGTCACGTACGGCTATCTGAGGTCGGAGCCCGTGCTGAACGACTTTTCCCTGCGAGCGTCGCCCGGCGAGACGGTCGCGCTGGTGGGGACGTCGGGTTCGGGAAAGTCGACGGTGAGCCTGCTACTCCCGCGCTTCTACGACGTCCAAGCCGGCTCGATCCGGATCGACGGTGTCGACGTGCGCGACGTCACACTCGATTCGCTGCGACGCGAGGTGGGGATCGTTTTCGAGGATGCCTTCCTCTTCTCGGACACCGTCCGTAGCAACATCGCCTATGGCCGGCCGGACGCCACAGAAGACGACATCAGACGCGCGGCCGACGTAGCCGGCGCGACGAGCTTCATCGAGGCGCTTCCCGACGGGTACGACACGATCGTCGGTGAGCGGGGGCTCACGTTGTCGGGCGGTCAACGGCAACGCATCGCCATCGCGCGCGCCGTGCTCACCGATCCGCGGGTGTTGATCCTCGACGACGCGACGTCGTCGATCGACGCGCGTACCGAGGAGCAGATCCATGCGACGTTGCGCGAGGTCATGGAGCACCGCACCACGATCCTCATCGCTCACCGCCGCTCCACGCTGCGTCTCGCGGACCGGATCGTCGTCATGGAGAAGGGCACCGCCGTCGACGACGGCACCCACGACGAGTTGATGGCAACGTCGAAGCGGTACAGGATGCTCCTGTCCGGCCCCGGCGAGGATGCCGAGGCCGACGCCGGCGACGAGCTCGTCGCCGTCGGAGCGACGCCCGATCTCTGGCGGCGTGACGACGCCGACGACAACGGAAACGGGGCGAGACCGTTCGTCAACGTGGCGCCCGCCTTGGGGTTCGGCGGTGGCGGCGGCATGGGAGCAGGGCGTGGCGGCGGGGGCGGGAACTGGACGGCTGCGCGGGCCGGAGCGCTGCAGATGACTCCCGAGCTCGTTGCTGCAGTGGAAGCGCTCCCACCCGCCGACGACGACCCCGAGGTGGATGTCCGCGCCGAAGCGCGCCCGCACGAGAGCTTCCGCCTCCGTCGTTTCTTGCGGCCCTATCAAAAGGCTCTGCTCATCGGCTTCGGTCTGATCTTGCTGGATACGCTCGTGACGCTCGCCGGTCCACTGCTCGTCCAGCACGGCCTCAACAGCGGGGTGGAGCAGGGCTCCCAACGCGTTCTCTTCGCGGCGTCGGCCTTCTTCTTCGCCGCGACGACTGCGGACTGGCTCCTCACGTGGGCGTACACGCGCTACACGGGCCGCACTGCCGAGCGCTTGCTGTTCGCGCTCCGCATCCGCATCTTCTCGCACCTGCAACGGCTGGCGCTCGATTACTACGACCGTGAGATGGCGGGTCGCATCATGACGCGCATGACGACCGACGTCGACGCGTTCTCGCAGCTCCTGCAGACCGGCCTGATCCAGGCGTTGGTCAGCCTGTTGAGCTTCTTCGGCGTGCTGATCGTCCTCATGTTCTTGTCGTGGCAGCTCACGTCGGCACTGATCATCGGGATCCTGCCACCGCTGCTCTACGCGACATTGTGGTTCCGGCGCAGGTCGGCGCGCGCGTACACCGCCGCGCGCGAGGCGATCTCGACCGTCAACGCGGAGTTCCAGGAGAACATCTCCGGAGTCCGTGTGGCACAGGCGTACGTGCGCGAAGAACGCAACATCGACTCGTTCCGCAACACCACGGGCGAGTACATGAACGTACGTCTCACCACGCAGCGTCTTCAGTCGTTCTACTTCCCGCTCATCATGTTCCTGTCGGTGTGTGCCGACGCCATCGTGTTCGGGTTCGGCGGCTCTCTCGTGCACGACGGAGTGATCACGTCGGCCACTGTGCTGACGTTCATCCTGTTCCTCGATCAATTCTTTGCACCGATCCAACAGCTCTCACAAGTGTTCGACCAATGGCAGTCGGCGCTGGCGTCGATGGAGCGCATCAACGAGCTCATGCACACCGAGACCGCGACTCCCGACGCCGAGCGCTCAGTGGACCCGGGACGTATCCGCGGCGAGGTGCAGCTCGTCGACGTTCGCTTCGCGTACCCGAACACGGGCATCGAGATCATGCACGGCGTCAACCTCACGATCAGTCCGGGGGAGACCGTTGCCCTGGTCGGGGAGACGGGTGCAGGAAAGTCCACGATCGTGAAGCTCGTGGCGCGCTTCTACGACGTCACGTCTGGTCAAGTGCTCATCGACGGCACCCCGATCACCGACCTCGACCTCCGCGCGTACCGCCGGCGCCTGGGGTACGTCCCGCAGGAGCCGTTCCTCTTCTCGGGCACGATCCGGGACAACATCGCGTACGGCCGTCCCGACGCGTCGGACGCGGAGGTCGAGCGGGCTGCGCGCGCCGTCGGTGCGCACGAGTTCGTGGCGGACCTGCCGGGCGGTTACCTCCACCCGGTCGCCGAACGGGGCCGCTCGCTGTCAGCCGGGCAGCGGCAGCTGATCTGCCTGGCCCGCGCGCTGCTCGTCGACCCCTCGATCTTGCTGCTCGACGAGGCCACCGCCAACCTCGACTTGAGCACGGAGGCACGCGTCCAACGCGCGATGGGTCTCGTCGCGAGCGGCCGCACCACCCTGCTCATCGCGCACCGGCTGCCAACCGCGCGCAGCGCGGACCGGATCGTGGTGGTCGACGACGGACAGATTGTCGAGCAGGGCAGCCACGACGAGTTGCTCGAGCAGGGTGGTCGCTACGCGGATCTGTGGTCGGCGTTCGCGCTGGAGCCGACCGCGGCCTGAGGCCGCGGGCGCCGAGACGCGGCGTCGTGCTGCTCAACGACCGGCGGTGGCTGCGCGCGCCCGCGCGGCCGCGATCTCGGTGCGCGCGGCCTCTCTGCCTTCGAAGCCGCGGGTGGTGCTCTTCTTCCCGGGTTCGAGCGTCTTGTAGACGTCGAAGAAGTGCCTGATCTCGTCGAGCAGCGACGGGCGCAACTGCGCGAGGTCGTCGACGCCGTCCCAGGCCGGGTCGTTCGCCGGAAGACAGATGATCTTGGCGTCCCCGCCTCGCTCGTCCTCCATCCAGAACACGCCGATCGCCCGCGCCCGCACCCAGCAACCGGGGAAGGTCGGGTCCTCGAGCAGTACCAGCATGTCGAGCGGGTCGCCGTCCTCGCCGAGGGTGCCCGGCAGGAAGCCGTAGTCAGCTGGGTACACCGTCGCCGAGAAGAGGCGCCGATCGAGACGGATGACGTGCTGGTCGTGGTCGTACTCGTACTTGTTGCGGCTGCCGCGGGGAATCTCGACGACGACGTCGAACTCCTCGTCCATCCTCTGAACATATTGCGCCCTGAGATGGGGTCGGGGTCGTGGCGGACTGGCAGAATTGACGAATGCCGCAGACGCTGTCCGAGAAGGTCTGGGAGCGCCACGTCGTCCACCGGGCCGACGGAGAGCCCGACCTTCTCTATGTCGACCTGCACCTCGTGCACGAGGTGACGTCGCCGCAGGCGTTCGACGGCCTGCGCATGGCCGGCCGCACCGTCCGTCGCCCCGACCTCACGGTCGCGACGATGGATCACAACGTGCCCACCACCGACATCGACCAGCCGGTGCGCGATCCCATCTCCGCAAAGCAGATGGAGGTGCTGGCTCGCAACTGCGAGGAGTTCGGCATTCGGCTCTACGCAATGGGCCAGCCCGGGCAGGGCATCGTGCACGTCATCGGGCCGGAGCAAGGCCTCACCCAACCGGGAATGACGATCGTGTGTGGCGACAGCCACACGTCCACGCACGGCGCCTTCGGCGCGCTCGCGGTCGGCATCGGCACGAGCGAGGTGGAGCATGTACTCGCGACGCAGACGCTCCCGCAGGCGAAGCCGGCCACCCTGGCGGTGACCGTCGAGGGCGTGCTGCTTGAGGGGGTCACGGCCAAGGACGTCGTCCTCGCCATCATCAACCAGCTCGGCACCGGCGGCGGGATCGGCTCGATCATCGAGTACCGCGGGTCTGCCATCCGCGGTCTGTCGATGGAAGGCCGCATGACGGTTTGCAACATGTCGATCGAGGCCGGAGCGCGCGCCGGAATGGTCGCCCCGGACGAGAAGACGTTCGTGTACCTCGAAGGGCGCGAGTTCGCCCCGAAGGGCGCACAATGGGAGCGGGCGCTCGACGAGTGGCGTTCGCTCGTGACCGACGCCGACGCGTCGTTCGACCGGGAGATCGTGCTCGACGCGTCCGCGATCCTGCCCACGGTGACGTGGGGCACCAACCCCGCGCAGTCCGTCGACATCGACGGCGTCGTGCCCAGCCCGGACTCCTTCGGCGATGACGCGGCGCGCCAGTCCGCGGTACGCGCGCTGCAGTACATGGGTCTGAAGGCCGGCACAGCTGTCCGCGAGATCGCAGTCGACACGGTGTTCATCGGATCGTGCACGAACTCGCGCATCGAGGACCTGCGCGCCGCGGCGGCGGTCGCGCGCGACCGCAAGGTGCGGGAGGGGCTCCGAGCGCTGGTGGTCCCCGGCTCGATGGCCGTGAAGGTCGCCGCGGAGGCCGAAGGGCTCGACGACGTCTTCCGTGCCGCGGGCTTCGAGTGGCGCGAGCCCGGGTGCTCGATGTGCTTGGCGATGAACCCCGACAAGCTCGAGCCCGGCGAGCGCTGCGCGTCCACGTCGAATCGCAACTTCGAGGGCCGTCAGGGCCGCGGAGGGCGCACGCACCTGGTGTCGCCTGCCGTCGCCGCGGCCACCGCGATCGCCGGCCGCTTCACCACGCCGGCCGACCTCGACTGACGTGGAGGACGCGTGATGGAGGGAGTGCAGGAGATCGTCGGGCGGGCGGTGCCACTCGATCGCGCCAATGTCGACACCGACCAGATCATCCCGAGCGACTGGTTGAAGCGGGTCGAGCGCACGGGCTTCGGCGAGGGACTGTTCGCAGAGTGGCGTGAGAGCTCCGACTTCGTGCTCAACCAGGACAAGTACGAGGGCGCGCAGGTACTCCTCGCCGGCGAGAACTTCGGGTGCGGCTCCTCGAGGGAGCACGCGCCCTGGGCGCTCGAGGACTACGGATTCCGCGCCGTGATCGCGCCGAGCTTCGCCGACATCTTTCGCAACAACTGTCTGAAGATCGGGCTGCTCCCGGTCGCGCTGCCGGCTGGTGTCGTGGCCCGCATCATGCGGGAGGTCGAGAACGACGCGACGATCGAGATCGTCATCGACGTCGTCGACCGGCGCGTCGCCGTTCCGGCGATCGACCTCGACGAGCCCTTCGAGCTCGAGGACTTCCACCATTACCGGCTCCTCGAAGGCCTCGACGACATCGGCCTCACCCTCCGCCACGACTCCGAGATCTCCGCCTACGAGTCGCGCCGGGGCAGCTGGCTCCCCGTCGCGTAACAGCCAACTTGCGTCAATTCATCGCGTATAGCGCGGAGATTTGACGCAAGTTGGGTGTGATGCGCACCCGACTCCTGCGTCTCACTGTGCATGAACACGCACATCGACGTCGCCGTCGCGGCGATCGCCGAGAACAGTCACGGAATCTTCGCCAGCCATCACCTACACGAACTCAGGGTCTCGAACGACGAGCGGGCCTGGCGGTTGGGTGTGGGGCGATGGATCGAAGTCCACCAAGGCGTGTACCGGATCAGCGGCGCACCGAGCTCGTGGGAGGGCGACGTACTGGCAGCATGCTGGGCGGGCGGCACGCGGGCGGTCGCGTCGCACCGCTCGAGCGCAGCGCTCCATGAACTACCTGGCGGCAGGGATCACCCCGTCGAGATCACGTGTCCGCGATGGCGCCGCGCCCAACACGGCGGTCTGATTGTGCACGAATCAACAGCGTTGACGCCGGATGACATCACAGTCGTGCGCAGCATCCCTGTGACGACTGTCGAGCGGACACTGTTCGATCTTGCCGCGGTTTGCGGCGCTCGAACCGTCGATCTCGCTATCGACAACGCAATGCGTCGGGATCTCACAGACTTCGAGGGGCTCCTCGCGTTGTTGCAGCGGGTAGGCAAGCGCGGTCGCCGGGGGACGAAGAAGTTCCGACACCTTCTCGCCGAGCGAGATGCCGCGTACGCGCCCACCGAGAGCGAACGTGAGCAAATGTTGCTGCGAGTTTTGAGTGAGCACGGACTCCCTGAACCCGAACGGCAGATCTCAATCCATGACCAGTTCGGAACCTTTCTCGCGCGCCCAGACCTCGTCTACCGGGACCTCAAGATTGCGATGGAGTACGACAGCTTCCAGTACCACGTCGGCAAGGAAGCGCTCGTCCGCGATAGTCGACGTCGCAATGCCATCGCCGCGCTGGGCTGGATCGTTCTGGTCGCGACTGCTGAGGACGTCCGGTACGGCAATGGCGCTCAGTTTGCGCGGGACGTCCAGAACGCCCGTCGCACCCGCGAACTTGCGTCAATTCATCGCGTATAGCGCGGAAAATTGACGCAAGTTCGAGGCGAAGGCTAGGGCTGGAGCATCCGGGTCAGGCGCCTCGTTGCGACGCGGAGGCCGAGCCAGGCCAGGACGACGAGGTAGGCAGCGTTGAGCAGCATCGAGGGTTCGACGTGGCCGAGGACGAAGCCGCGCTCGAGCACCACTCCCTGGTACAGCGGCGTGACGCGCACGATCCACTCGACCGCGTCGGGGTACTGCGACAGCGGGAAGAAGACGCCAGAGAACAGGAACATCGGAATCAGCGCCAGGTTCACGTAGTCGAAGTCGATCCACGAACGCATGAACGTCGTGCCGCCGATGCCCGCGCCTGCGAACGCGGCCCCGATCAGCAAGCCAGCCGGCACCGCGAGCAGGGCCCACCACGAGTGCACGAGTCCGGCGATCGCCATCGTCACCAGGAACGCCGCCGAGTACACCGCGCCGCGCAGGAGCGCCCACGTCATCTCCCCGTACGCGACGTCCCGGACGCGCAAGGGCGTCGCCAGCATTGCGTCGAAGGTGTGCGCGTACTTGAACTTGAAGAAGAAGTTGAACGTCGTGTCGAGCACCGCGCCGTTCATCGCTGCCGCGGCCATCAGCCCCGGCGCGACGAACGTCTTGTACTCGACGAGCTCTCCTCCGGGTCCGGGCAGCTTCCCCACGAGCCCGCCCACTCCGATTCCGATAGACAGCAGGTACAGCGCGGGTTCGATCAGGCCAGTGAGGAACAGGTACCACTGCCGCCGGTAGGCCGTCGCGTTCCGTTCGACGACGCGGAGCGCGCCGCGCCCGAAGCCACCCGGCACGAGCCGCCGGGTCCATGGCGTCCGCACCGGTGGCCGCACCGGCGCCGCGTCGACGTCCACCCTCGCAGTCACTGCGTCAGCACCCGTCTGAAGGAGCGGCCGCCCCACCACACGCCCCAGCCGATGAAGGCGAGCAGTACGAGCACGTTCCCGCCCGCGTCGAGCCACTCCACCGAGCCGGTTGTCGCGGCGCGGCACAGTTCGACCGCGTGATACAGGGGCGAGAGCAGCGCGGCCGGCTCGAGCCAATCGGGCAGCCGGCTCACCGGGAAGAACGTGCCGGAGAACAGGAACAGCGGAAACACGATGATGCGCATCACAACGGAGAACGCGCCGTCGCTCTCGCGCTCGACTGACCACGCCGACAGGGGCGCCGCCACCGCGAGTGCTCCGAGGATGGTGGCGGGGATCGCGAGCACGCCCCACGGCGACGGCACCCCCCCGAGCACGGCGGCGATCGCGAGGAACACCGTTGCCGACATCAGCGTGCGGACGCCCGTCCACGCCAGCTGCCCGAGGTACACGTGTTTCGACTCGATCGGCGTCGATACTGCGGCGTGGTACGTGCCCAGCCACTTCACACCGGCCATCACCGGCCACAGCGACTCGCCCGCGGCCTGCATCACCGCGCTCGCGGCCATCAACCCCGGCGTGATGAACTCCAGGTAGTCGAGACCCTGGACCGAACCCTGGTGTTTGTCGACGAGGTCGCCGAGCCCGATGCCCATCGCGGCGAGGAAGAGCAGCGGCGCGAAGACGTACGAGAACACCGAGCCGCGCCAGAGGCGTCGCCACACGACCCACTCGCGCTCGACGACACGGACGACCGGGCGCGTCGCCACGTCAGTCCTCCAACGACCTTCCGGTGAGGATGAGGAAGACGTCCTCGAGGGTGCCGCGACGCGCGTACATGGAGTCGGGCGCGATCCCGTCGACGGCGACGAGCTCCGAGATGGCGTCGGCGTCGTTGGTGTACACCAGGACGCGGTCGGGCAGCACCTCGACCCGGTATCCCGTCGCGGAGAGGCGCGGGAGCACCTTGTCGCGGGCGTCACCGTCCAAGAAGCGCAGCTCGACGACGTCGCGCGTGGAATAGCGAGTGACCAGGTCGCGCGGCGAGCCCTCGGCGACGATGCGACCGTCGTCCATGATCACGAGGCGGTCACAGAGCTGCTCGGCCTCTTCCATATAGTGGGTCGTCAGCACAATCGTGACGCCCTGCCGCTTCAGCTGGTAGAAGCGCTCCCACAGGAGGTGGCGCGCCTGCGGATCGAGGCCGGTCGTCGGCTCGTCGAGGAGCAGGAGTTCGGGTTGATTCACCAACGAGCGCGCGATCGTGAGCCGCCGCTTCATCCCGCCCGACAGCGGGTCCACGCGATCATTGCGCCGGTCCGAGAGTTGCATGAACGTGAGAAGCTCGTTCGCCCGCTCGCGGATCACGGCATGGGGCAGATCGAAGTAGCGCCCGTAGATGACCAGGTTGTCGAAGACCGTGAGCTCCGTGTCGAGGCTGTCCTCTTGCGGGACGACACCCAGCCGAGCCCGGATCCTGGGTCCGTCGGTGCGGGGATCGAGCCCGAAGACGCGCAGGTACCCGTCGCTGACGGGCGACACACAACCGATCATGCGCATCGTCGACGTCTTCCCCGCTCCGTTCGGCCCGAGGAAGCCGAAGCACTCACCCTCCTCGACGGCGAAGTCGACCGCATCGACCGCGACGAAGTCGCCGAACCGCTTGGTGAGTTGCCTTCCTTCGATCAACGTCGACACCGGGCGAGACGCTACCGGCCGTGCGCTCGCGGCTGCCGCTCTGATTTCCGGTCTAGGTCGCTGACCAGCCCTGCCATGTGTCGACCGTGATGCACAACACGGCGCCGACCGGACGCTGAGCACGGTACTGCGCGTACTTCGCGGCGAGGAGGTCGATCGCGTGCGCGTGCGGAGCGCCCTTCTCGATCACCGACGCGGCGCCGTCCGCTCGCACCCACCACAACTCGGTCCAGTCGTCGGCGTAGTGGTCGACGATCACGCTGACAGCCGGGTGCGCGCGCACGTTGTCGAGCCGACGCAGCCGCGCATGTCGCTTCGGCTTGTCGTCGACAATGGAGACGATCGTTTCGCCCTCGACGGCGAAACACACCGGAACCACATGAGGTCGACCGTCGACGCGCACGGTCGCCAATCGGGCGACGGGAGCGGACGCGAAGCGCCGCCGCGCCTCTGCGACGTCCATCAGCCCACGCGGCGCGCGACGTAGAGGTCCGCCACGTAGCTGACGGGCATCTCGCCGCCGGCGCCCTCCACGGCATCGGCAATTCCATCGAACAGGCGCGCACGCCGTTCGGCGTCGAGGAGGCGATGGTCGGATTGCGTGCTCAGCAGGTCGAGATAGGCCGTCGTGTCGTACGACGTCGCCCAGGAGTGCTGGGTGAGCGCGACGCCGGAAAACAGCGGAGAAGTCGCGGGCTCATCGATGCAAGCGCGCCGGCCCGCGTCCTGTTGCGACCTCCCCGGCGTGCGCGCGCGCAGGCCCGGCGCGACGTCTTCGTACACGGCGTCGATCGCACGGCGGAGCGAGGTGTCGGACCAGTCGGGTCGGTTCCAAAAGAGCGCGAGCGCGCCGTCGTACGCGAGCACGTCGTGCGCCTTCGCCAGCCGCAGGCCTGGCCGCACCCAGGGCCACGCCTGGGCCGACATCACGAGCCGGAAGTCACGGGCGGCCGGCTCCCAGTCCTCGAACGGGATCGTCTCGACCGTCACGTCGAGCAAGTCACAGTTCCGGCGCGCCAGCTCGGCCATGGACGCGTCCGGCTCCAGGAGCTCACCGCCGTCGCCTCGTCCCCACGATCAACCTGCAGCCGCGAGCGAGCGAAGCGGAGCGGAGACGAGCGAGCACCCAGAGCGAGCGACCGCGGGCCGGGTACCCCGGCACGCGGCGAGCGATGCCATCGTCAAGGCCCGACCTCCTCGACCTCCCTCGGGTCCGGTCGCTCGCGCAGGCGGACGATCTTGTTGACCGCATTGAGGTACGCGCGGGCCGACGCCTCGACCACGTCGGTCGACACGCCACGGCCCGACGCCTTGATGCCGTTGGACTCGAGCTGGATCACCACGTCGCCGAGCGCGTCGCCACCACTCGTCACCGATGACACCTTGAAGTCGAGCACGGAGCCCGACACGCCGGTTGCCCGTGAGATGGCGTCGATGGCGGCATCGATCATGCCGTTGCCGGAGCCCTCGCCCTCGATCTTCTCGCGGCCGTCGGTGAGCACCGCTGTCGCGCTCGGGGTAGCGACCGTCCCTCCGCGCAGCTCCAGGCTCGCGATCGAGTACCGGTGCACGACACCGGACCCAAGCTCCTCGGCCACGATCGCCTCGAGGTCCGCCTCGGTGATCTGCACCTTCCGGTCGGCGAGCTCCTTGAACCGCACGAAGGCCTGGTTGAGCGCTTCGCCCTGGACGCGCAGGCCCATCTTCTCGAGCGAGTCCGAGAACGCGTGCCGGCCCGAATGCTTGCCCAGCACGATCTGCGCCGCCTCCTGGCCAACCGACGATGCGTCGATGATCTCGTACGTCTCGCGATCCTCGAGCACGCCGTGCTGATGGATGCCGGACTCGTGCGCGAAGGCGTTGCGCCCGATGATCGCCTTGTTGTACTGCACGGGGTAACCGGTGAGACGCGACACGAGACGCGACGTGCGCGCGAGCTCCTCGGTGTGGACGGTGGTCTCGACGTGGTCGAAGTAGTCGCTGCGGGTGCGCAGCGCCATGACCACCTCCTCCAACGCCGCGTTGCCCGCACGCTCACCGAGCCCGTTGATCGCGCACTCCACCTGCCTCGCTCCCGCTGCGACGCCCGCGAGCGAGTTGGCGACGGCGAGCCCGAGATCGTTGTGGCAGTGCGTCGAGACCACGAAGCTCCCGCGCACGCGTTGGATCACGTAGCGAATGAGCTCGGCGTACTCGTCCGGTACACCGAAGCCGACCGTATCGGGGATGTTCAACGTCGTCGCGCCGTTGTCGACCGCGATCTGACAGACCTCCGTGAGGAAGTCGACGTCCGAGCGGCTGCCGTCCTCGGGCGAGAACTCGACATCCGCGCAGTAGCCGGAAGCACGCTTCACCGCGGCCGCCGTCTCCTCCTTGACCTGGTCCTCGGTCATGTGGAGCTTCTTCTTCATGTGGATCGGCGACGTTGCGATGAAGATGTGGATCCGGGGCTTCTCCGCGTGCCGGACTGCTTCCCACGCCCGGTCGACGTCCTGGAACGCGGTGCGCGACAGGCCGGCGATGGTCGAGCCCCTGACCGTCTTGGCGATGGCCTCGACGGCCTCGAAGTCGCCCTGGCTCGCGATCGGGAAGCCCGCTTCGATCACGTCGACGCCGAGGCGCGCGAGCTGCTCCGCGATCTCGAGCTTCTCCCCCACGTCGAGAGAGATCCCCGGCGACTGCTCGCCGTCTCGCAGGGTGGTGTCGAAGATCTTCACTTGCTGGGGCATGTGTCTCTCGCTTCCTCGAGGTCTCGAGTGGCCTCGGCGCAACGAAAAACCTCCCCGACCCGTAGGCACGAGGAGGCGTCCGCGAGCACCCGGGGGGGCGCTCGCCGCTAGATAAGGAGGAGGCTCTGGGTGCGCAGTTCCTTCGTCATTACTCGCCCAGTTTGGCAGTCGCGAACCGTCAGGGCAACTCATTCATCGTCGGCGTGCGACAATCGCCCCGATGAAGACATTCCTGAAGCGCGTCCTCGGCCTTGGCGCGCTCGCGGCGATCGGCTACGCGATCTGGCGCGCGTACGACCGGCGCAGGCTCGACACCGGGACTGCGTGGGAACCGCAGGCGTTCCCGTACCCTCCCCAGCCCCGCCCCATCGCCGACGAGCCCAGCCCGGTCGCGAAGGATCACAGCCCGGTCGCGGACGCGCCGGACTCCGGCGCGGGCGACGCTCGGGCGACGACATCGTGGGTTGAACCCGACGGCGGCACCTGTCCGGCCTCGCATCCGGTGAAGGCGAAGCTGTCGAGCGGGATCTTCCACGTGCCCGGCGGCACGAATTACAACCGCACGCTCGCCGACCGTTGCTACGCGAGCGCAGAGGCTGCCGAGTCCGACGGTCTTCGCCCCGCCAAGAACTGAACTACCCCAACTCGATGGCCTGCGCGTCGACGACGCCGTCCTGCGCCCGCACTTGGTCGACGACCGACGCCGGCACCGGCGTCGACGTGGACAGCACCATCAACGCCTTGTCGCCGGTCGGCCCGGTCCCCACTTTCAGCTCGTCGATGTTGATGCCACTCTCGAGCCCGAGGATCGTCGTGACGCGGGCGATCATGCCGGGTTTGTCGACGTTGTGCACCACCAGCATGTGGCTCGAGGGCGGGATGTCGACGATGTGGTCGTCGATGGCGACGATGCGGGGCGCGTCCTGTTTCCCGTAGAGCGTCCCTGCGACGTGTGTGCTGCGGTTGGCACTGTCGCCGCGTAGCTCGATGAGGTTCACATAGTCGCGTGCTTCTGACGACGACGTCTCCCGCACGACCAGTCCTCGCTCCGACGCGAGCTGCGGCGCGTTCACGAACGACACCGGCTCGTCGGTGGCGGGACCGAGCACGCCCTTCAACACAGCGAGGGTCAGGACACGACAGTCGTAGCCGGCGATCTCGCCTTCGTAGCTGATCTCGAGCGTGTCGACGATCCCACCGGCGAGCGCGGTGAACAGCCGTCCGAGCCGCTCTGCGAGCGGCATGAAGGGCTGCACCGTCGCGCTCGCCTCCGCCGCTGCCAGGTTGACGGCGAACGGCACGAACTCCCCTCGCAGCGCGAGCACCACCTGCTCGGCGATGGTCTGGCCCGCTTTGTCCTGCGCTTCGCTCGTCGACGCGCCGAGGTGCGGCGTGACGATGACGGAGTCGAGATCGAACAGCGGCGAACTGCTGAGCGGCTCGGTTTCGAACACGTCGAGCGCGGCACCGGCGACTCGTCCCTCTTGGATGGCGGTGACGAGTGCTGCTTCTTCGACGAGCCCGCCCCGAGCCGTGTTGACGAGCCGGAGCCCCGGCTTCGCGGCACGGAGCACGTCGGCGGAGATCATCCGGATCGTGTCCGGTGTCTTGCGCTCGAGGATCGTGACGAAATCGGCCCGGCGGAAGAGTTCTTCGAGCGTGCCGACGAGCGTCACACCGAGCTGCCGGGCCCGCTCCTCGCTCACGTAGTTCTCTCGGGCGATGATGTGCATGCCGAACGCGTGGGCACGCTGGGCGACGAGTACACCTATCCGGCCCAGTCCCACGATGCCGAGCGTCTTGCCGTTGAGCTCGACGCCTTCCCACTTGTCCTTGTTCCACTGCCCCTCGTGGAGGTCGCGGTCGGCCTGCGGGATGTTGCGGGCCATCGCGAGGAGCATCGCCATGGTGTGCTCGGCGTTGGCCAGCGCGATCGAGTTCGGTGCGTTGACGACCATCACGCCGCGGCGGGTCGCGGTTTCGATGTCGATGTTGTCGACGCCGATTCCGGCGCGACCCACGACGACCAGGTCTTCGGCAGCTTCGAGCACATCGCCGGTCACCTGAGTAGCGCTGCGGATCACCATCGCTGACGCGCCGCGGACTGCGTCGAGCAGCTGGGTGTGGGAGAGCCCGAGGCGCACGTCGACGTCGAGGTCGGCGGCCCTCATCGCGTCGAGTCCGCTGTCCGCGATCCGCTCCGTCACCAACGCGCGCTGCACGTGACCGAGGCTAGACGCCGCCTTCTCGCCCGAGGAGCTTCTGGATCCGTTCGACGCCCTCGACGAGCTCGGTGTCACCGAGCGCGAACGAGAGCCGCGCGTATCCCGGTGCGCCGAACGCCTCGCCGGGCACGACCGCGACGTTGGCCTCGTCGAGCAGGATGTCGCACAGCTCGAGGCTGGTGTTGGGTGTGGAACCGGCCACATCGTGCCCGAGCACACCTTCGAACGACGCGAAGCAGTAGAACGCGCCTTGGGGCTCGAGGCAGTCGACGCCCGGGATCGCGGCGAGCATCTCGTGCATCACCTTGCCGCGCCGCTCGAACGCCGTGCGCATCTCGGCGACCGCGGCGAGATCGCCGCTCACCGCGGCCAGCGCGGCCCGCTGCGACACGTTCGCGACGTTCGACGTCTGGTGCGACTGGAGGTTGATCGCCGCGGCAATCACGTCCGGCGGTCCGATCATCCACCCGACGCGCCACCCCGTCATCGCGTAGGTCTTGGCGACGCCGTTCACGACGACGCAGGTGTCGGCGAGCTCGGGTACGAGCACCGGCATCGACGTGAACTCGTGGTCGCCGTACGTCAGGTGCTCGTAGATCTCGTCGGTGATGACCCAGACGCCCCGCTCGACTGCCCAGCGCCCGATCGCCGCGACCTCGTCCGGCGGGTACACCACCCCGGTCGGGTTGCTCGGCGAGACGAACAGCAGCGCTTTGACGCGGGGCGTCCACGCCTCGTCGAGTTGCTCCACGGTCACCCGAAAGCCCGACTCCGACGAGGTCGGGAGCACGACCGGCACCCCGTCGGCGAGCGCGATCGCTTCGGGGTAGGTCGTCCAGTACGGCGCCGGGAGGAGCACCTCGTCGGCCGGGTCGAGCAGCGTGCGGAACGTGTTGTAGACGGCGTGCTTGCCGCCGTTCGTGACCACAACCTGCTGCGGTGTGACCGAGTATCCGGAGTCCCGCTGGGTCTTCGCCGCGATCGCGGCGCGCAGCGCCGGCAAGCCGGCCGTGGGCGTGTAGTGGTGGTCGGCGACGTTGCGACAGGCTTCCACCGCGGCCTCGACGATGTGCGCCGGCGTCGCGAAATCCGGCTCGCCCGCTCCGAAGCCGATGACGTCCTCACCTGCCGCCTGCAACGCCTTGTACTTCGCGTCGACCGCCAGAGTCGCGGATTCCGTGATGGCCCCGATGCGCCGTGAGACCCGGGTCATGTTCACCATGGTGGCACGGGCGCCCACGTCAACCCAGCGGTTTCGGCGTCCCGGGGTCGCTCTATGAGCGACTGGAAGACGCCAAAAGCGGTGAGGCGTCCCAGTTGGCGAGGTCGGCGAGCCGCGGGTCGTTGGAGAAGATCTCGACGACGGGGACCTGGAGCCCGAGGCGGCGCTGGATCATGCGCGTCTCGTTCTCCTGGTTCCACAGCTGGAGGGTGACCGCGACGCCGCTCTCACCGGCGCGGGCGGTACGACCGGACCGGTGCAAGTACGCCTTGTGGTCCTCGGCCGGGTCGTAGTGCACGACGACGTCGACACCGTCGACGTGAATACCGCGCGCGGCGACGTCGGTGGCGACCAGCACCGCGACCCTGCCGGACATGAAGTCCGCGAGTGCGCGCTCGCGCGCGCCCTGTCTGAGGTCGCCGTGGATCGCGAGCGCGCGTACGCCTTCGCGTCGGAGCTGCGACACCAGCCGGTCGGCGCCCCGTTTCGTGCGGACGAAGACCAACGTACGTTGCACGCCTCGCGCGATGGCGGCCGCGACCTTCACCTTGTCCATCTGGTGGACCAGCAGGAAGCGGTGCTCCATTTCCTCGACGGTGGGTTCCCGGTCCGCGACCGCATGATGGACGGGTTCGTGCATGTAACGGTCGACGAGGCGCTTGACCGCGCCGTCGAGCGTCGCGGAGAAGAGCATCGTCTGGTGTGGCTGCTGCATGCCGTACAGGATCTTCTGCACCTGTGGCATGAAGCCCATGTCGGCCATGCGGTCGGCTTCGTCGACGACGAGGACCTCGACCTCGCCGACGGACAGCTCACCGCGCTCCAGGAGATCGATCAGACGGCCCGGCGTGCCGACCACGACGTCGACCCCCTTGCGCAAGGCCGAGGTCTGGGCATCCATGGAGACGCCCCCGTAGACGGCGCGGACGGTGCGATCCCGCACCGCGCCCAGCCCGCGCAGCGCCTTGGTGACCTGGTTGGCGAGCTCGCGGGTCGGCACGAGGACAAGGGCGCGGGGGTGGCCGGGCCGGCCGTGGCCGATCCGGCACAGGAGGGGAAGGCCGAAGGCCAGCGTCTTGCCGGACCCGGTCTTGGCCTGGCCGCAGAGGTCGCGCCCGTCGAGGACGTCGGGGATGGTGAGCGCCTGGATCGGGAACGGTTCGGAGATGCCATCGCGCGCGAGCGCGGCGTCGAGGTCGGCCGGGAGGCCGAGCCCCGCGAAGGTCGTGCTCATTGGGGAAGTAGTGCCTTTCGCTGTACGTGTCGAACAACTCGTGGTGCTCGCCCACTACGGGGCGAGGGTCGATTCTCGATGCAGCACCGACGAGCTCGAAGCGACGCGTTGGCAGCGATGAGGATTGACCCGCGAGCGGAAGCAATTGCTCGCACAATCATCTTAGTCGCCCCGCAATCGGGCTGAGAATCACCTGAGTCGGCGCGGCGCGCATCGCTGCGCCGACCGGCAGAATTGAGCCATGCGCCTGCTGGTCGTCGAGGACGAGGAGCATCTCGCCGCGGCCATCGCCGACGGCCTCGTCGCCGAAGGCTTCGACGTCGACGTCGTGCACAACGGCCACGACGGGCTCTGGCGGGCGCGCGAGGGCTCCTACGACGCGATCGTGCTCGACATCCTGCTTCCCGGCATCCACGGCTACAAGGTGTGTCGCACGCTGCGCGACGAGGGCGTCTGGACGCCGATCCTCATCCTCACCGCCAAGGACGGCGAATACGACGAAGCGGAGGCGCTCGACACCGGTGCCGACGACTTCCTGTCGAAGCCGTTCTCGTTCGTGGTCCTCCTGGCACGTATCAGGGCGCTCATCCGGCGCGGCGCGCCGCCGCGCCCGACCGTGCTCAAGGTCGGCACCCTCGAGCTCGACCCCGGCGCTCGTCGGGCCCGCCGCAACGGGACGGATATCCGGCTCACTGCGCGCGAGTTCGCGTTGCTCGAGTTCCTGATGCGCAAGGTCGGAAGCGTCGCGTCGAAGACCGAGATCCTCGATCACGTCTGGGGCATCGACTTCCAGGGCGACCCGAACGTCGTCGAGGTCTACGTGGGCTATCTGCGCCGCAAGATCGACCAGCCGTTCGGCACCGAGAGCATCGAGACCGTCCGCGGCGCGGGTTACCGCTTGGTCGGCGAGCCGGAATGATGGAAGCCGCAGTTCGACGCCCCCGACGCACGTGGTGGCCGCGCACGGTCCGCGTGCGCCTGACGCTGATCGCGACGCTCGTGTTCGCGATCGCCTTGAGCGCGGCGGCGTTCGGGCTCGTCCGTGTCGTCCACAACAATCTCTCGAACACCATCAAGGACAGCGCGCAGCGAGAGCTGGACACCCTCGCGCCGAGTGACGTCCAGCCGTCTCCCGGCGAGACCACGCTCTATGTGGTCAACGGTCAGATCGTCGGCGCAGTGCGCCGCGGCCCGGATCCGCACGACTTCTACGAGGCGCGGAAGCGATTCGAAACTGCTGCGGGTCCGGTCGTGGTCGTCGCCGCCCGATCACTGGCCGAGGTCGACAGCACGACCCACAAGCTCACGACGATCATGTACTTCGCAGTTCCTGCCCTGATCGCGCTGGTCGCACTCGCGGCGTGGTACTTCACCGGGCGAGCGCTCAAGCCGGTCGAGGCGATTCGGGCCGAGGCGGAGTCCATCACCGGTTCCACCATCCACCGGCGCGTCCCGGAGCCGGACACGAACGACGAGGTCGGGCGCCTGGCCCGCACGATGAACGCGATGCTCGGCCGTCTGGAGAATTCGTCGCAGCGCCAGCGGCAGTTCGTGTCCGACGCGTCGCACGAGTTGCGGAGCCCGCTCGCGTCGATCCACACGAACCTCGAGGTCGCGCTCCGCAACAGCGACCGCGCCGACTGGCCCGCGGTCGCCGCTCGCGTGCTCGCCGAGGATGAGCGCATGGAGGACACCGTGAGCGAGCTGCTGGAGCTGGCGCGGGTCGACGAGCTCGAGGGCGGCACTCCCGTCGCATCGCTTCCTGAGGTCGACCTCGATGAGTTGGTGCACGACGAAACCGTGCGCGATCACCGGGTGCTGATCAACACCACCCGTGTGTCGGCCGGGCGCGTGCACGGTCGCCGGGAACAGCTCGCGCGAGTCGTCCGCAATCTGCTCGACAACGCCGACCGGCACGCACGCACCATGGTCGCGATCGAGCTCCACAACGACCCCGACACCGGAACCGTCGAGCTGACCGTGGACGACGACGGCCCCGGCATTCCACGGGAAGACCGCGACCGTGTCTTCGACCGGTTCACGCGCCTCGATGACGGACGAGCGCGAGACGCCGGGGGGCTCGGCCTCGGGCTCTCGATGGTGAAAGCAATCATCGAACAGCACGATGGAACGGTCGTCATCGACGACGCCCCGCTCGGTGGCGCCCGCGTTACCGTCAAGCTCCCGGCGGCCTGAGAGACTGCGAACCGATGGCCACATTCACGATCGTCAGCTTCAACGCGCACGGCGGGCTCGGGCCCCTCCGGAACCGGACCTGCGCTCCGTACGATCTGTCGTCGGTGTTGCGCGCCTTCGACACCGACGTCATCGTCGTGCAGGAATCATGGTGGCCCGACGACGGCGCTGCGGTCGTCGACGAGGTCGCCGATGATCTCGGGGCGAAGATCTTCTCGCACAAGTTCGGACGCGGAAGGATGCACCCCTGGCCCCATGTCCCGCGCGACGGCCGCGGCCCGGGGGACGTCGGCCTCTCGATCATCACCCGGCTCCCGGCGCAGGAGGTCGGCCGCCTGGCCGTCGGACGCGTCTTCGCCGATCCGACGCCCGAGCGCGGCGCGATCCACCTCGAGCTCGACGTCGACGGCACGATCGTCGACCTGGTTGGACTCCACCTGACGTCGCGCCTGCCATACGGGCCGCCGATCCAGCTGCGGCGGCTCGCGCCGTTGCTGCCGCAGCCGGGGCGGCCGGCGGTCGCCGCTGGCGACTGCAACTTCTGGGGGCCGGGCGTGCTGACGCTGTTGCCGGGCTGGCGCCGTGCCGTGCGCGGGCGCACCTGGCCCGCGATCCTGCCGCACAGCCAGATCGACCACATCCTCGTGCGACCCGAGGTCGCCGTCGTCGACAGCGCGGTACTCCCCGACGTCGGGTCCGACCACCGCCCCGTGCGAGCCACCCTCGACCTGCACTAGACCGGGCGCATGCCGACAACTGTGCCGGGCGTCGTGTCGCAGAAGACGGGCGCGCCGGTCGAGATCCGAGAGGTCGTCGTACCCGACCCCGGTCCGGGTGAGGCGCGCGTGCGCGTGCAGGCCTGCGGTGTCTGTCACACCGACCTCCACTACCGGGAAGGCGCGATCAACGACGAATTCCCCTTCCTGCTCGGTCACGAGGCCGCGGGCACCGTGGAAGCCGTCGGAACCGACGTCGGCGACCTCGCGCCCGGCGACTTCGTGATCTTGAACTGGCGCGCGGTGTGCGGCACGTGCCGCGCGTGTCGCCGCGGGCGGCCGTGGTACTGCTTCGGCACCTCCAACGCGACGCAGAAGATGACCCTGACTGACGGCACGGAGCTCACGCCGGCACTCGGGATCGGCGCGTTCGCCGAGCAGACACTCGTCGCCTCCGGCCAGGCGACGAAGGTGGATCCGCGAGCACGACCCGAAGCTGGCGGATTGCTGGGTTGCGGCGTCATGGCGGGCCTCGGCGCCGCGATGTACACCGGCAACATCGGTCGCGGCGACACGGTGGCGGTGTTCGGCTGCGGCGGAGTCGGGAACGCCGCCATCGCAGGTGCCCGCCTCGCGGGCGCCAACGTCGTCATCGGGGTCGACGTCGACGATCGCAAGCTCGAGCTCGCACGCGAGTTCGGAGCGACGCACACCGTGAACTCACGCGCGACCGACCCTGTCGAGGCGATCCGCGCGGTGACGGACGGCAATGGCGCCGACGTATGCATCGAAGCCGTCGGACGTCCCGAAGTGCTCGAGCAGGCGTTCTACGCACGCGACCTCGCCGGCACTGTCGTCCAGGTCGGCGTCCCCGACCCGACGATGCGCATCGAACTGCCGATGATCGACTTCTTCGGCCGAGGCGGAGCCCTGAAGCCGTCGTGGTACGGCGACTGTCTGCCCTCACGCGACTTCCCGATGCTCATCGATCTGTACCTCTCCGGCCGGCTCGACCTCGACCGGTTCGTGAGCGAGACCATCGCCCTCGACGAAGTGGAGGACGCGTTCCACAAGATGGAGCGCGGCGAGGTCCTGCGTTCCGTCGTCGTGATGTAACGCCCCAGAACGCGTGACCGGCCGAGAAGGTCGCTTCGCTACCCTCGGACCGTCATGATCGATGTGATCGACTATCGGGCCGGTAACGCGCCGAGCGTGATCTACGCCCTCGAGCACCTCGGTCTGCCGTGTCGGCGCATCGGCACACCCGACGCGGTCGCCACCTCCGAACGGCTGATCCTCCCCGGCGTCGGCGCGGCTCGCGCCACGCTGGCCTCACTCGAGGAGCAGGAACTCGTCGACGCGCTGGCCCAGCGTGTTTGCGAGGACCGCGTGCCGTTCTTCGGCATCTGCATCGGGCTCCAGGTGCTGTTCGAGCACAGCGAGGAGGGGGACACCCCGTGCCTGGGCTGGGTGCCGGGCACCGTGCGCCGATTCTCGGACGACCGGCGCGTGCCGCAGATCGGGTGGAACGCCGTCCATTTGGCCCGCGAGCACGCGGTCACGGCCCATCTCGCGGACGACGGGCACTTCTACTTCGTGAACTCGTTCTATTGCGTGCCGGGCGATGCACGCGACGTGCTGGGCGTCACCAACTACGGCGACGACTTCTGCTCGATCGTGGCGCGCGACAACATCATCGCGACGCAATTCCATGCCGAGAAGAGCGGACCGCTCGGGCTCGAGATCTTGCGCCGGTTCGCTCGTTGGACGCCTCGATGTTGACCAAGCGGCTGATCGCGTGCTTCGACGTGATCGCAGGGCGCGTCACGAAGGCCCAGCA
The DNA here is from genome assembly GCA_046727575.1 of Actinomycetota bacterium. Lineage (GTDB taxonomy): Bacteria > Actinomycetota > Acidimicrobiia > IMCC26256 > DASPTH01 > DASPTH01. The sequence goes on from JBKPCV010000004.1 coordinate 28,641, forward strand.
GTTCCAGGACAACATCGACGTCGCTCCCGCGGAGGAGCTCGCGGCGCGCCTCTACGCGGACCAGATCGACGAGATCGTCTTTTACGACATCACCGCCAGCGCGGAGAAGCGCAAGATCGATCTCGAGACGGTGGCGCGCGTCGCTCAGCATGTCTTCGTCCCGTTCACCGTCGGTGGAGGCATCCGGTCCGTCGACGACATGTTCGAGGTACTCAAAGCCGGCGCCGAGAAGATCAGCGTCGACTCGATGGCAGTGCGCGACCCCGAGATCGTGCGCCAAGGTGCCGAAGCGTTCGGGCGTCAGTGCATCGTGCTCAGCACGCAGGTCAAGCACGTCGGGGTTCGCGGGGGCGTGCCGAGCGGCTACGAGGTGTACATCGACGGCGCGCGTCTCGCGACCGGGCTCGACGCGATCGACTGGGTGCGGCGCGGCGAGGAGCTCGGCGCGGGCGAGATCGTCGTGAACAGCATCGATCGCGACGGCACCGCGTCGGGCTACGACCTCGACATCACCCGTGCGGTGGCCGACGCCGTGAACGTCCCGGTGATCGCCTCCGGCGGCGCCGGCACCGTCGACCACGTCGTCGACGGCCTGACCACAGGCGGCGCGTCCGCCGCCATCATCAGCTCGATCCTCTACTCACCCCGCTTCGATCGGAACCTCGGCGTACGCGAGTTGAAGGACGGATTGCGCGCACGCGGTGTGCGGATGCGGCCTTACCTCGACTGAGCGGTCGCCAGACCCTCCCACGCGACGACGGGAGCATCGGACCACAGGCGATCGAGGTCGTAGTAGTCGCGCGTCTCCTGAAGGAACACGTGGACGATGACGTCGCCATAGTCCATGAGCACCCACGTCGCGTCGTCGAGGCCCTCGATGGCGCGCGGCCCTTCCCCGTCGGACGTCTTCAGCGCCACCTCGATTTCCTCGACGATGGTGCGCACCTGGCGCGTGTTCGCCGCGCTCACGAGCACGAACATCTCGGTGATCGAGATGATGTCGCCGACGTCGAGCACGACAATGTCGGTGCCCTTCTTGTCGGAGGCGGTGCGGGCGACGATCGCCGCTCGCCTGGACGCGTCGGGGGCTGAAGCGGTCAACCGGCTCCGTTCCCGATCGTCATCGTGGATCAGTGTAGAGCCCGCTGGCCCGGACGGCGTGAACAACCGCCGGCGGCATCAGCCCGTCGACCGGTCGGCCGGCGGCCAGCCGGTCGCGGAGGTCGGTCGACGACACGTCGAGCCGAGGGATCGCCACGCGCTCGACCTTCCACCCCGGCCCCGGTGGCTCGGCGTGCGCGTCACCGAGACGTTCGACGACGACGATCGACGCGAGGTCACGCGTGTCGTCGAGCCGGCGCCATGTGTGCATGTTCGCGACTGCATCGGCACCCAGCACGAGGAACAGCTCGCGATGGGGACCGGCGAGCACCTCGAGCGTGTCGGCGGTGACTGACGCGCTGTCGCGTTCGACTTCGACCGCTGAGGCCTCGACGCCGTCGACGCCCTCGACGGCAGCCTCGACGAGCATCAAGCGGTCGTGCGCGGCCGCGACCACTTTCCCGCGCTTCTGCCAGGGATCACCCGCCACCACCAGGAGGACGCGGTCGAGGTCCAGTGCGGCGCGCGTCTCGACCGCGACAACGATGTGCCCGATGTGAACAGGGTCGAAGGTGCCGCCGAACACTCCCAACCGCTCCACGACGAGGAGTGTACGAGCACAGTGTCTTCATCATGCCGAAACGATTGCGCCATCTTCGGCAATACCATCTTTGCCGTGACGGAGTACCACGCGCTCGTCCGGGTGTGGCTTCCTGATCGGCCGGGAGCGCTCGGCCTCGTGGCTTCGCGCATCGGTGCCGTCGACGGTGACATAGTCGGGATCGACGTCCTCGAGCAGGGCAGCGGCGTCGCAGTCGACGAGTTCGCGGTGGTGCTGCGCGATGCCGCGGCTGTCGAACTCTTGGTCCGCGAGATCGAAGAGGTCGACGGCGTCAGCGTGGAGGAGGTACGCGAGGTCGAGCACTTCCCCGATCCGCGGCTCGACGCGCTCGAGTCGGCGAGGCGGCTCTGCGCGGCGACGACTGTCACCCAACTGCAGGAGACGCTCGTGCACCAGATCCGCGCCGAGTTCCTCGCCGACTGGAGTGCGCTACTCGTCGAACGAGGCGTCGTGGCCTCGAGCGGCGGGTGCGTGCCCGATCCGTGCGTGCTCGAAGCGCTCGACTTCGGCACCGCGGCATCGCCACTCGTCGCCCGGGGGAGGGCCGGTCCCGACGACCTGGCCGTGGCGGCACTCACAGTGCACGGCGCGACGTTGCTCGTCGGCCGCGACGGTCACTCCTTCCGCCGACGCGAGCGCGCCCAGCTCCTCGCCCTTGCCGGGATCGCCGATCGCGCCTGGACAATGCTCGAGTCCTGAGCACACCCTGACCACGCAACTTGCGTCAAGAGACGGGGTTATACGCGAGTTTCTGACGCAAGTTCGCTGGGCGGGGGCGCAACGCTCAGCCTTCGGCGACGGTCTCGACGAACTTCTGGAGCTGCCGGAGGTTGCGGCACTCGAAGACGCCGTCGCAATAGCGACCGTACTCGGAGACGATCGAGTCGCCGGTGTCCCAGTAGCTGCGCGGCTCGGGGTCGAGCCAGTAGACGTGGCGGCCACGCTTCTGGAGCGCATCGACCACCCACGTCTGCGACGCGTGATAGTTGTTGCGCGCGTCGCCGAGCAGGATGATCGACGACTTCGGGGTGACCTCGGCGTAGTGACGCTGATGGAACACCTCGAACGCGTGGCCGTAGTCGGAGTGCCCGTCGACCCACACCACGTCGGCTTCGGTGTTCACCCGGTGCACCGCTTCCAGCACGTCGTCGGACTCGTTGAAGAAGCGTGTGACCTCGTCGATGCCGTCGATGAAGACCCATGACCGCACCTTGGAGAACTGACTCGCCATCGCGTAGACGAACATCAACGTGAAGCGCGCGAAGCTCGCGACGGAACCCGAGATGTCGGCCACCACCATGATCTCTGGCTTGGACGGGTGCGGGTTGCGGAACTTTGGTTCCGCAGGCACGCCTCCGTACGACAGCGACGCACGGACCGTCTTCCGAAAGTCGAGATGGCCCCGGTTCTTTCGACGCCGTCGGTGCGCCAGGCGCGCCGCCAGTGCACGCGTGAGCGGATAGACCGCGTGCTGCAACGCGAGCATCTCGTCGCGCGAGGCGTGCATGAACTCGATGTCTTCCGGTAGGGGCTTCCGGAGTGTGCGCGCCATCGCCTCGGCCCCACGATCGGCGACGAGCCGCCGCCGGATCTCTTCCTCCACGAGCTCGCGCAGCTCCTTCAACCGCACGTCGACTTCCTCGCGCGCGAGGCGGTCGGCAAGCGAGCCCTCACCGGCGTCGCCCTGCTCGCGTGCCAGACCCATCATCTTCATCGCGAGCGAGTCGAGATCGAGCATGCGGAGCGTGCGGTAGAGGTAGTAGGTGCCGCCGACCGGCCGGCCCGGCTCCATACCGGCAAACTGCTGGACCGCGATCGCCGCGAGCCGGCGCAGTTCGTCACGGTCCATCTTCATGAGCGCCGCCAGCAGCATCGCCGCCAGCTCTTCGCGCGAGACCGGCGTACCGGAGCCCTCGCCGGCGCCGGCTTGCCCCTCACCGGTGATGTCGATCTCGTCACCCGCGCCCTCGGCGCCCTCGCTCTCGCCGTCCTCACCGGGGATGCCGTGGCTGAACAAGGAGAAGTAGACGTCGAAGACGGTCTCGAATGCCTTCTGGTGACGATGGTGCTTCACGAGCGTGCCACTGAGGATCGCCTTGAACAGCTCGCGGTCGTCGATGTCGATGTACTCGATCGCGCGCATCGCGTCGAGGTTCTCCGTCATCGACACCGGCAGTCCCGCGGCGCGCAACTCGTGGACGAACCCTTGCAGGACGTCGAGGAGGTATGGCGACGCGGTGGCGGTCATCGGGTGTCAGACCGCCTCGGGTTCGGGAACCTCGAGCTCCTTGCGCGCTTTGGTGATGTCGGACTGGTACTTCAGCAGCACATGGAGTGTCTCGCCGATCACTTCCGGATCGACCTGCGGCTTCCCGAGATACAGCAGGGTCCGCGCCCAGTCGATCGTCTCCGAGATGGATGGCGCCTTCTTCAACTCGAGCGATCGGATCGAGCGGACGACGCGCGCGATCTGGTCGGCCAGCGTCTCGTCGATCTCGGGCACCCGCACGCGCACGATGTCCTTCTCGCGTTCGAGGCTCGGATAGTCGATGTGCAGGTAGATGCAACGCCGCTTCAACGCCTCGGAGAGCTCACGCGTGTTGTTCGACGTGAGGATCACGATCGGTCGCTGTCGGGCGCCCGTGATCGTGCCGAGCTCCGGGATCGACACCTGGAAGTCGGACAGCACTTCGAGCAGCAGCGCCTCGGTCTCGATCTCGACCCGGTCGACTTCGTCGATCAGGAGCACGACCGGCTCTTCGGCGCGGATCGCCTCGAGCAGCGGACGAGTGAGCAGGAATGGTTCGCTGAAGATGTCGGACTCGACCTCGGCCCAGCTGGTCTCGTGCTCGCGGTCGGCCTGGATGCGAAGGAGCTGCTTCTTGTAGTTCCACTCGTAGAGCGCCTTGGCTTCGTCGAGGCCCTCGTAGCACTGGAGACGGATGAGTCGCGCACCGATGACCTCGGCGATCGCCTTGGCGAGCTCCGTCTTCCCGACGCCCGCCGGCCCTTCCACGAGCACCGGCTTCTCGAGGCGGTCCGAGAGGAACACCACGCTCGCAATGCCGGCATCCGACAGGTAGTCGGCCTTCCGCAACCGCGTGATCACATCATCGACACTCTCGAACCGCTCTGCCATCTTCCCGCTCTCGTCTCCTGCACCATGGCTCGCTCGCTACGAGCCGGGGTACCCGGCTCGCACACGCTCACTCGGGTGCTCCGGGCCGCTCGGGCCCCGGCTTCTCTCGATCGTCTCCTAATTCCTGATCTGGCCGTCTCCCCACACGACGTATTTGTACGTCGTGAGCTCGCGCAATGCCATCGGTCCGCGCGCGTGCAGCTTCTGGGTGGAGATCCCGATCTCGGCTCCGAAGCCGAACTCACCGCCGTCGGCGAAGCGCGTGGAGGCGTTCACCATGACCGTGCCCGCGTCGATCTCGGTCGTGAATCGCCGTGCGGCATCCAGGTCGCGTGTGAGGATTGCTTCGGTGTGACCGGAGCCGAATCGGTTGATGTGGTCGATCGCGGCATCGAGCGACGGAACGACCGCGATCGCGAGTTTGAGTCCGAGGAACTCACGCGCGTAGTCGTCGTCGGTTGCCGACGCCATTTCCGGCCACTGCTGTCGCGCTCCCGCGTCGCCGACGAGCTCGACGTCGTGCTCGACCAGCGCTTCGCACGCACGAGGGAGGAAGGCGCTCGCGACCGACTCGTGCACGATGAGCGACTCGGCGGCGTTGCACACGCTCGGGCGACTGGTTTTCGCGTTGACGACGATGTCGAGCGCCTGGTCGAGATCCGCGGTCGCGTCGACGTAGATCTGGCAGTTGCCGTCCCCGTCGATGATGACCGGGACGGTGGCGTGGTCGCGCACGCTCTGGATGAGCGCGTGACCCCCGCGCGGAATCAAGCAGTCGACGGTCTCGAGCTGCATCAGCGCGATGGCAGCGTCGTGGCGCACGTCGTCGACGAGGAGCACGCAGTCATCGGGTAACCCTGCCTTCGTCACCGCGTCACGCAGGACATCCGTGACTGCGAGATTGGAACGCAGTGCGCTCGCCGATCCGCGGAGCAGCGCCGCGTTGCCGGACTTGAGACAGATCCCCGCCGCATCACTCGTGACGTTCGGCCGGTTCTCGTAGATGATGGCGACGACCCCGAGCGGCACTCGCACCTGCTCGATGAGGATTCCGTTCGGACGCCGCCAGCCGGCGAGGACCTCCCCGACGGGGTCGGGCAGTGCGGCGACCTCCCGCAACCCACTCGCCATGGCGGCGAGGCGCGCGTCGCTGAGGCGGAGACGGTCGAGCGGACCGGGCTCCATGCCGCTCCCGGCGGCGTCATCGACGTCGGCCTGGTTCGCCGCCAGGATCTCCTCGGAGCGGTCGAGAACCAGATCGGCGGCCGCGAGCAGCGCCGAGTTCTTTTCCGCGCTCGACGCGAGCGCCAGCCGCGCCGCCGCCTGCTTCGCACGCCGCCCCAACTCGGCAACCGCGGTCGGGGACATGGCGGACAAGTGTAATCGGGGCGTATTACGGGCCATCCCGGACGACGCGCGCTCCCGGCGCCCGGGAGTGGCGAGACCGTGCCGCCCAGGCAGGCCGCGCAGCCGAATGGCGCAGCGGCCGCGGGCGACCCGGTCTCACCTTCTCCCGCTCCTCGCCGGCCGTCGAAGCCCTCGCCCGAGGGCTCTCCCCCCGCCGGTCGGCGACGAGTCCATCGTGGAGTGTGACCGACGACACCGCCGCGCGCAAGAGCGGGCCGGGGCGCTTTTCCTCGCCTCGCTGGCCCAGAGCACGCTCCGTGGCAACCGACCTCGTCTCGTGGTCGCCGATCTGGCGCTGACCGGGCGCAGCACGGAGCTCAGGGCAGCACGACGAGGTCGTCGCGATGGACGACCTCGTGCGGCAGACCGTCGTCGAGGTCAGTGGTTCGCCGACCGGCTACCAGCCGGAGCGACGACGCCGAGTACCTTACGATTCCTTTCGCGAATGGTCGGTGTTCGAGGTCGACGATCTCGACCGCGTCGTCGGCGTCGAAGGCGCCCTCCACCTCGCGGACTCCGGCCGGGAGCAGCGAGCGGTTCTCGGAGCACAACGCGCGTCTCGCACCGTCGTCGACGACGATCCGACCCGCCGCACCGCGCGCGAACGCGATCCACAGCTTGCGGCTGGGAAGTCGTTGCGGACGCGCTCGGACCGCGGTGCCGACGGCCCGTCCTTCGATCGCGTCGATGACGACATCGGGCGTGTCGGCGGCCGCGATCACCGCCCGGACACCTGACCACGCCGCGATCTTGGCGGCCGCGAGCTTGCTCGACATTCCGCCGCTGCCCCTCGCGGTACCGGTGCCGCCTGCGACCGCCTCGAGCGCGGCGTCGACCTCGACGATCTCCTCGATCAGCGACGCACCGTCGTCGAGACGCGGGTCGGCGGTGAAGAGCCCACGGGTGTCGGTGAGCAGCACGAGCACGTCGGCCTGGACGAGGTGCGAAACGAGCGCGGCGAGCCTGTCGTTGTCGCCGTACCGGATCTCGTCATCCGCGACGGTGTCGTTCTCGTTGACGACCGGGACGACGCCGAGGTCGAGCAGTCGCCGCAACGTGTCGCGGGCGTGCAGGTACTGCGAGCGCACGCCGAAGTCGTGTGGCGTGAGCAGCACCTGTCCAGCCAGCAGATCGTGCTGGCCGAGAATCCCTCCGATCCGTTCCATCAGTAGCGGTTGCCCCACTGCGGCGACCGCCTGCAGCAGACCGACGTCGGTGGGCCGGTCAGCCATCCCGAGCGCGGGGAGCCCTGATGCGATTGCGCCGGAGCACACCAGGATGACGTCGTGTCCGCGTGCCCGCGCGGTGGCCACTTCGCTGCAGAGTTTCAGGAGCGCGGCGTCGTCGATCTCACCGGCCTGGGACGTGATCGACGACGAACCGACCTTGACGACCGCGGTCGGCGCCATCAGGCAAAGCCTTCCTGGTACTCGAGCTCGACGGGGCCCACGCGGACGACGTCGCCTTCGCGCGCACCCGCGCGTTCCAGTGCTCGCTCGACACCCATGCGGCGAAGGCGGAGCTGGACGTACTCGAGCGCCTCTTCGTTCGTGAGGTCGGCCATCGCGACCACCCGCTCCGCCATTCGGCCGGACACGCGCCACGCGCCGTCGTGGTCTCGCACGACGGCGAAGCCTTCTTCGACCGGCCGCAGGACCGCGAACGGTTCCGGCTCGGGCTCGGCGGCGCGGATCTCGTCGACGAGCGTGCCGAGCCGCCCGAGGAACCGGTCGAGTCCCTGACGGGTCACTGCCGACACCGTGAGCGCGTCGGGATCGCGCAGCTCCGCGGTCGCGACGTCTGCCTTGCTGCCGACGACGAGGCGCGCGCGGTCTCGCAGCTCGGGCTGGTACCGGGCGAGCTCATCGAGCAGGACGCGCTCCTGGTCGGCCGGCGACACACCGTCGGGTCTCGCGAGATCGAGGAGCAGCACCAACACTCGCGCGCGCTCGATGTGGCGCAGGAACGAGTGACCGAGCCCGCGCCCCTCGGCGGCGCCTTCGATCAGTCCGGGGATGTCGGCGAGGACGAACTCGTGGTCTCGGAAGCGGACGACCCCGAGGTGCGGCTCGAGCGTGGTGAACGGATAGTCGGCGATCCTCGGCTTCGCCGCGCTCACCGCCGAGATCAACGTGGACTTGCCGGCGTTGGGGAAGCCGACGAGGGCAGCGTCGGCCAGCAGCTTCACCTCGAGGCGGAGCCAGCGTTCCTCGCCGTATTCGCCCTGCTCCGCGAAGCCTGGCGCGCGCCGGGCATTCGAGAGGAACCGTGCGTTGCCGCGACCACCGCGGCCCCCACGGGCCGCAACGTACCGATCGCCGGCGCGCACGAGGTCGGCCAGGAGCTCGCCGTGGCGGTCGCGCACGATCGTGCCCTCCGGGACCGTGATCACGAGATCCGCGCCCTTCGATCCGTGCCGCTTGTTGCCGCTGCCGTGCTTGCCGGACGGGGCGCGCCGGTGCGGGTGGTCGCGGTACGCGAGCAGCGAGGAGACGTTGCGGTCGGCGACCACGACGATGTCGCCTCCTGCCCCGCCGTCACCGCCGTCGGGACCTCCCTTGGGCACGTGCGCCTCGCGTCGAAACGAGACCGCGCCCGCGCCGCCGTCCCCGCCACGAACGTTGACCTGCACCTCGTCGACGAACGACACGCGCTCAGGATACGGAACGAACTTGCGTCAATTCACCGCGTATAGCGCGGCGAACTGACGCAAGTTGGTCAGTCGGCGGCCGGGACGACGTCGACGAGCTTGCGGCCTCGCCGGTGCCCGAACTTCACCATGCCGTTCGCGGTGGCGAACAAGGTGTCGTCGGCTCCCTTGCCGACGTTCTCGCCAGGGTGGAAGCGCGTGCCGCGCTGCCGCACGATGATCGTGCCCGCGTGCACCTGCGTGCCGCTGTAGACCTTCACGCCGAGCCGCTGTGCGTTCGAGTCGCGACCGTTGCGAGACGAGGACGCGCCCTTCTTCTTCGACATCAGCCCTCCTCCACGCTCTCAGTTGCGCCCGGCTCAGCGTCTGTCCGGTGGGTGCTCGAGCGCGACTGCGACCGTTCCTTGTTGATCGCGGTGATCTCGATGATCGACAGATGCTGGCGGTGGCCGTAGCGCCGGCGGTTGTTGCTCTTCGGCTTGTAGACGAAGCCGTCGATCTTCGGTCCTCGCGTCGCGCCGACCACCTTCGCCTTGACCACTGCGTTGGCGAGATCACGCCGCGTGGCGAGAACGGTGTCGCCGTCGACGAGCAGGACGGGCTTCAGCTCGAGCTCGGCGCCCTCATCGGAGTCGACGCGCTCGACCTCGAGGCGCTCGCCCCTCTCGACCCGGTACTGCTTGCCACCGGAGCTGATCACTGCGTACATCGCGCGGGAGACCCCTCGAAACGTTCCCGGAAGCCGCGAACTTTAGCAGCCCGGCTCACCGCGCCCGTCCTCGCGCTTCACTCGATCCCGAGGAGTGACTCATCGAGCAGGAACCCGCGCCCGTGACACGTAGGGCAGGTCTGGCTGAACGACTCGAGGAGACCCTCGGAGATCCTTTTCCGGGTCATCTCGACGATCCCGAGCTCCGACATGTCGAACGCCTGCGTGCGGGTCTTGTCGCGGGCGAGAGCGTCGCGGAACACCCGCATGACGTCGTCGCGGTTGACCTTGATCTCCATGTCGATGAAGTCGATCACGATGATCCCGCCGATGTCGCGCAGCCGTAGCTGCCGGGCAACCTCTTCGGCCGCCTCCAGATTGTTCCGGAACACGGTCTCTTCGAGATTCGTGCGACCGACGTTCTTGCCGGTGTTGACATCGATCACGGTGAGCGCTTCGGTGCGCTCGATGACGAGAGAGCCACCTGACGGCAGCCACACCTTGCGATCGAGCGCCTTCAGGAGCTGCTCGGAGATGTGGAAGCGCTCGAAGAGTGGGAGCTCCTCCTCCTCGACGTCGTAGAACTCCACCCGATCCGCGAGCTCGGGAGCGACGGCCTCGACGTAGGCACGGGTCTCCTCGTAGAGGGTGCGGTCGTCGATGACGATGCCGCGGTACTCCTTCGTGAACTCCTCACGGATCAGCCGCAGCACGAGGTCGGGCTCCTGGTACAGGAGCCGCGGCGGCCTCGACTTGGCCGCCAGCTCGGAGATCTGCTGCCACTGGGAGCGCAGCCGCTGCACGTCACGCTCCAGCTCCTCGCGCGTCGCGCCCTCGGCTGCGGTCCGCACGATGAGCCCCGCGTCGCCGGACCGGAGTGAGTCGAGGATGCGACGCAGACGGCGCCGTTCGTCGTCAGGCAGACGCTTCGAGATGCCGTAGGTCTCGGGTTCGTCGGGCACCATCACGAGGAAGCGTCCGGCGAGGCTCACCTCCTGGGTGAGGCGAGCTCCCTTGTGCGCGATCGGGTTCTTCGTGACCTGCACGAGGATCGACTGCCCGTTGCGCAGCAGCCGCTCGATCTTCGGCTTGGCGCCCGCGTCCGTGTCACTCGCGTCGAAGGCCACGTCGCCGCGGTAGAGCACGCCGTTCTTCGGGGTCCCGATGTCGACGAACGCCGCCTCCATGCCGGGGAGCACGTTCTGCACCCGGCCCAGGTAGATGTTGCCGTCGATCGACTCGTTGCCGGTCGGCGTCGCGAGCGAGTGCTCCACCAGATTGCGGCCCTCGAGCACCGCGATGTGCGTGTGGCCCCCGTCGAGCACGTGCACGCACATCAGGTAGCGCCCCGCCGGACGGCCCTTGCGCGTGCGGCCGCGACGCCGTTCGAGAACGTCGTCGTCGAGGTCGAGTGCGGGCTCGTCGCTCGCGCCGAACCGGGGGCGGACGACGTCGTCGAGCGGCACTGTGCCATCGACCACGCCGGTGCCGGCGCCGGTCCCGGCGCCTCTGCCGCCGCGTCCTCGACCGCGGCCGCCGCGGCGACGGCGACGCTTCCTCGCGTATTCGCCGTCGTCGCCTTCGCCGTCGTCGCCTTCGCCGTCCGGCGCGGCCACGGGCGCTGGACGGGTGTCACCGATCTTGGGTTTCGCGTCGGTCACGGGCCGCGGAGCCGGACGGCGGTCGCCGATCCTCGGGGCGGGCGCGAGGTCGAGCCCCGCGTCGATGCGCGCGGCCTCGGCGACGTCGTCCGTGGTCAGACCGCGATCGGCACGCGGGTCCGTGTAGTCGTGCGGGACGAATTCGTCGGTATCAGTCCCTTCGGAGTCGTCGGCGCCGTTCGCGGCTGCCGCGCTTGGCTTCTTGCGACGGCTGCGGCCGCCTCGCGATCCTCGGCGACGACGCCGACGCGGCGTCTGGCCGTCGGCCTTCGCAGGGTTACCGGTGTCGCCATCGGGTTGGGACGCGCCAGGCGCGTCGGTCGGGCTGGAGGCTTCGACCGCCTCCGGCATCGTGTCGTCGGACATTGGTTCCTTCTCTCATGACGCGCGCGACCCAAGTGAGCTGCGCGCGAGCACGGCGGCTTCCAGCGGTTCCAACCGCGCGCCGTCGCGCTCGATCCATTGTGCAGTTCGCAGCACCCGCCGTTCGGTGAGCACGACGTCGCCGTCGGCGATCGCGTCGAGCACCTCACGCGGGCGGACGCCGCGGGATTGTGTGGACAACGTGAGCGCGAGCGCGGCCGACCCTTGGTCGTCGCGCCCGAGCTCGATGGAGCGAATTGCGGGCCGGACGTCGTCGGTGCCCTCGCGGCCCTTGCGCGTGCGCGTGACGAACAACGCGGGGCGCGAGAGAGCCCGGTCGACGGACGGTTGGAGCACCTCGTGGTCGACGACCTGGTCGTCGGCGTCGGCGACCGTCACGCGGTACTCCACGAGCGTGACGGACTCCTGGAGCGCCGGCGCCCGCTCCGCGAGCGGCACGGCGCCCGTGACGTCGATGCCGTCCGGGAGCGCGGCGGACAGCGGCCCCACGGTCAGGCCGCTGTCGATGGGCTCCCGCAGCTCGACGTCGAGATATTCGGCGACGCTCTCGTGACCGACGGAGAGCGCCAGTCCGAAGCTCACCTTCGGACGCGGTACGAAGCCGCGCGTGAACGCGAGCGGCAGCTGCTCGATTCGGAAGGCCCGCTCGAAGGCGCGGGCGACGTCCCGATGCGACACGAACCGCACCTTGCCGCGCTTGGTGAACCGCAGGCGCATCGGGAAGCCCTCCGACGCTTTCACCGGGCGACCCCGAGTGTCACGGGCACGCCGGTGAAGTCGATGCCCTGCCCGGTGCCCTGACTCCCGCCCGCGGGAGGCACCGCCGACGCCACGACGTGCTCGAGGGCGTATCCGGTGCACACCCCGCAGTCGTAGCACGGTGTCCACCGACAGTCGGGGAGCCCGTGCTCGTGCAGGGCGGCCTGCCAGTCGTCCCAGAGGAAGTCGCGGTGCAGGCCCGCGGCAATGTGGTCCCAAGGCAGGATCTCGTCGCGGGTTCGGTGCCGCGTCACGTACCAGTCCGGGTCGAGGCCCTCGGCGGCCATGGCCTCGAGCCACCGCTGCAGGTCGAACCGCTCGCTCCACTCCTGGAACGTGCCGCCGGCCCGCCACACGCGTTCGACGACCCGGCCGATGCGCCGATCACCACGACTGGCGATCCCCTCGGCGAACGTCGCCGACGGGTCGTGCCAGCGGAGCTGGGCTCCGGAACGGCGCAGCGAATCGCGCAGCAGCCCGATCTTTCGCCCGAGCTCCTCGACGCTGTTCTGCCCGAACCACTGGAACGGTGTGTGCGGTTTCGGCACGAAGCCACCGACCGACGCGGTGCACGTCGCCTTCTTCGTGTGCCGCCGACCAACCGCCACTACTTCCCGAGCGAGCTCGGCGATCCCGAGCGTGTCGACGTCGGATTCGGTCGGCACCCCCGTCAGGAAGTAGAGCTTCACACGCTGCCAGCCCTGTGAGAACGCGCTCTCGACCGCGGCGTAGAGATCGTCGTTCGTGATCAGCTTGTTGATCACCTGTCGGATCCGCCACGTGCCGCCCTCGGGCGCGAACGTGAGACCCGTACGGCGCACCTTCTGGATCTCGCTCGCGATTCCGACCGTGAAGGCATCGACGCGCAGCGACGGGAGCGACACGCTGACGTTGCCGCACCCTGCCTGGTCGTTCACGATCCCCGCGACCACGCCGTCGATGCCCGAGAAGTCGGCCGTCGACAACGAGGTCAGCGCGACCTCGTCGTAGCCCGTGCGTCGCAGGCCGTCGCGCACCATCGTGCGGACCTGCTCCTCGGGCCGCTCCCGGACCGGCCGCGTGATCATCCCCGCCTGGCAGAACCGGCAGCCGCGTGTGCACCCGCGGAACACCTCGACGTTGAGTCGGTCGTGCACGACTTCGACCAGCGGCACGAGCTGCTGTTTCGGGTACGGCCACCCCGCGAGGTCGGAGACCGTCCGCTTCTCGACGCGCTCGGGCACGTCGGGGAAACGAGGGGTGACAGCGCGGATCCACGGACCGTCGTAGTCGACGACGTACATCGCCGGCACGTAGACGCCGGTGATCGTGGCGAGCTCGCGGAGCACGCTCTCACGCGAGGTCTTCCCGGAGCGCTTCCACGCCCGCACGACTTCGGTGATCTCGCCGATGACCTCCTCGCCGTCACCGATCACGAAGGCGTCGACGAAGTCGGCCATCGGCTCGGGGTTGAAGGCACAGTGCCCGCCGGCGATCACGATCGGGTCCTCGGCGCCCCGGTGGGCGGCCTGCACCGGGACCCCTGCAAGCGCGAGGCACTCGAGGACGTTCGTATAGACGAGCTCGGCGGCGAGGCCGAACGCCACGATGTCGAAGTCGCGGGCTGGGTGGTGGGCGTCGACCGAGAACAGCGGCACCCCGGCCCGCCGCATCTCCTCCGTCATGTCGACCCAGGGCGCATAGGCGCGTTCTGCCAGCGCGTCGTCCCGTTCGTTCAGGATCTCATAAAGGATCTGGAGCCCCTGGTTGGGGAGACCGATTTCGTAGGTGTCGGGGTAGACGAGCAGCCAGGACGTGAGATGCGGCCGGTGCTCCGGCCGGAGGCTGCCCTGCTCCATCCCGATGTAGCGACCGGGCTTCTCCACCCTGGCCAGTAACGGCTCCAGCCGTGGCCACAGGTCGGACATCTGCCGCGAGTCTACCAGCCCGGCCCGCGATCGCCCCTGCCGGACCCCGGCGCGGGACGCGCTCGTCGGCATTACGTTGCCGCAATGCACGGGCTGAGGGAGAAGGTCGCGGTCGTCGCCGGTGGAGCCGGTGGCATCGGCACGGCGTCGTCGGTTCGCCTCGCCGAGGAGGGGTGCGCGGTGGTCGTGGGCGACGTGAACGCGGACAACGCGCGAGCGGTCGTCGAGCAGATCTCCGCCGCGGGAGGCCGTGCGATCGACGTGGCCTTCGACATCGCCGACGAGGAGTCGGTCGAGCGCCTCCTTGCGACTGCCGTCGCCGAATTCGGCGGCATCGACCTCCTGCACTGCAATGCGGCTGCGCTCGAACCGGCGACGATCCTCGAGGACACCGACGTCGAAACCGTCTCACTCGACGTCTTCGACCGGACGCTCGCGGTGAACCTGCGCGGGCACGTGTTGTGCACGCGCCACGCCATCCCGTGTCTCCTTGCACGCGGCGGCGGTGCCATCGTCTACACGACGTCGGCCGCCGCTATATCGGTGAACCGGCACGACCGGCGTACGCGATCGCCAAGAGCGGCTTGACCGCGCTCACGCGCCACGTCGCGTCCCGCTGGGGAAGGGACGGCATCCGGGCCAACGGGGTAGCGCCCGGCCTCATCCTCACGCCCGCGGTCCGCGCGAGCACGATCGCGGAACAGGTGCTCGCGCGTGTCCCGCATCGTCGCCTCGGAGAACCAGAGGACATCGCCTCCGCAGTCGCCGTCCTGCTCTCGGACGACGGCGAGTGGGTGAACGGCCAAGTGCTCAGCGTCGACGGCGGTTGGACAATGCGATGACGCTCACCGCCGGCCCGGCGCACGCGGTGACGAGCGAGCCGGAGGCGAGCGAGGAACTCGCCAGCGAGCGAACGGCTGCGAGCCGGGTATCCCGGCTCGCAGTGAGCGAGCGAGTAATCAGGTGACGAGCGAGCCGGAGGCGAGCGAGGAACTCGCCAGGAACGAGCGTCCGCGAGGCGGGTATCCCGCCGAGCAGCGAGTGACCCATGCTGGAGCAGCGAACGGCCGCGAGCCGGGTATCCCGGCTCGCAGTGAGCGAGCGAGTAGTCAAGTGAAGCGGCGCATGGAGACGTTGACCACGAGGCCGACGCAGGCGAAGCTCGTGATGAGCGATGACCCGCCGTAGCTCATGAACGGCAGTGGGATGCCCGCGATCGGCATGATGCCGACGGTCATGCCGATGTTCTCGAACGTCTGGAACGCGAGCATGGCGAGCACACCCACGCAGACGAGCGTGCCGAAGAAGTCGCGAGAGAGGCGAGCGGTTCGCCACGTGCGCCACATCACGATCGCGAAGAGCGCGAGCAGCACGACCGCGCCGAGGAACCCGAGCTCCTCGCCGACAGACGTGAAGATGAAGTCGGTGTGCTGCTCGGGTACGAAGCCACCTTGGGTCTGCGAGCCGTTCCCGAGGCCCTCGCCCGTGATGCGCCCGTGCGCGATCGCCTGCTTCGACTGCTCCTGGTTGTAGGCGCTCCCTTGCTTGGTCCCGCTCTCGGGATCGACGAACGTGCTGAAACGCTCGAGCTGGTAGTCCTTCAGCACACCGAGGTTGACGGCGGCGAACACACCGGTGGACGCGAGCAGCACGAGGACGACGAGCTGACGACCCGTGATTCCCGCCACCGTGAGGAGCCCGACCATGATCACGGCGAGCACGAGCACGGTCCCGAGGTCGGGTTGGACCACCACGAGGCCGATGGGCACGGCTGCCCATCCGATGATCGTCGTGAGCCGCCACGCGTCCAGCTCGCCGCGGTACTGGTTGCAGTAGGCCGCGAGCGCGACGATCAGCCCGAACTTCGCGAGCTCCGACGGCTGGAGCGTGAAGCCACCCGGGAGCTGGAACCACGCCTGGTGTCCCTTGATGTTGGATCCGACCGGCGCGAGCACGGCGATCAGCAGTGCGATGGTTGCGAAGTACGCGAACAGGGCATGGTCGCGCAGGCGGCGATAGTCGATCGCGATCACCGCGACCATGGCGACGATGCCGAGGCCGAGGAACAGCGCCTGCCGCTTCACCAAATAGAGCTCGTCCCCCGCGACCCGGTGCCGCGTCGTCGACCAGATCATCACCAAGCCGATCACACTGATCGCGATCACCGCGCCGACGAGCCAGTAGTCGAAGTGACGGACGGGTGCCACGTCGAGTTGCGCGCGCGTCTCGCGCACACGCCGAGTGCCGATGCCGACACTGGTGCGAGTGATGCCGGCCATCAGTCGTTCTTCTTTGCAGGAGCGGGAGACATGCGGACAGGAGCGGGATCGGGGTTGCCGTTGAGGTAGTCGATCACGCGGCGCACAATCGGCGCGGCGGTGTCGGCGCCGAATCCCCCCTGCTCGACCATGGCGACCACCACGTATTGCGGGCGCGCCGGGTCGTTCTCTGGATTCATGATGCCCACGAACCAGGACGTGTCTTGCCTGTCCTTGCCGGCCTGCGCGGTGCCGGTCTTGCCTGCGACCGGAATGCCGTCGTAGTTCGTGAACGAGAAGTAGGCGGTCCCGTCTCCACTGTTCACCGCGCCCTCGAGACCTGCGAGCACTGGCGCACGGACCTCGGGAGTGAGCCCGACGTCGTGCGGAGCGGGCGTAGGCACGATACTGAGCAGCTTGCCGACACCTTCGGGTTGCCCGGCATTTGTGGCGTGGATCCCGGACACGAGCTGCGGGCTGTGGAGGGTACCGCCGTTCGCGAACGCGGCGTACCCGTCCGCGAGCTGGAGCGGGGTGACGAGCACGTCGCCCTGACCGACCGCAAGGTTGGCGCTGTCACCTCGACGCCACGTTCGATCGGTCGGATCGGCGCTGGTCTTGTTGAACTCCTTCCGGAACGCGAGATCCGGAATCCTGCCGGACTGATCACCACCGAGTGCGATGCCGGTCGGAGCACCGAAGCCGAAAGCCCGAGCAGTCTCCTGGAGGCCGTTGCCCCGCGGGTGCTCGGCTGCGTTGTCGCCGCCTTCGTCCCGGTAGACATTCCAGAACTCGTTGCCCGCGTTGTAGAAGAAGACGTCGCTGGACACCGTCAGTGCTCGCGGAAGGTCGACGATTCCGTACCGGGCCTTCCGGGCGTTGCACAGGCGCTGGTCGTTCCCGAACTCGAAGCACCCCTGGTCGTAGTAAGTCTCTTGTGCCGTACGGATGCCGTACTTCAGCGTTGCGACCGCCGAGAAGAGTTTGAACGTGGATCCCGGCGCGTAGGGGTTGAGCGCCCGGTTGATGAGCGGAAGCTGTCCGTTCGGATCGAGATACTCCGGGGGGAGTCCGCCCATCGCGATCACGTTCGGATCGAAGCTGGGCGCCGACGACATAGCCACCACCCCACCGGTGCGCGCGTCGAGCACGGTGACCGCGCCTCCGGTCGCCTTGTAGTACCCACTTTCGGGGCTGCTGAGAGTGCGGGCGCCGGCCATGCCTTGGGCGAGTGACTCCTCTGCGACACGCTCCGCATCGATATCGATCGAGAGTTGGACGTCGTGCCCAGGTTGCGCCTTGCGCAGGACGGTTTCCCCGATCTTGATCCCTCGGTTGTCGACACGCACCCTCTTCAGCTCGGGCTTCCCCCGCAGCTCGGTCTCGAACGTCTGCTCGATGCCGGTCTTCCCGATGGTGTCGTCGGGCGCGTAGCCCTTGCTCCGCTGCGCCGCGTACTCCGCGGCATCGATCTGTCCCGTGTACCCGACCACGTGCGCTGCCAGCTCGCCCTGCGGGTACACGCGCAGGAAGCTGTAGCTGACCCGCGTGTCCGGAAAGTCCTCCCGGTGTTCCCAGACGTATTGCGCGACGTCGTCACCGACGGGTTGGGCGATGTTCACCGCCTCGAACGGTTGGCTGTTCTTGTTGTCGAGACGCTGGGTGACCTCTTCCGGCGAGATGGCGAGCAGCCGCGCCAGATTGGGGATCAGCTGGGCGCGTTGGGCCGGGTCGAGCTTCTGGCGGTCGACCGTCAACGCGGTGACCGGCCTCGTCTCGGCGAGCACGCGTCCCTTGGCGTCGAGGATCCGACCTCGCAGCGGCGGCACCTGGTCGACTTTGTCGCCGTTGGTCTGGGCCGCGACCGCGAGGCTCTCACCGCCCGCCACCTGCAGGAACCACAGGCGTGTGAGCAGCCCGGCAAAGAGCGCGACCACCACGAGCCCGACGATGACGAGCCGGGCTCGAGTGTCGACTTCGGGCCTCACGCGCGGCTCCCCCGGGTCCCTCGAGCCGCCTGTGTCCCCAGAGTCCGTCGGGCTCCGCCCGCGTCGGATCGCCCTTCCGCCGCCACGGCCGACCAGTCTGGCCCACGAGCGGCCGCAAGTGGGGACCCGGCCGGTCTCATGGTCCCGTCCGCCACGGCGCAGAGCCTTCCGGGTAGCGCGCCGCCCGGCGGACCAGCGGGAACACCACCGGGGCGATGAGCGCGTCGTACACCGCTGCGATCAGCACGGTGCGCAGGCTCGCGAACGAGAGGAAGCCCGCCTGACCGACGACGGCACCGACCGCGAGGAACACCAGACCGCCGAAGAAGCCACCGATCCCGCCCAACAGTGGCGCGATTGCCGGCGGCGTGCGCACCATGCCGGCCTGCACGACTCCCACGGCGTATCCGGTGATCGCGTACGACAGGGCGGACAGGCCGAGTGGCGTCGTGAGGAAGAGATCGATCGCGAGGCCCGTCGCGAACCCGAACCAGGCACCGGACTCGGCGCCGTCGTAGTACGCGACCGCGAGCACTGCCACCAAGCCGACGTCCGGCGCGACGTCGTCGATGCGCAGGTGCGTGAACAGGGTCGTCTGCAGGATGACGCAGATGACGATGACGAATCCGAGGCGAACCCGCCGGATCACGACACGGGCTGAGGCTGGTAGCGCAGCACCTTCACGACGCTCAGCCCGTCGAGGTCGACGATCGGACGGAGCGCGGCCCGCTCTGCAGTCGCGGTCGACGGGTCCACGTCGTGCACGACCGAGCCGACCACGAGACCGCGCGGGAACGGCGACCCGGCGAGACCGTTGGTGATCGCGAACTGACCCCGCTTCAGCTGCTGCCTCGCGTCGTTCAACCGCAGTTCGAGGAAAGCACTGTCCTGCTGGCCACTCGCCAGCCCGACCGGCCCGACCGTGCCGTCGGCGTTCAACAGCTGCACGCCCACCCCGACTTGCGGATCGTCGATGCGCTCGACCGTGGCGCGCGACTTCGACACCGACGTGACCCTGCCCACGAGCGCGCCGCCTTGCGTACCCACCACGACCGGCATCCCTTTCCCAACACCGGCGTCGCTTCCCTTGTCGATCTGGAACGTGCGGGCGAAGTTGCCCGCCGCGCCGTCGACGACGCTCGCGACGACGGCGTCGAAGTCCTCGACGCGGGGGAGGTCGAGGATCTTGCGGAGGTCGTCGACTTCCGATCGCGCGTCCTGTCCCGCCGCGACCTGCCCCTGGAGGTCGGCGATCTGCTGATGCAGGCGTTCGTTCTCCGCCTGCAGCTCGTTGGCCCGTCCCAGGGAGTCGAAGAAGTCGCTCACCGGCGAGATGGCGCTGTCCGCGAGGTCCTGGAGCGGCGAGATCACGTCTTGGGCCGCCGTGCGGATCGATCCCAGGGCTCCCGTCCCCTGCTGATCGAGCGTGATCAGGACGAGCGAGGTGATGATCAACATCACCAATGTCATGCGACGACGGCGGTCGTGCCGATACACAGCCATACGAAGAATGGGCGCGCCCCGGAGGGCGCCCTTAGTCCTGGGCGCCGGTGCTCAGGACCTGCTGGAGCACGTCGAAGTTTTCCAGACATTGCCCCGAGCCGAGGACCACCGAGTAGAGGGGGCGCCTCGAGCGGTGAACGGGCATTCCGGTCTCGGCCTGGATGATGTTCTCCAGACCGATGAGCTGTGCGCCGCCGCCGGTGATCACAATGCCCTTCTCCATGATGTCGGCGGCGAGCTCAGGGGGGGTCTTGTCGAGCGTGACCTTCACCGCGTCGACGATCGCGGCGGTCGGCTCCTCGATCGCCTCGCGGATCTCCACGGTCGAGATCACGACGGTCTTCGGTAGGCCGCTCACGAGATCGCGCCCGCGCACCTCGGCGTAGATCTCTTCTTCCAACGGCCACGCGCTCGCGAGCTGCACCTTCACTTCTTCTGCCGTGCGCTCGCCCAGGGCCAGCGAGTACTCGCGCTTCACGAAATTGATGATCGCCTCGTCGAACTCGTCGCCTCCGACTCGGCTCGATTCGCTCACGACGATTCCGCCCAGTGAGATCACGGCAACTTCCGTGGTGCCGCCGCCGATGTCGACGATCATGTTGCCGGCGGGTTCGTGGACGGGGAGGCCCGAACCAATGGCAGCAGCCATGGGCTCTTCGATCACGAGGACCGGCTTGCGAGCACCGGCGAACTCGGCCGCTTCCTGCACGGCCCGCCGCTCGACGCCGGTGATGCCGGAGGGAATGCAGATGACCATGCGGGGCTTGGCCCAGCGGCGTTGGTGCACCCGCTGGATGAAATAGCGGAGCATCTTTTCGCACATGTCGAAGTCGGCGATGACGCCGTCCTTCAGCGGCCGCACCGCCTCGATGTAGCCCGGCGTCCGCCCGAGCATTCGCTTCGCCTCAGCACCGATCGCGAGCGGACGACCGTTGCGGGTGTCCATCGCCACGATCGACGGCTCGTCGAGCACGATGCCCCGACCCCGGACGTAGACAAGCGTGTTGGCGGTGCCGAGATCGACGGCCATGTCGCGGCCGACGACGGATTGGTACCAAGGCTCTGGCACGATGCGGGCCCTCCGGGGGCGCGGGTTTGGGACAGGCTAGCGAAGGCCACCTGCCCGCGCGGGGTGCGGGCGCGGCTAATTCAGATTGGGGAAAAACAGCTCGATTTCCCTCGCCGCGGACTCGGGGCCGTCCGATCCGTGCACGAGGTTTTCCGTGGTCTCGAGCGCGAGATCGCCGCGGATCGTGCCCGGCGCGGCCTCGCGGGGTCTGGTCGCGCCCATGATCGTGCGGACGGTCTCCCAGGTGTCGTCGCCGCCCTCGACGACCATCGCGACCAGGGGGCCGCGTGTGATGAACGAAACGAGGTCGTCGTAGAACGGCTTGCCCTCGTGCTCCGCATAGTGGCGCTGCGCGAGCTGCTTGTCGATCGTACGCAGTTGCATCGCGACGATCGTCATCCCCCGTCGCTCGATACGCGAGATGATCTCACCGACGAGGCCGCGCTCGATCGCGTCTGGCTTGCACAGTACGAGCGTGCGGTTGTCCATGGCAGTGGAATCTAGTGAACGAGTGCCGTACGGGCGGGACCGGCGACATACAACGATCCCGCGACGACGACGTGTCCGTCGGGCGCGCTCGTGTCGACCGCGTGCCGCACCGCGTCGGCAACGCGATCGATCACCTCCACCTGGTCGCCGGGCACGCCAAGGTCGCGCGCCGCCTGCGCGACCTCTTCTGGATCGCGAGCGCGCGGGATCTCCGGACGCGTCGCGATGACGCGGTCGGCGTCGTCCACCCCCAATGCTTCGAGCATCTCGTCGGCATGCTTCTGTCGCAGCACGCCGATCACCCATGTTCGGCCGGTGCGCGGAAACTCCTCGTCGAGCGCGGCGCGCACGGCACGCGCGCCGGCGACATTCTTCGTGCCGTCGATCACGACGAGTGGATCGTGACCGACCACTTCGAGGCGTCCGGGCGAGTCGACCGACGCGAAGGCGTCGACGACGACGTCGTGGCCGAGTTCGCGGTCGAGGAAGCACTCCGCGGCGGTCAACGCGACAGCGGCGTTGTCCGCCTGGTACGCGCCATGGAGTGGTAGGAACACGTCGGGGTACGTGGCGTAGGGCGTGTACAGGTCGACGAGGCGGCCACCATGCGCGAGCTTGTTGGCGCGCACGCCGAAGTCGACGTCTCGCATGACGACCCGCGCCGGCCCGCGCTCGACGAAGCTCGGCACGAGTTCCGGGTCGGTCTCACCGAGCACGAGCGTCGCGCCCGGTTTCACGATTCCGGCCTTCTCGGCTGCGATGTGGTGTCGCGTGGGCCCGAGGTACTCGACGTGGTCGATGTCGACATTGGTCACCACCGCCACGCGACCGTCGACGACGTTGGTGGAGTCCCATGCCCCACCGAGCCCCACCTCGATCACCGCGACGTCGACGGCGATGTCGGCGAACCACTCGAGGGCGGTGGCGTTGACGATCTCGAAGTATGTGGGCCGGTCGGCGAGGAGCGGTTCGACCTCGGCCACCCGGACAAGGATCCGGTCGAGCTCCTCGTCGGGAATCGGCTCTCCGTTCCACGACATGCGCTCGTTGAACCGCTGGAGGTAGGGGCTGGTGTCGGTCCCTACCGACAGGCCGATCGCCACGAGCAGGGCGGTGGCCATCCGTGCCGTGGAGGTCTTGCCGTTCGTCCCCGTGACGTGGATGGCCGGGTACTGCAGCTGCGGTGAGCCGAGGAGCTCCACCAGCGTCCACATGCGGGACAGCGGCTCAGGTGCCAGCCGCCGCCGCGTGCCGGCCGGAACCCCTGCCTTCTGCTCGAGGTTCACGTGGCTGTCGAGCCAGGCCCGGGCCTCGTGCGGCTCCACGGCGCCCTACGCGGCGTCAGGGTCCGCGAGCTCGACCTCCACGAGGAGCTCGTCTGCCGGTTCGAGGTCGATCTCGCCCGAGACACGTCCCGCCTCGCGGAGGTCGTCCATCGCGAGTTCGAGCGGTTGCGACAACTCAGGCGCGAGGTACACCTTCGCGCTCACGACTTCGGTGCGCATCGACCGCTGCGCCATGCTCTTGGCCTTGCGGATCTCGCCGAGCACCGCCGCGACCACGTCGTAGACGCGCGTGTCGTCACGCGAGGCTCCGAGCTCGTCGACGGTGGGCCACTTGGCGACGTGCACCGAACCCGTCTGCCACCACGACCAGACTTCTTCGGTGACGAACGGAAGGTGCGGTGCGAACAGACGCAGCAACGTGGAAAGCGCGATTGCGAGCGCCGCTCGCGCGGAGTCGGCGGCGCGCTCGCCCAGGGTTCCGTACGCGCGCTGCTTGACGAGCTCGACGTAGTCGTCGCAGAACGTCCAGAAGAACCGTTCGGTGTGCTCGATCGCGCGCGCATAGTCGTAGTCGTCAAACGAACCCGTTGACACCTCGACGACCTCGTGCAACGCCGCGAGCATCGAGCGATCGAGCGGTGCGTCGACCGAGTCCAGCGAGGGGATCACGTCGCCCATCACACCGAGCGCGAACTTCGACGCGTTCAGGATCTTGATCGCGAGCCGACGCCCGATCTTCATCTGCCCCTCGTCGAACGCGGTGTCGACTCCTGGACGTCCGCTCGCAGCCCAGTACCGGAGGGCGTCGGCGCCGAACCGTTCGATGTAGTTGATCGGCGTGACGACGTTGCCTTTGCTCTTCGACATCTTCTTGCGATCGGGATCGAGCACCCAACCGGAAATCGCCGCATCCGACCACGGCAACCGCCCGAACTCGAGATGCGCGCGCACGACCGTGGAGAACAGCCACGTGCGGATGATCTCGAAGGCCTGTGGTCGCAGATCCATCGGGAAGGTCCGCTCGAACAGATCGGGATCGTCCACCCAGCCCGTGACGATCTCGGGCGTCAACGACGACGTCGCCCACGTGTCCATGACATCGGGATCGGCGACGAAGCCGCCCGGCTTCCCGCGCTGGTCCTCGGCGTAGCCGTCGGGCACGTCGCTGCTGGGATCGACCGGGAGCCGAGCCTCGTCGGGAACCAACGGGTGCAGGTAGTCGACCTCCCCGTCGGTGTCGACCGCGTACCAGACCGGGAACGGGACGCCGAAGTACCGCTGACGGCTGATGAGCCAATCGGAGTTGAGTCCTTCGACCCACGTCTCGTACCGGCTGCGCATATGCGCGGGATGCCACCGAAGTTCGGCCCCCCGGCCCAGTAGCTCGCGGCGCAATTCGGGATCGCGACCGCCGTTCCGGATGTACCACTGCCGCGACGACACGATCTCGAGCGGGCGTTCGCCACGCTCGTAGAACTTCACGGGATGCGCGATCGGACGAGGCTCGCCCACGAGGTCGCCGGCGTCGGCCAGCATCTCGACGATCCGAGCCTGCGCCTGCCTCGCGGTCTTCCCCGCCAGCTCGGCGTAGAAGGCGTCGGCATCGGGGCCAGCGGTGCCCCAGTCGGGTGGCTCCTCGAGCAGCCGGCCGTCGCGACCCATGACCGTCCGAGCTGGAAGGTGCAGCTCGCGCCACCAGACGACGTCGGTCGTGTCACCGAATGTGCAGACCATCGCGATCCCCGAGCCCTTCTCCGGGTCTGCCAGCGGGTGCGAGAGCACCGGCACGTGAACCCCGAAGAGCGGCGTGACCACAGTCGTTCCGAAGCGCGACTGGTACCGGGAGTCGTCGGGATGTGCGACGAGCGCGACGCAGGCCGGGATGAGCTCGGGGCGCGTCGTCTCGATGACGATGTCGTCGGCGTCGTTGGTGCCGTGGAAACGCACCGCGTAATAGGCACCTGACACCTCGCGGTCCTCGAGCTCTGCCTGGGAGACCGCCATGCGGAAGTCGACGTCCCACAGCGTCGGCGCTTCGGCCTGGTACGCCTCGCCACGCGCGAGGTTCCGGAGGAACGCCCGCTGCGAGGCCCGCCGGGCCCGGTCGCCGATCGTGGTGTAGGTCATCGACCAGTCGACGGAGAGGCCGAGCGCCCTCCAGAGCTCCTCGAACTTCTGCTCGTCCTCCACCACCAGGCGCTCACAGAGCTCCACGAAGTTCTGGCGCCCAATGGGGATCGGCTGCTCCCCGGACCGCTCCGGCGGCACGAAGTCCGGGTCGTACGGGAGGGATGGGTCGCACCGCACGCCGAAGTAGTTCTGCACGCGGCGCTCTGTCGGGACGCCGTTGTCGTCCCAACCCATCGGATAGAAGACCTCGAGCCCCCGCATCCGCCGGTACCGAGCCACGGTGTCGGTGTGGGTGTAGGAGAAGACGTGCCCGACGTGCAGCGAGCCGCTCACGGTCGGAGGCGGCGTGTCGATGGCGAAGATCTCGGCGCGGCTCTTCGACCGGTCGAACCGGTAGGTGCCGTCGGCCTCCCATTGGACCGACCACTTGTCCTCGAGCCCGTCGAGACTCGGCCGCTCGGGCACTGCTCGCATCGCCCGATTCTACGGAACGGTGTGCGCGGCGCGAGAAGCGGTATCGAGCGAGGCGAAGCTCTCCGACTCGCGCTCTGCCCTCATGGCGGAACGCACGAGCGCCCACAGCACGATCGTGTACGTGAGCCCGATCAGCCCTTCGAGCTGTCGCTGCTGGAACACGAAGACCTGCGTCACGAGTATCTCGACGAGGAGACCGCGGTCGAACCACCGCAGCGCGTCCAAGCGGGACGTCGGGAGCCGGATAGCGCCGATCACGATCAACGCGCTCGACACGAGGGATGACACCACCGACGCCCATTCGACGAAGCCGCGAACACCGGGGCCGTCCAGTGCCAGCGCCACCGCTTCGAGAAGCTTGCCCAGCGCAAGGAGCAAAACGACGGCGTCGACGATCGCGACGAAGCTCCGCGTCCTGGTGAACGCGAGATACTCGGCTCGGACCGCAGCGCCCGCGCGCGCGAACCAGCCCGGCTCGTGGGGCGGCAGCGCGGGAACATCGGTCAGCAGCCCCCGAACCTCGGTGGCGAGCGGGGTGTCAGCGCCGGTCGAGTCGAGCAACACGAGGGCCTGGACGCGCTCGTGCTCGTCGAGGCGCCCGAGTGACGCCGACTTGAGCGCCTCGATCGCGTTGAGCAAGGCCTCGTCAGGTCGGAACGCGCGCTGTCCGAGCGCTCTGAAGACGAGGTACATCAGCACGAACGTGATGTAAATGAGCGCGATCGCCGGTTCGAAGAAGTAGTTCACGTCCCGCGTGATGAATTTCCCGATCTCGTCGATGAACCAGCCGAAACCGGCACCACCGAGAAAGGCGACGAACGTGCGCGTATAGGGAGGCAGATAGGAGATCGCGAAGATGATCGCGATCGCCATCATCAGCGCGCCCCAGATCGCGTGCGAGATGTGGAGCGTGCCGTTGCCGAGCTGCGGGTAACCGGTGATCACGAGAAAGAACCGATTGCCGAGCACCGCGGCAATCGCGCACACCAGGAACGTGTCGAGTCGACGCGAAACGTCGACACTCCGAAGCGAGAACCTCGGGATGTGCCAGAACCGCTTCACCGAACGACATGATCGCGCCTACTCGATCGCGCCGCGGGGTCCGACGATCGCGTCGGCCGGTTCGATCGCAGACGTGGTGGTGTTCTTCGGGTCCGGGGCCGCTTCGTGACCGGCGAGACGATCCCCGGCGACGGGCGGCAGGCCCCCACTCTCGACCTCCCAAGGCGACGCCCGTCGCGCCGCCGGATCGCGGTGAACGCGCGTCATCTGTAACGACTGGCGTTACAAATGACGCGCAACCGGCCCGAAGAACGCCGCGCCAGAACAGACGCCGATCAGGCATCTCTGCGCTACTGGAGGCGTCGCCTTCGCCGCTCCAGCTCCTCGGTCAACGACATGGCCGCGCCACAGCGCGGGCAGTGCAGCGTCATGCCGAGCACGGGGCGCTGGGCACGGGTCGCCCAGGCCAGCGCGGCTGCCCCGATCACATTGTGTGCGGGAAAACTGCTCATGTCCGGCTCGTTGAGTCCGCACTCGGGGCACACACGTTGCACCGGACGATGGCCGTAGTGGCGCTGAATCGCCCGGGTCAGAGCTGAGTACAAATCCGCCCCTGCTGCCGGCCAACCACATTGCGCATCCTACGGGAGGCCTCGCTCGAATTGACGCTCGGATAGCGACGGTTCCGCTGAACCCTGGTCCTGTTGACGGGTACGGTCCAACTGAATCGTGGGCGGCGGGAGCGCGGCGCGGGCGATCGGTGTCACGCAACAGCCCCACTTTGGTGGTCTTCAATGCCCTGAGGGGGTACTGAGGGCCAACAAAGCGACGTCGCTTGACGCCGTACTGCCGATCTCGCGCACGTCGGAAGAGCTGCATCGATCAGATTGCGCGCCCGAGCGCGCTGTGTCAGTGCCGAGCGGTGTCGCCGATCCGCCGCACAAACGAACAGCTCAGGCGGAGCGACGCTTCTCCTCGTCGGCGGTGATCAGCGTCGGGTGGACGTGGTCCATCACGACCTCACGGTCGATCACGCAACGGACGACGTCGTCGCGGCTCGGGAGGTCGTACATCACCTCGAGGAGCACCTCTTCGAGAATCGCGCGGAGGCCTCGCGCACCCGTGCCGCGCTTCAGCGCCTCGTCACCGACGGCGTTCAGCGCGTCGTCGGTGAAGACGAGCTCGACGTCGTCGAACTGGAAGAACTTCTGATACTGCTTGAGCAGGGCGTTCTTCGGCTCGACGAGGATGCGAATGAGCGCTTCCTTGTCGAGGTTGTGCACGGTTCCGATCACGGGCAACCGACCGACGAATTCGGGAATGAGCCCGAACTTCAACAGGTCTTCGGGGAGCACCTGCGCCAGGATCGCACCGAGGTCTTTGTCAGTCGCGCGGCGGATGTCGGCACCGAATCCAACTCCCTGGTTGCCGGTGCGGTTCTCGATGATCCGCTCGATGCCGGCGAAGGCGCCTCCGCAGATGAACAGGATGTTGGTGGTGTCGATCTGGATGAACTCCTGGTGCGGGTGCTTGCGCCCTCCCTGCGGCGGCACCGACGCGGTGGTGCCCTCCAGGATCTTGAGCAACGCCTGCTGCACACCTTCGCCGGAGACGTCGCGGGTGATCGAGGGGTTCTCGGCCTTGCGCGCGATCTTGTCGATCTCGTCGATGTAAATGATGCCGGTCTCGGCCTTCTTGACGTCGTAGTCGGCGGCCTGGATCAGCTTGAGCAAGATGTTCTCGACGTCCTCACCGACGTATCCGGCCTCGGTGAGCGCGGTGGCGTCCGCGATGGCGAACGGAACGTTGAGCATCTTGGCGAGCGTCTGCGCGCGCAGCGTCTTGCCCGAGCCGGTGGGACCGAGGATGAGGATGTTGGACTTCTGCAGCTCGACGTCGCCCGAGGCGGCCGCCCCGACCTGGATCCGCTTGTAGTGGTTGTAGACGGCCACCGACAGGACCCGCTTGGCGTCGTCCTGGCCGATCACGT
>JBKPCV010000005.1:0-56065 GCA_046727575.1 Actinomycetota bacterium
ACCCCGGGTCGACTCCGTTCCGCCGTCCCGCTCGTCCGAGCACGGCTCCGCTTCGTCTCCTCCACCCCGGGTCGACTCCGTTCCGCCGTCCCGCTCGTCCGAGCACGGCTCCACTTCGTCTCCTCCACCCCGGGGTCGGCGCGTGATGGCCGGCCTCGGCGGCAATACCGCGGTCGTCGGCATCGGTCAGACGGAGTTCTCCAAGAACTCGGGCCGTAGTGAGTTACAGCTCGCATCAGAGGCAGTGCGGGCGGCGGTCGAGGATGCTGGATTGCAGCCCGCGGACATCGACGGCACCGTGACGTTCACCCAGGACACGAACGACGAGCTGGCGCTCATGCGGAGTGTCGGGATGACCGGGGTCCGATGGACGTCGCGCACGCCACACGGGGGTGGGGGTGCGTCGGCGACGATGGAGCACGCCGCCGCCGCCGTGGTGTCCGGCGCCGCCGACGCCGTTGTCGTCTATCGAGCGTTCAACGAGCGGTCTGGCCGGCGGTTCGGTCAGCCGACTACGGGCGGCGGGTCGCCGGCGACGAACCTCTACTCCCCGTACGGCCTCGACACCGCCGCGAAGATGTACTCGCTCTGGTTCCAGCGGTACATGCACGTGTACGGCTTGAGCAATGCCGATTTCGGGCTGTACTCGGTCGTCGCGCGGCGCCACGCCGCGACCAACCCGAACGCATGGTTTTACGGGCGTCCCATCACGTTGGAGGACCACCAGGCGTCGCGGTGGATCGTCGAGCCGATCCTCCGCCTCTTGGATTGCTGCCAGGAGAGCGATGGCGGCGTTGCCCTCGTGGTGACGTCGGCGGAGCGTGCGCGGGACCTGCGCCAACCCGTCGTCACGATCGAGGCCGCCACGCAGGGCAACACGATCGACAGCGACATCACCTTCAACTACTACAACCCCGACATCTGCCGGTTCCCCGAAGCCGAGTACACCGCGCGGCAAGTGTGGGAGTCGACCGGCCTCACGCCCGACGACATCGACGTGGCAATGATCTACGAGAACTTCAGCCCCGTCGTCTTCTACCAACTCGAGGCGTACGGGTTCTGTTGCTACGGGGAGGCGCGCGACTTCATCGCCGAGGGCAACATCGACCTGGACGGCAAGACGCCGGTCAATACGAATGGCGGGCTGCTCGGCGAGGCGTACATCCATGGCGTGAACAACATCCTCGAGGCGGTGCGGCAGCTGCGCGGGACGGCGGCCAACCAGGTCGACGGTGCTGAGCACGTGCTGGCGGCAGCGGGACGCAGCGCCGTCATCCTCGGCAATGGCTGATTCCCCGTTGCGCGGTCTGAGTCGCCCTGACCGGTGGCTCGTCGTCGAGGTTCCATCGACGTCGAGGGCGACAGTCCACTAGCATCGTTCACTGCATATCAGCGAAGGAGCGGGCGCGATGACGACCGCGCAGTACGACGCCCTCGACCCGGAGCGGATCCGTCGACTGTTCGACCTCCGCAGCAACGTCTACGCCACCCGGGGCGGGGCGTTCGACGAGGATCCATATCCGGCGTTCCACCGGCTGCGCGAGGCGGGACCGGTACACGAGGGCATCGTGGGACCGCTCATCGGGTTCCACGGTGACGCGTTGTTCCAGGGACTGCCGTATCCCGATCTGCCGCACTTCTCCGCGTTCGACTTCGAGACCTGCGACGCGGTCTTCCGTGATGGCGAGACCTACTCGTCGCGGCCGCCAGACGGCGGAGGGCTAAACGCCAGCATCTTGTACATGGACGGTGCCGAGCACCGCCGGTACCGGGCCCTCGTGCAGCCCTCGTTCCTGCCGAAGCGCGCACGTTGGTGGGTCGAGAACTGGATCGAGCGCACAGTCCGGGCGCTGATCGATCGCATCGAGCCCGAAGGCCGCGCGGATCTGAACGTCGACGTGTTCGCGGCGATCCCGCTGCTGACCATCACGGGCAGCTTCGGCATCTCGATCGCCGACGCGCTCGACATCCGCGCCGCGGTCACCTCCGACGGGCTTGGTCTCGGCGAGTTCCTGCGTATCGTCCCGCTGATCGTCGCGGCGCGTCGTGAGAAGCCCCGCGACGACCTCATCAGTGTCCTGGTCGAAGCGGAGGTCGCCGACGAGACCGGCGTGACACACCGGCTCACCGACGAGGAGATCCTCGGGTTCGCCTTCTTGTTGCTGGCAGCGGGCTCCGGCACCACCTGGAAGCAGCTCGGGATCACGATGTTGGCATTGCTGCGCCACCCGGAGTGGATCGACGCGGTTCGCGAGGATGCCGAGGTTCTGCGACCGGTGATCGAAGAATCGTTGCGGTGGACGCCGACCGACCCGATGTTCAGCCGGTTCGTCGCACGTGACACCGAGCTCGGCGGGGTCATCGTCCCCGAAGGCGCGGTGATGCACGTCTGTCTCGCCGCGGCCAACCGCGATCCGGCTCGCTGGGAACGTCCCGACGAGTTCGATCCGTCGCGTCCCTCGCAGGCGCACATCGGCTTCGGTGACGGCTCGCACATCTGCTTGGGAATGCACGTCGCGCGTGCCGAGATCAGGACCGCGATCGAGGCACTCCTGAACCGACTGCCGAACCTGCGGCTCGACCCCGACGCGCCCGAGCCGCGCGTCATCGGCCTGTACGAACGGGGCCCGACCGCCGTTCCCGTCCGCTACGGCTGAAGTCGGTCAGTCGACCGAGAGACCCTGCTCGGCGGCGCGTTCTCGGACCACGCACGCGACCCCGCGGATGAGCAGGTCACGCTCCGGACTCCTGGTCGACTTCCCGCCGATCGCGCCGGCGATGAGGTTCGCGGTCAGGAAGCCTCGCAGCGTGAGGAAGGCGTACGTCACCAGTTCCTGATCCCAGGCGGCCTCCCCGAGTGCCTGCTCGAACAGCGGACGCCATGCCTTCCCCAGCTCGGCGCCATGGCGCCGCACCGCGTTCCGCGCCTCGGCCGACACGTTGGGGTCGTGGGTGAGGTCGAGCGCGATCTGGATGTGGGCGAGGTGCGACGTGCGCCCGTAGTGCAGTGCGAGCACGTCGAGCACCGAGCGGAGCCGCTCCTCGAGCGTGTCGCCGCGCACGGCAGCGGTGGCGACCGAGCGCTCGAGGGCGTGCCACCGCTCCTCCATGACGGCGAGCAGCAATTGCTCCCTCGTGCCGAACTGGTGCTGGATCGTTCCCCAGGTGACGCCCGCGCGCCGGGCGATCTCGTTCGAGCTGGCCTGGTAGTAGCCCTTCTCGGCGATGGTCTCGATCACCGCCGCGAGCATGCGGGCGCGGGTCTCCTCCCCGTCGGCGCGGCGCGGTCTGCGCGCCCTCGTCTGGCGGTTGTCTGTCACGGTCACCATGGCAGTGTGCCATAGCTGGCGCGGCTCCAAATCATCGTGTTCACTATGGAAGGCACCGTTCCGCTCGAGGAGTCGCCATGACCACGACCGCACCCGAACGATTGATCTCTGCCGACGACCACGTCGACCTCACCCACGATCGCGTGAAGGAGCATTTGGCCCCGCGGTTCCACAGCGCGTACGACGACGGAGTCGCGGCCTTCCGTGCGAGCATGACGAGTACCGCGTCGATCGTGGCGAATCAACAGTGGCGCGAGCAGGAGGGTCTGGAACCGGATCCGACGGTGAGCATGGCCGCGAACCGGCAGCATGCCGCGGCCGGCAGGCGTGGTCACACGGACCCGCGCGAGCGGTTGCGCGACATGGACGCCGACGGTGTCGAAGCGTCGTCGAGCTACTGCGAGGTGAGCGCGTTCCGGTATCTGTACCTCATCAAGGACGGATGGAAAGAGGCGACGCGCGCGTTCAACACTGCGCTCGGCGAATTCGCGGCGACCGACCCGAAACGACTGATCGTGTCGTATCAGATTCCCATCCACGACATCGATGCCGCGGTCGAGGAAGTGCGCTGGGCAGCATCCGTTGGGTGCAAGTCGCTGCAGCTCCCGGTGTTTCCTGCGGAGCTGGGACTGGCCGACTATTGGGATCGCCGCTACGACCCGCTGTTCTCGGTGATCGAGGACACGGAGCTGCCGATCTGTTGCCACATCGGCATGAACACACAGCTCGACGACCTCGCGCGACGTGATCCAACCCCGCAGAAGGGCATCTTCGTGCCGATGGTGCCGTTGTCGTCCGCGGAGGCTTTGGGCATGTGGATCATGGGTGGCGCGTTCGCACGCTTCCCGCGCCTCAAGGTCGTCTTCGTCGAGCCGGGCCTCGGGTGGGTGTCATGGTGGCTCTACATCGTCGACGACATGACGACCCGTCAGGGCTACGAGTTCCCCGCCATCTCCGAGCTCCCGAGCCACTACTTCCGCCAAAACGTCTTCCTGACCTTCATCGACGAGCCCGATGCCCTGCGTCACGCGCACGACCGTCTCGGGGTCGAGAACATCATGTGGTCGTCCGACTATCCGCATCCGGTGTCGAGCTGGCCGAATTCGCAGAAGCTCGTGGACGAGATGTTCGAAGGCGTGCCCCAGCACGAGCGCGAGCTCGTCCTCAGCGGCAACGCGGCTCGCGTGTGGAGTCTGTGACGTCGTCGACCTCGCCTCCTGAAGCGATCGGGACGTATTGCGAGCGGTGGAACCGCGCCGTCGAGCGTCTCGTCGAAGATCGACTGCTTCTCGCGGAAGACGCCGACGCGCTGAAGCCGAGCGCGTCAGACTAGGCGGCGGCGGTCGGGAAGGCGCCCGCGAGGACTGCAGTCGCCTGCTCGGCGGCCTGTCGCAACTCGACCCCGAGCGCGGTGATTTCGCCGGCAGTGATGTCGTAGGGCGGGCCGAGCATCATGATGGCGGTGGAGATGCTGCTGAAACGATCGAACACCGGTGCGGACATTTGACTCACACGAACTGTCGTCTCGACGTCGATGGTTGTCGGCAGGTACTCCGTGTGGACAATTTCACGCATCAGTTCATCGCGCCGGCGCAGCACGTCGACCGCGTCGGGGTTCTCGGCGAGCCTCTTGACCGCCTTCTCGAAGTCGACGTGTGACACGTCCGCGGCGGTCACGCTGTATCCGCGCTGGCGAACTGCATCGAGCGCCGACCGGTAGCGAGTCCGTTCGCGTTTGGAGATCTTCACCGCCGGGTGGTCGAGCCACTCATTGACGCGTTCTTCGTCGGCCCAGGCGATGAAGACCGCACCGAACGGCGGCGCCAGCGGGATCGCTTGCCCGATCGCGGTCTTCAGACCGAACGCGGGCCCGTAGTCGAACACGTCGACGACTCGCGCCTCGGATCGTCGCCGAGTGACGACCGCGACGCACGATCCAGTGGACCTCGCCAGGTCGTGCGCAGCCGGTCGCGCCGCGACCAGCGAGTGATCGCCGCGTGCCGCGTCGCCGAGCGTGACACACGCGGGGCCGAGCGTGTAGCGGAGATCCGGATCGCGCCGGACGACGAGGGCCTGCTCGGCGAGCGCGAGGAGGATCGAGTCGCACGTCGCGCGTGGCAGGTTGATCGCCCGCGCGATCTCGGAGACGCTGTACGAGTCGGGCGCATTCCGAGCGAGGAAGTCGAGCATCTCGCCGGCGCGCATGACCGATGGCGACGGATTCAGAGGCATTGCTCACGACGCGCGAGCGCGCGCCAATGTTGACGAAATCGAAACTCCATCGCTAGCATTAAAGCACCCCGAGGGGCAGCGCCGCACGGACAGGCGCGAACGCGGACGCGAGGGTTGAACATGAGGAACTCGGTGCGGTGGTGTACGTCGCAGCCGCGGCACTGTGACCGCGCGCGGTCACGCACGTGACCGCACCGGCGGTCCCGGGGACGCTCGACGAGCTGCTCGACCCCGCTTGGCTCACCGCCGCCTTGGGCGTGCAGTTTCCTGGCATCGAGGTCACAAAGGTCACGCGTGGACCCGTCACGGAGCGCGTCTCGACCAATGTCCGGTTCCGCATCGAGACGGCCAAGCCTCTCCCGCCGGATCTCGCGGCGACGCTGTGCGGGAAGGGATACTTCTCGGAGCACTCGCGCTCGAGCGCGACCGTGGGTGCTACGGAGGTGCGCTTCTACCGGGAGCTCGCGCCTGCGAGCAAGGTACGGACGCTCCAGAGCGTGTACGCCGACGTCGATCCCGAAACGCAGCACGGTGTCGTCATTACCAGCGACGTCATCGCGGCGGGCGGCCGCTTCCTCGACGCGTTGAGTCCGTACTCGCCAGAACAGGTCGCATCGAGTCTCGAGCAGTACGCGAAGTTGCACTTGACCACTTGGAACGATCCGCAGTGGAACGATCGACCCTGGCTGCAACCTCAACGCGCGTCCTACATGAAAGTGCGCGGGCTGCCTGACATCGAGCGCAACTTCAGTGGCCCGAACGGCGTGCGCGTCCCGGCACCGGTGCGAGACGGGCTGCGTCTCCTCGACGCCTATGCAGCACTCGTGCGGCGCGCGCCGGACGCGCGACGCTGGCCGGTCGTGCATGGCGACGCCCACATCGGCAACGTGTTCCTCGACGCTGAGATGAGGCCGAGCCTCGTCGACTGGCAGATGGTGTCGCACGGACCGTGGGGCTTCGACGTCGGCTACCACATCGCGTCCGCGTTGCCGGTTGACGTACGCGAGCGGACCGAGCGCGACCTCCTGAAGCACTACCTCGATCAACTGCGCGCGGGCGGGATCGAGCCGCCGAAGTGGGAGGATGCGTGGGAGGAGTACCGCTGCGGCATCGTGTACGGCTACTACCTGTGGGGGATCACCCGGCACGTGGCGCCGGGGATCATCGCCGAGCTCCTGTATCGGCTCGGGTCGGCGGTGTACGCGCACGACTCGTTCGGCGCGCTCTACGTTTGAGCAGCACCCGTCAAAGAGGTGGCGAAGCTGAAAGGTGAGGGCTCGACAGAGGAGCCAACGATGAGGCTGAACGGCCGGTCCGCTGTGATCACCGAGTCGCGATCGGGCGCGGGTCGCGCCTCTGCCCCGCGATTCGCAATGCGTTCGCACTGAGGAGGTTCCACGATGTTGCCCAACTCCACGAAGCTGATGTCGGCCGACGACCACATCATCGAGCCGCCCGGCACCTGGGTCGACCGCGTGCCGGCGAAGTACCGGAATGCATGTCCTCGCATCGTGGAGGTCGAGGGGCGCCAGGCCTGGCTGTACGAGGACGAACTCACCTATATCCCGATGGGTTCGTGTCGGGCGTTGCCGGGGTTCGACGAGGCCGGGTACCCGCCCGCGCCGGGCACGGCGCGCTTCGACGAGATCCGGCCCGGTTGCTATGACCCGGTGGAACGTCTCCAGGACATGGACGTCGACGGCGTGTGGGGTCAGCTGTGCTTCCCGAACTTCGCGCGTTTCGCCGGTCACCGCTTCTATCTCGGTGTCAGTGACACCGACCTCGGTCTCGCGTGCCTGCAGACCTACAACAACTATCTGCTCGACGAATGGTGCGCGAAGGACCCGTCACGGCTGTTCGGTGCGGTCATCCTCCCGCTGTACGACATCGATCTGGCGGTAGCGGAGCTCGAGCGGGTAGTCGCCAAGGACGCCAGGGCGCTGGCCTTCTCGGAGAACCCGACGGTGCTCGGGCTGCCGTCGGTGCACACCGACCATTGGGATCCGCTGTGGTCGGTGGTGAACGAGGCCGGCATCCCGGTCTGCATGCACATCGGCAGCTCGTCGCGTCTGGTCACCACCTCCGGCGACGCGCCGCCCACCGTGCTCGTGTCCCTCAACGGGTTGAACTCGATGATGGCGGGCATCGACTGGCTGATGAGCGGCATCCTCGAGCGCTTCCCCAACCTCAAGGTGATCCTGTCGGAGGGTGGCGCCGGGTGGATCCCCTACATCCTCGAGCGGGCCGACAAGGCGTTCCGCGACAAGCGCATCCAGCCCAACGAGGCCATCGGCCAGACCTCCAAGGGCGGCACCATCCCGCCGAGCCAGCTCTTCCGCCAACACATGTACGTCTGCCTCGTCGACGAGCACTTCGCGCTGCGCTCCCTCGGCGACATTCCCGTCGACAACCTGCTGTGGGAGGGCGACTACCCGCACGGCGACGGCCTCTGGCCCCACAACCACGACTACCTCGAGAAGGCGCTCGCCGACGTCCCCGACGGGGACGCCGCGAAGATCGCCGAGACGAACCTCCGTATGCTGCTCCGCGCCTGAACCGGGAGCCGACGTGAGCTACGACCAACTCGAGGGTGTGAAGGTGGTGGAGGTCGCGATGTACGCGTTCGCGCCCGCGGCCGCGGCCGTGCTCGCAGATTGGGGTGCCGACGTCGTCAAGGTGGTCCCCCCCATGCTTGCCGACCCCATGAAGGGCACCCCGATCGGCGGGCTCCCGCCGCGCTCGGACGGCCTCGCGTTCATGTGGGAGATCATGAACCGCGGCAAGCGCAGCGTCGGCATCGACCTGTCCACCGACGAGGGCCACGACGTGTTGCTCGAGCTGGTCGCCCGAGCCGACGTGTTCCTGACGAACTACCTTCCGCGCAACCGCCAGCGTTTCCGGATCGAGCCCGATGACCTGCGCGCGGTGAACCCTCAGCTGGTCTACGCGCGTGCGACGGGCCACGGCCACCGAGGTCCCGAACGCGACACTGGCGGCTTCGACCACACTGACTTCTGGGCCCGCACCGGCATCGCCCACGCCGCGAGCATGGTGGGCGACGAGTTCATCCCGCAGGCGGGCCCCGCGCTCGGCGACCTCGCGTCGGGCGCCTTCCTCGCCGGTGCCGTCGCGGCCGCGCTCCTACGGCGCGCGCGCACCGGCGAGGGCGCGATCGTCGACGTCTCGCTGTTGTCCGCGGGAATGTGGATGTTCTCGCCCGGAGTCGTTGCGAGCCAGCTCTACGATGTCGACACCATCCCGCGGCTGCCTCACGCCGAGCAACCGAATCCGCTCGTCGCCGGGTATACGACGCGCGACGGGCGCATGATCTACTTCGCCGGCATGCAGACCGAGAAGCACTTCGCCGAGCTCTGCGAACGCATCGGCGCTCCGGAACTGATCGACGATCCCCGCTTCGCGACCGGACAGGAGAGGCTGCAGAACTCGCGCGCTTGCATCGAGGCGCTCGACGCCGTCTTCGCCCAGCACGACCTCGAGCACTGGCTGCAGGCACTCGACGGACTGGACACGCCATGGACCGTCGTGCAGAGCGCGCGCGAAGCCGCGGCTGATCCGCAGGTTCGCGCGAACGAGCTCGTCACGATGGTGGAGGGCATCGGCGGCGAGTACCCGCTGGTGCCGAGCCCTGCGCAGTTCGACGAGGATGTGCTGTCTCTCACCCGGGCACCCGACCACGGCGAGAACACCGACGAGGTGCTGCTCGAGCTCGGCCACGACTGGGACGAAATCATCGCGCTGAAGGAGAAGGGCGCGATCCTCTGAGAGAATCTAGCGGCCGGTCGAACTCCTTCTCAACCGAACTTGGACAGGATCGGGTAGGTCTTCCTGGAACACGTGTAGGGCTGCACGACGGTGAACGACGCGCCGTCGGGGTCGTATACGAGGGTCGAGCAAGCCGGCACCGAGTACTTGAACGACGCCGGGTACTCGATCGGGCCCACGACGTCCTTCAACTGGTACGTCATCTTCGCCGTGGTCTTCTGCAGATTGGCGGGCGTGAGGTTCTTGCCGGTCTTCTTCACGGAGGCGATGAACATGTCGGCCGCAAGGTAACCGCCACCCATGGTCAGCGAGTACTGCGCACCGGGCTTGACGGCCTGGATGTCGTTCTTCAGCTGCGTCATGTTCGGCGACTGCGATTCGTACGCTGCGTACTGGAGGAACACGTACGCGCCCTGCAACGCCTTGAGCAGGAGGGACGAGTAGTACGGCGAGATGAAGGTCCCGGTGTAAGCACTGTTCTTGATCGTGCTGATGAGCTGCAGCGAACCCGCGGGCGGAACGCTCGAGTAGATCACGTCGGGAGCCTTGCCGTTGTTCGACGTGAGCAGCGCCTGTGCGTACGGCGACCAGTCGCCGACCACTGCCGGCGGCGCCGGGACGGCACCCTTCGCGTACACGACCTTCCAGCCCGCGCCCGTGTAGGTGGACGCGGCGTTCTGGATCGACTGCTTCCCCGAGTTCGAGTCAGTGCCGATGAGCCCGATCGTCGGCTGCGTGATGCCCTTCTTAGCGACTTCCTTCTTCAGCAGTTCGGCCGCGGGGTTCGGCAACTTGGTCGGGCTCTCCGGGATCAGGCAGCCGGCCCACGAGAAGCCCCAGCTCGTGCCGCTCGTCGGGCAGTACGTTGCGTCGTAGGCGCTGCCGAACCAGGGCACCTGCTGCTGGGTGAGGTACTCGCCAGGAGTGGCGAGCGAGACGTCCGGCACGAGGGCGAAGATGTTGCTCTGAGTGACCAGGCGGCGCGTCTCGGAGAGCGCCGTTGCGGGGTCGTTCTTGTCGTCGGCGAACTCCTTGTAGTCGAACTTGTAGCCCTTCACCTCGTTGTTCTTGTTCGCGCGAGCGAACCGCGCCGCCGCACCGATCCCCGCATCGCCGAAGCTCTGCGCGAAGCCGAGACCGGCAACCGCGATCGTGCCGTTCTCGATGCCGCGCACCCTCGGGGCGGCTTGACCGGTGACGGGGGTGAGCGCGACGCCCACGAGGCCAGCGACCATGGCGACGACGAGCAACCCGACGCCCTTCTTCTTCCTCGATCGCTTCAAGGTTCCCTCCCATTCCTGTACCGCCTCGGGCGGGATGTCGCGGAGTCGCTCTCCCTCAACTCGCGTCTCGACGGTCACTCGGCCGCTCGTGAGCGACGGCCGGAGTACGCGACGTGCGCGCCCGGACTCTAGCGGCCCGAGGCGGCGTTCGCTACCATCCGATAGTCGGTGCTGGAATATCAGCAGAGCAATCGCGGTGTCCACGTGGATGCGCTTGGTCGTATGGGGTGAGCCCGTTTGGTTCATCAGTCCGATCGCAGCTCAACGAGGTGCTGAGGGACTTCTCGCGGCGCGTGTTCCTGCATCCGTCTCAGCTATCGGCGGGAACGACGCCGAGCGACTGATCGCTGCCGCGCACCGCGACCACCACGAAGGCGAGCGCCAGCGCGACAGGAGCGAGGTACGTGAGCGCGTCGCGGAACAGGTCGTCGACGATGCTGCCGCTGGGATGAATCGGCAGCGCGAGCGCCGCGAGCATCGCTGAAGCCTGCAGCCACACGATCCACGCGAGTTTCGACGGCCGGCGGCTGGTCAGCACCGGCAGCGACCACGAGCAATACCAGGGGTACGTGTACGCACCCGCCACGGTGTACGACGCGGTGGTTGCCCCAGTCGCCGGACTCGGGGTCGCTGCACGCGAGGCCCGCCAACCCCCCACCAGCGCGACCACGCCGACGGCAGCGAGTGAGACATAGAAGACCACGTCGAGGGTTGTATTCGGTGCACGGGGATGGGGCACGAGGCGGCCCGCGTTGTGACCGAGGAT
Organism: Actinomycetota bacterium; assembly: GCA_046727575.1. GTDB lineage: Bacteria > Actinomycetota > Acidimicrobiia > IMCC26256 > DASPTH01 > DASPTH01. The sequence continues at coordinate 11,394 of JBKPCV010000005.1, forward strand.
CGCGTCCCCGATTGGGTTCCAGACCGACCCGGGAGTGATGGTGTGATCCGCGCGCGTCAGCACACGCGACGCGCTGTGCAGCACCGGGAGATATCCGAGCGCCACGGTTGTCGCTGCCCCGAGAAGCGCGCCACCCGCGATTCTCCGCTCCGATCGACGCCAGGCCCAGAGCAGCACCCCGACGAGGGCCAGGAGCGCGGTCACCTTGATCAGCGCGGCCAGCCCGAGAACGACGCCGGCAGCAACCGCTCGCCGCCGAGCGCACAACACCGCGCCGACGAGCACGCCCAATCCGATCAGCACGTCGACGTGACCGCCATTGACCGCGACCGCTCCAACTGCTGGATTGAGCCCGAGCCATGCCAGCGTCGCCGGGCTGCGCGTTTTGCGCCAGACGATCACGAGGACGGCGGTTGCTGCCGCCGTCGCTCCGAGCTGGAAGAACAGACGGTTGGCAAGCACCGAGTCACCGGCGACGAGCGTTCCAGTCGCCGCGTACGCGACGAATGCAGGCCCGAACACCGAGCCGCGGTGACGCCAGATGGGATTCACGCGTCGGAGGAACGGGTCAGACGGAAACTCACTGGGGACCGCGTCGTACGGACTCGTCGAGTGCACGGTGATCATGCGCCCATACATCGAGTACGACCAGAGGTCGTCCGACGAGCGCGGCGGCGTCAGAACTGCTACTGCGAAGACCACCCCGATCGCAGCCGCGACCGGTCGAGGACCCAGGAGCGGAGCGCGGAGTTCGAGAACGGTGAAGGAACCGCATGCCACGGTTGCAACGATCGCGAGGGTGACGGTGATCGGCGAGTGACGCGGGGCAAGCGCCACGAGCACGCACGATGATGCGACCGCGGCAACCAGCAGGGCACGCCGACCAAACGAAGATCCGGTGACCCCAAGCGGGAGCGACGCGCGTACCCGAGTGTGAACGGCACCCTTCACAGGTCGGACTCTTCTCGCAGTGCGAGCAGAGGTACGGGCATTGCGTCGAGGACGAGCGCACGCACAGTTGTTGTTCGTGGCGAAGTTCGTGGTGTTCGACCGAGTGTCACGGCGCGCGGAATCTCAGAGTGGTGCGACGACGATGGCGCTGATCTGGGCTCTTGCCAGCCGGAGCACCTCGTTCGGTAGCGCGGTGAAGTCCGCCGTCCCGAGGAGCGGTTGCCCGGCGGAGTAGACGAAACGGAGCCAGGCCTTGAGCGCGGCCGCCTTTCTCGCGTCAGGCTGGTGCCCGAACACGACCAACCACGTAGGCGCGGTGATCGGGTAGGCGTCTTTGCCGGACGCGTTGATCGGATCGAATGAGAGGTCCGGGCTCACAGGAATGCCGACCAGCGCGGCCGACGCCGATTCGACCGACGGGGTGACGAAGACGCCCGCTGCGTTCTCCACTGACGCGGACGTCAACGCCAGTGCCTCTGCGTCGGGGAAGTCCACGTAACCGACTGCGCCCTCGGTCGTCTTGACGATCTGCGCGACCCCGTAGTTCCCCGCCGCGCCATGCGAGTCGACCGGCCACTGCACCGTTGCACCGGTGCCTCGCGTCCAGACCGCGGGCGCAGCTTCGGTGAGGAAGGTGGTGAAGTTCTTCGTGGTCCCCGACCCGTCGGAGCGGTGTGCGACGACGAGGCGCAGGTCGGGAAGGGTTCGGTCGGGGTTGTCGGCCCTGATCTCGGGTGCGTTCCACGTCGAGATCTCGCCCTCGAAGATCTCGGCGATCGTGTTCGCCGAAAGCCGAAGGTCGCGGATGCCGGGAAGGTTGTACGCCACCACGATTGGTGAAACGGCGAGCGGAAAGTACAGGAGCGGCCCGCCTCCGGGAGATGCCGGTGCGGGCGCGAGGTCGACGCGATCGGTGCCGGCAAAGTCAATCCGTCGGTTCGCGAGGTCGTCGAGCCCTCGCGGCGAGCCGAGGCCCTCGTAGGTGATCCTCACCGCGGGTTGCAGCCGCCTGAAGGCGGTGATCACTGCCTGTGTGTAGTGCAGCTGGAACGTCGATCCCTCACCTTCGAGAGTTGTCGCGGGGAGCTTCGTCCGCGATCCGACGCCAGCTGGCAACGGTGCGGCGTGGCCGAGGGCGGCCACGGCGGCGAGCAGCGTCCCGAGTAGCAGTCGACCCAGCCGCGGCACCGGGGGAGTATGGAGCGGCCCACGCTCCGGTTCAAGAGACGGAACCGGACCTGGCGCGCCCGTGTCGCCTTCGCGTGGAGCTCGGCATCTGCCCCGGATACCGTCCGGGACCGGCCCGGATGAGGGAGGCGATCTTGTTGAGGCGCGCGGGGGCGATCCTGCTTCTCACGGTTGCCTGGTCAGTCTTCGTGTACGGACCGGTCGCCGACGGCGAGGCCGGACAGGCAGCTCTGATGGTCCTCGACGAGGCGGGCAGCGGGAGCTCCCGGACCCGAGTCTTCCGGCTGCCAACCCGATGGAGCCTCAAGTGGTCCTTCGCGTGTTCATCCTCGCTGGCGGGACCGGGACTCTTCGCCGTCGAGGTGGTCCAGGTGCGTCCGTCCAGGCGGCTCGACCTTCGGCTCCCGCGATTGCTCCGGTTCGATCTGGAGGGCTCCGGCGTCGAGCGATACACGACCGGCGGGTACCGCGCGGTCCTCCGTGTCACCTCGCAGTGTTCGTGGACACTCCGCGTGGCCGAGCTGCGATCCTGATGGCTCTCCGAGGGCTTGTTCAGCCTCGGCGCTGATTGACGGGTCGAGCGCCTCGCGTAGCGTAGGGTCAGTCCCGGATGAGCGCCTCGATCTTCCAGGGCGAGGAACTTTCGGTACCGGGCCGTGCGGACCTCGTCCGATTCGCGCTCTCGCGCCCGTATCTCTGTGTGTGGGCGCTCGGTGTCATCAGCTGGTTCGTCGTCGTCGGCATTCCGACTTCCCGGCCTCAAATCTTCGCCATCGTCGGCTTCGGATTGATGGCCTCGTGCGTTGGCCAGCCGGGCTCGATGAGACGCCTGATCGTCGACTGGGCCCCTCTCTACTTCATTCTCGTCTTCTACGACGTGCTGCGAGGGTACGCGGCGACGTGGCTGTCGCCGCACTCGCTCGATCAAATCAGGATCGACGAATGGCTCTTTGGCGGGACCATCCTCACGGTTCGTTTGCAACACGCGTTCTATACACCCGGCGTTGCACACGTCTGGGACTACGTCGCGTTCGTCGTGTACCTCTCGCATTTCTTCGTCGCCATCGTCGTTGCCGCATACTTGTGGAAGGTCGCGCACGACCGCTTTCGACGGTTCGCTACGCTTTTCGTTGGCCTCACGTTCGCTGGCTTCGTCACGTACGCGCTCTACCCCGCGATGCCGCCATGGCTTGCGAGTCGAGAGGCGCTCTTGCAGCCCACCGCCAAGATCGTCGACGAGATGTGGTCCCATGTCGGTCTGTCGAACGCGTCGGCGGTCTTTTCGGGTACCGGGCATTGGGCAAATCCGATTGCGGCGGTGCCGTCAATTCACGCGGCGTACCCGATGTTGTTGTTGCTGTTCTTCTGGACGTCAGCGAGACGCTGGCGCTGGTTGCTTGTGGTCTACACGCTCGCGATGGCGCTCACGCTGATCTACACGGGCGAGCATTACGTGATCGACATCCTGTTGGGATGGCTCTATGCCGTTGTTGTATACGTCGCCGGGTCACGCCTACTCGATCGGTATACGACGCGGCGCCTGACCGGCGCGCAAGTACCGGTCGTCGTACATACCCGTTAGCACGTCGGATTTGCGATCGTGCCGTCGGGCATGATCGTCCGGCAGAACTTCGCGTCTGCGAAGCGTGCGCCTGCCACTCTCGCCCCACGCAGATTCGTGTAAGTCAGGATGGCACCCGAGAGGTCAGCGCCGGTGAGGTCGGCGTCTCCGAGGTCGGCGTAACCGAGCTGTGCGCCGACGAGTCTTGCGTTGGTCATCTGGGTCTCGCGAGCGCTTGTGCCGGCGAGATCCGACCACGCAAGGTCCGCGCCCGTGAGGTCAGCATGGTCGAGATTGGCGTCGAAGAGATCGGAGTAGCGGAGGTCAGACCCCTTCATGTAGTTGCCCGCGCAATTCGCGCCGCTCTGGATGGGGCAAGATCCGATGTCGGACCCTTCCGACGACGCGCAGGCAGCAGCCAACAAGGCGAGTGCGATGGTAGCGGTGAGTAACAAGCTGACCTCGCGAACGCGCCCTGAGCGGCTGCAATTACTGGACCGCTGCGAGCGTCCGGTAGCGAGCTGCAGCATGCGCGGTCAGGGTATCGGTCCCTGCGACCCGCTGGCCTCCGGCTTCCCCGACCTCCGTCCCCGCCAGCTCGTGCACGCCGTGCGGACACAGTTCGCGTTCGTCGGTCGGCTCCGTGTCTGCGATCTGTACGAGGACCCCGTCCTGTCGAGGAGGCACGTCCAGTACGTGCACCATACGAGGGCGGGGAACGCAAGACTCGGTGCACGATGAACCGGGCAACGCACCGCGACGCCACACACGCCTCCGCGATCGACGCGGACGTGTATGACGCCCCCACGCCAAGTTGTCAACAGACCGAGCCAACGGACGCGGTGCTGGAAGCGCCGTCGACGCCAGCCGCAGCGATGCGCGCGAGGCCGGCGAGCGCGCCAACCAGGAAGGTTCGTTCGTTGCTGCTGTTCCTCGGACTCCTGCTGCTCGCGGCGGCGCTTCGGATCCCAACGTTCGGCAACCATGTGTTCAACACCGACGAGGCGTATCTGGCCACCGAGGGGCAGATCCTCCAACACGGTGGCCACCTCTATGTGGACGCGGTCGACCGGAAGCCACCACTGGTCCCGTACCTGTACGCCGCGACCTTGGCGGTCACAGGCAATGACGACCTCGTGTCGGTTCGCGTGCTCGCCGTGCTCGCGCATGCATTGACCGCTCTGCTCCTCGGGGCGGAGGCGCGGCGGCGGTTCGGTCGCGACTGGAGTGGCGCGGCTGCCGGCGTGCTCTACCTTCTGGCCGCGACCGCGTTCCGGACCCAGGACGCGCAAGCTGCGAACTTCGAAGTCTTCATGCTGCCGTTGATGACGGGCGCGATGGTGTTGGGCATCCGACGCCGTCCCGCGGCGGCAGGAGCGACGCTCGCGGTTGCAACGCTCGCGAAGCAGACCGCGGTCCTCACGTTGCTTCCGCTGGCGTGGCTCGCCTGGAGAGCGAGGCGCGCGTCCGGTGTGCTGACCCTCCTCGCGTCGTTCATCGTGCCGATCGTCCTCGTTGCGGCGGCGCTCGGCTTCCACGACTTCCTGTTCTGGAACCTCACCGGAAACGGTGGCTACCTCGACGCAAGCGGCGTCCTCGGGTACGCACTCGGCCTCGGCGCGCGTCAGACCGCATGGTTCCTGTTCGGCCACGCGGTGATCGTCGTGCTGGCCGCGCTGGCGTGGCGGCATCGTCGTGACGACACAGACCTTTGGCTCTGGCTGCTGAGCGGTCTCGCCGCAGTAGTCGTCGGTCTCCGCTTCTTCCCTCACTACTACCTGCAGCTGCTGCCTCCCCTCTGCCTGCTCGCAACGCGCGCGCTCAGTTCGTGGAAGGTGCTCACGCGTCCATGGATCACCGGGGGCATGCTCGTCATCGCGCTGGGAACCACGAGTTACTACCTCGTGCCCGCGTTCAACAGTCACGATGGTCGCAACGCCAAGATCGCGTACGCGGTCGCGCGCTACGTCGGGCATCAAACGGGTCCAGGGGACCGCGTGTTGGTCTGGGGTCACGCACCGGAGGTGTACTGGTCTTCCGGTCGGCTGCCCGCAACCCGGTTCGTCACCACCGGTTTTCTCACTGGTGCCAGCGGTGGTCGACCTCCCGATCGAGTCGGGATGCAATACGCGACAACGGGTGCGTGGGAGATGTTCATCCATGATCTCAGGCGCCATCCGCCGACGCTGGTCGTCGACATGGCGACGGCAGACCAACGGAACGCTCGGTTCTATCCTCCCCGCCGATTTCCGGAATTCGAGCGATATCTGCGTATCGGCGGTTATCGCCGAGTTGCCGTGGTTGCCGGTGCGTCCATCTACCGGATGCCGACGAGCGCGGATGACCGCGCTCGGTAGCTCGTCGCCACTCCGTAGCGTGGTAACCACATGCGACGTTACGTGATCGTGGTCGCCGCGCTGCTCGCCTCTCTGGCAGTGGCCGTTGCCGGCTGGCTGTTCATCGCGAGCCGCGGACTTCGAACCAACGCGCTCCCGTGTCGAGTGGACGTGGGCGAGACCTCGTATCCACTCGACCGTGAGCAGGCCGCGAACGCGAACATCGTCGCCGGCGCCGCCGGTGCCCTTGGTCTGCCTCACCACGCCGTCACGGTCGCGATCGCTGCTTCCCTGCAGGAGTCGCGCTTACACAACCTCGCCCACGGTGACCGCGACTCTCTCGGACTGTTCCAGCAACGTCCCTCACAGGGATGGGGTACTCCGAGCCAGATCCTGAATCCACGAAGCGCGGCCGACTCGTTCTTCCGTCGGCTCGCGCAGATCCCGAACTGGCAAACCATGCCGGTCAACGACGCAGCGCAACGGGTTCAGCACAGTGCCACACCGACTGCATACACGCAGTGGGAACCTGAAGCGCGGGCGATCGCTCGAGCCACGACCGGCGAGCTGCCCGGCGCGCTGACTTGTCGTTCGTGACCCAGTCGCTCCACGCCAGTGACACCTCAGTCGATGGGCCCGAAGCGTCCGCTGCGCCCGTCGGGCAGCCCTTTGTGCGTTCGCCGGAACGACGCCCATGTGCTGAGTGGCCATGCGTCCTGATCGTCGCCGTACGCGACCACGCCGTTGAACTCGTAGCGGACAAGGCTCTGCCAGCACACCCCGGCGACACCGGAGATCGGCATGGCCATGCGACTCACGCTGTCGCCCACCGCCTCGAATTCGCGGCCCTCCGAGTCCCTTCCCGTCACCACGATGCGCGTCATGTAGCCCCACTCCGGATCGCGCTCACGACGTACCGAGCCGGAGACGAGCGGGAGACGAACGCCCCCGAGCAGTAGGAAGCCGCCGCTACCGGCGCCGAAGAACGCAGTGTCAGGATCCGCCATGCACGTGATGTACGTGCTCGTGCCGCCGCCGCGCTTCCAGAACTCCGGGCGCAGGTGCCACCACGACCGGTCTCGCATCGCGTAGCAGTCGATCGGGATGGTTTCCCCGTGCAGCTCGAGCGTGCCCAGGACGCGACCGAACTGGTCGAAGTGACGAGGCTTGTCGGATTGGTCGCCTTGGCTCGTGTGCGGCTGCGCCCCCACGCGTACCCACGGCTTCCCCACCGCGTGCCAGTCGAGCTGGAGGTTGATGCTGTCGCGGTCAGCGAACGTGATGCGGTAGTGGCGCAGCGGATCGAGCATCTGGAAGCGCTCACCGCTCGGGAACGTGAAGTCGCGGAAGTCGGGGTTCTCGGCAATCGGCGTGTTCGAGTAGTTGAAGTAGTAAGGCACCTCCATGTGGAACCACGCGGTGTCATCGAAGACGAAGAGCCCTCCTCCCGCCACGCCCACATTGGGCCGGAGGTAGTGATAGTTCCAGGCGCCCAACTTGCGTTCGGCGTTGAACCACCAGAACCAGATCGTCTCGTGCTCCCACCACTCGTCGGTCTCGGGCGTGTGGAAGTTGTCGTCGGTCAGGAGGTCGTCGTTGCCCGCGCGGTCGGAGGTGAACGCGCTCGCGTCGGGCATGCGCGCACCGTATCCGGTCGCGCCTTGCGCCGTGGTCAGCGGCGCGGGCGCTCGAGGAGCGACGCCCACAACAAGCGTTCGCGTGCGGTCCTGCGGAGCAGGTAGCCAAACATCGCTTCGTCGCCCTCTGCCCCGGCGTTCTCGACCATCTGACGAAAGCGCCCGTCGTCGAGCGCGTCTGATCCGAGCGTCTCGATGCGGTCGGCCCGATCGCGCGCGGTGATCCCGTCGCCCACCTGGTCGTAAGCGCGGAGGAAGTGGACGAGGATCTGGAGGTTCCGCGTCGCCTCGCGCAGCTCCGAGTCGTCGAGCGCACGGACCGCAGTTCGGATGCCGTCGAGGAGAGTGTCGAAGTACGCCGTGCGGGGCGTCGGTCCAAGGTCCGGCAGGTCGGGTGACTCGGCGACCCCGAGCAGTTGCGACATGCGCGCCGCGAGGCCAGTGATGTAGCGCTCGGTGACCAGGAGATACGGCGCGAAGCCGCGCGCGCCGCCGCCCCGGCTGACGGCCAGCGACGTCGTGACCGCGCAGCGGTAGTCGACTGCCGCACGGTAGAAGCGGATGCGGTGCTCCTCGATCGGGATGCGGGTCGCGGCGCGGTACCGCTCTTGGAGCTCTGAGAGATCGCATCCCGTGGCGCGCATGTCGAGCCACGCCCAATCGTCCATGGGGTCCCCGAGATGCGCGAACTCCCAGTCGACGATGCCCGTCACGCGCGCGTCGTCGAACAGAAAATTGCCCGGGCCGGTGTCGCCTTGCACGAGCACGGTCCGGCTGACCGTCGTTGGCGCATTCGCACGCAGCCACGCGCCGGAATAGCGAACGAGCGGGTCGAGGTCAGGCACACCGCCATCTGCGAGTCGGGCCCAGGTGTCGAGGTCGAGGCGCGCATGCTCCTCGGGCGTGCGCGGACGGGCGAGGCCGGGGAGCTCGAGCTCGTCCACGTCGAGGTTGTGCAACGCCGAAAGCGCGTCGACGAACGAGCGCATCGTTGCGGCGCGTGCGTCGGCATCGAGCGTCGACAAGTCGGCCGTTCCCGGAACGCGCTCCATGAGCAGCGCGGCGTCATTGGGCGCGAGCGCGATCACCCGAGGGACGGGCACGTCGGTGTGTTCGAGCGCGCGATAGACGAGCGCTTCCTTCGCCGGTGAGATGTCCGTGCCGGTGAACGATCCTCCGGCCTCGCACCGCAGTACGAGCGGAACGATGCAACCGTCGCGGTCCACATCGACGAGGTAGAGCTCGCGGGACCCGCCACCGGGCGGCCGCTCTACGTGCACGACGCGACCGCCGGTCGTCGTCTCGATCCACGCACGGAGCTCGTCGTCCACGCGCGTACCCTAGGCCGACGGCCTGATCCTCACGCGTCCGTCGAGGAGCACCACAATGGCAACGACCGAACCCGGACGCGAAGATGTCGCGGGTGCGCGCGAGCGGTGGCGCGGTGGCGTCGCGACGCTCGTGTCGTACCGGTATCTCGGCACGTACTCCGAGTCGAGGGGTCGCCACGAAGCGGAAGGATGGATGACGATTCGTCGCGACCTTCGCGGGCCGGTCGGCGTGCTCTCGGCACCGCTCGGCATCGCACTCCTCGACACGGCCGGCATCAATGTCGATCCACTCGCAGTTGTGTCGCCGACCCGCATCGACGTGCACCTGTTCGAACCCGCTGCCGACGTCGCGCGCGTGCATCTCGAGGGAAGGGTCCTCAGAGAGGGCCGCTCGCAGTTCTTCACCGAGAGCCGGATCACCGACGCCGGCGACCCCGACCGGCTGCTCGCGTTGGGCAGCACTCATTGGGCGGTGGCGGGCCCCAACCCGGGTTTTGAGTATGTCGACAACCGACCCGGGGTCGCCGACGCGCCCGATCTCCCTCCGCTGTACGAGGCCTTCGGCGCACGCCGGCGCGACGACGGCAGCCTGGAGATCCCGGAGCTCACACCCGAGGTCGGCCGGGACGGCCTCCACCAAGGCCCGTTCCAGGTGATCCCCGAAGCCGCGGCCATGATCGCCGCTGAGCAAGCCGCAGGTACGAACCGCTTCTGGATCGAGCACCAGGGCACGTCGATCATCCAACGCGGCGTCGGAGCGCCGCTCGCCACGCGCGCCGAGATCCTGCGCATCAGCGAGAGTGAGGTGCACGTGCGCGTGGAGCTCCGAGCGGAGGGTGCCGACGACCGGTTGTGCTCCGTGACGGTCTGCCGCTTCTCGCTTGTCTGAACGACACGCGCCCCCGCGGCCTGCTGGGTGACCCACCCAATCGCGGGATGCGCGGAGACCCGAAAACGGGTAACGCTGTCGGGGAACCCGAAGGGGCTGGCCTTGGTGGTCGGTCAGGGAGATTCCGTGCTTCCGATCAAGGACTACAACCCAACCGTCCGTCGGCCAATCGTCACGCTGCTCATCATCGCGGCGTGCACCGTGATCTTCTTCTTCGTCCAGCCACGCCAGACGGACGCGCTCTTCGAGCGCACGGCCGATGTGCAGTTCCAGCAGGTGGAGTGGACGGTCCGGAACGCGGCCATTCCGTGCGAGCTCTGGCAGGGGCGGCCGCTGACAGTGCAGGAGGTGCGGGAGACATTCCTCGGTGGCGACACGACCGCCTGTGAGACGCATTCGTCTGGCCCGCCGTTCGCCCCGCACAAGAACGTGTACTTGGCTGTGCTGTTGTCGATGTTCTTGCACGGCGGCCTGCTGCACCTGGCAGGCAACATGCTGTTCCTGTGGGTTTTCGGTAACAACATCGAGGACCGCATGCGCCCGTTGGGCTATACGATCTTCTACTTGGTCGGCGGCCTCGTCGCGACCGCGACCTACGTGGCCCTCAATCCCAACTCGACCGTGCCACTTGTCGGCGCCTCGGGTGCCATCGCAGCGGTGATGGGCGCCTATCTCGTTCTGTTCCCAGCCGCGCCGGTCCTGTCGATCGTCGTCATCCTTCCCGTCTTGGTGCCAGCGTCGTGGTTGCTCGGACTGTGGTTCGTGTTGCAGTTCTTCGTCGGGCCGAACTCCGGCATCGCGTGGGCGGCCCACGTCGGCGGGTTCGTGTTCGGTGCCGTCGTGGCGTTCATGTTGCGCGGCCGCTTACGGCCACCGCGCCAACCGTTCGCATCGATGCCGCACTACTTGTGACAGCACGCGGGCCCTCGCTCTGCGACGCGCTGTCTGACGAGCTGGGGAATGTATTCGACCGAGGATCGTCTCCCTCGCGCGGCTGTGGTAGAGGTACATGAGCGAGCGGACTTCTTCGTCCGGAAGATCCGTGGACACCGGAAGGCCCAAATTCTTGCGCCTATTGGGCGTCGATCGGGAAGTCATGGGTCCAGCGTGATCACCTTCAAGTCGTCGCGCTCCTCCAGCGCGCGTGGCACGCGCCCGTTGCACTGCCAGGATCCGTTGCTGGATCAGTGGCTGGAGACTCGACGCAATCATGAAGAGCCAGAAGATGTCGAGCACGCTCATGGTGCGGACGTCCCTGAGCGCCTTCGCAATAGCGACCCTTCAGGTAGTGGGCCGCTCTGCGAGCGTCGCGGTTGTCGGTCTCGGTCGGTATCTCGAACGAAGGTGATGGAGAGCTTGTCGCCCGGCCGATGCTCGCGGACTGCTCCGACGAGGTCTTCGGCGGTCTGCATCGTCTTTCCGTCGACAGAAACATTGATGTCTCCCGGCTTCAGCCCGGCGTCGTGTTCCGGACTGTTAGGGTCGACGGAGAGCACGACGACGCCAGCTTTCTCAGTGGCCACAAACGCGTTCTCAGCATGGTCTCGGCTCTAGTCCGGGGCCCGGCTTCGATGCTCGACCGACCTTCAGCCTCGCGCCAGCACCATTCCCGAGAATCCCACGATCGCGCGGTTCGAGCTCAGGGACTCGTAGGTTGCTCTTGCTCGTCTCATGCCCATTTGTCGGCGAGCGCGTCGACGACGGCCTGGTGCACAGCATCCGGCGGTGGATCCGCGTCGACAGTGCGGAGAACGCCGCGGTCGCGGTAGTAGCGCAGGATGGGTCCGATCGCGTCGTGGAACTGGCGCAGACGTCGTTCGACCACCGCTTCGTCATCGTCATCCGTTCGCCCCGGATCAGCGCGTCGTGCGACGCGGGCGCGTGCCACCGCGTCGGGGACGACAAGGTGGATGACGGCGCCGGGTGCGAGGAGCTCCCCGAGGCGTCGCGCCTGGGTCACCGTGCGCGGGAACCCGTCCAGCACGTAGCCGGCGGCTGGCCCGGCGTTGGCGAGTGCGTCGCGCAGGCTGGTGACGATCAGAGCGTCCGGGACAAGATCACCACGGCTGAGGCAACTCGCGATCTCGCGTCCGCTCGCGGTTCCCGCGGCGGCGGCGGCGCGGAGCAATTGGCCAGTCGAGATGTACGGCACGCCGAAGTGCTTGGCGAGCATGACGCCCTGTGTTCCCTTACCGGAACCCGGCGCACCGACGAGCACGATCCGAGCGGGTCGCTCGGGCGCACCGTCAGTGGGCATCGATCCGAGCGGCGGGCCTCAGATGACGGGCGAACCGGCTGCTGCCGATCCGTCCGTCAGCCGCTCTGCGCACTTCGCCTCCGAGACAGGTGTACGAGTCAGGAGGCCGACTGCTCAACCTTCTGTGTCCGGCTGTGACGATTCTTCGCCCTGTTGCGCCTGTGCGGAACTGGACTCGCCGAGCTTCCCCGGCTCGGCGCTGGCGGCGACTTCGATCTTGCGCGCGCGCTGTTCCTTTGAGATCGGGATCTGGAGCCTGAGCACGCCGTTGTCGTATGAGGCCTGCACGTTGTCGGTGTCGACATTGTCACCGAGGTAGAGCTGGCGGCGGTATTTGACGTGGCGTCGCTCGCAGAGGACCACCTCGTCGGCTTGCTCGTGCGTGGACTGACCTTCGGCTTCCACGGTGAGCAGGCTGCGCTCGACGTTGATGTCGATGGACGACGGGTCGACGCCCGGGAGATCCATCTCGACGACGTATTCGTCGCCCTTCCGGTAGACGTCCATTGGCATGCCGCGCGCGACACTTTGGCCGGCGCCGGTCGTTCCGCGACCTGCTACGAGGTCGAGCATTCGGTCGACCTCGGCGAACGGATCCCATCGCATGATGGCCATCGGCTTCCTCCTCGTTGGTTCGTTCCCTCGCTGAACAGGCATCGGCTCGACGCCGCCTGGTTGCAGCGTCGCGCCGACGTTCGGAGCCCGCACCCCGCGTTCGCGTGGTCTTGTCGGCCGCGGCCGACGACCCGTTCGCGAGAGCGAGCCAGAATGCCCTGTCGTCGACTTCGTGGAAGAGTCGTTCGTAGCTGTCGCGCATCGCCGCACGCACCTGTTTGCGCTCGGCGGGACCTCCCCAGTCGTCCGCCGCCGTCACGGTGCCCGTGAAGGTGGGTGAAGCCGATCAGACGACAGTCGCCGGCGTGACGTTCTCGCACGAGCTGGCCGACGTTGAGCTGGCCCTGGCTGGCGACCTCCGTAGCTCGCGCATCGCCGAGGTGCGAGTTGTGCGCCCACACGACGACCTTGGCCTGCTCGCCCCATCGTCCGCTGAGGTGTCGGAGCAGGGCGTCGAGGGTCTGGACCATGTGCTGGTCGCGGAGGTTCCAAGACGACGCGCGCCCGCTGAACATCGTTCGGTAATACTGCTCCGCGTTCTTCACCGTCAGTGCGTTTTGCTCCGCGTAGAAGAACTCGTCCGCGGCCACCAGGCTATCGCGGCTGGCATATGACGGCGCGTGGCGGTGCAGACCCACGAGTTGGTCGATGACTTCCAGTTCACAGAACTCGCCGGCTCCGAACGCGGGTGCGAGACTTCCTGATCTTGACGGTGTTCCAGGAAGGACTTGACCGCCTGCTGCACTTCCGATCGACCGCGGCACCGGTGCTGTCCGTCTATTTCGGTGTGCCGGCTGACCCGGCCGCGCTCAGAGGTATCCACGCGCGTGTGCAGTCGTTGCTGAGGCCGGTTCACGACCTCGCGCGCTCGACCGAGCTGACCCACGCTGCGCGCGAATCGGTGCGCGCCGACATCGCGAAGATCGAGGGGCTTGCGGAACGGGGCTCGGAGTTGCTCGGACGCGGCGTCGCGGTCTTCAGCTGCAGCAGCGCGGGGTTCTATGAAGAGGTCGTGCTCGCGGCGCGCCTCCCGGACCGCGCGATTGCCGACGCGACCCCCTATCTCCGACCACTGCTCGCTGCAGTCTCCCACGCGCGGCGTTATCTCGTCGTGGTCGTCGAACGGGGCCGCTCCTGGTTCTACGAGTTGTTCATGCAACACCTCGACGAGATTGCCGACATCGTCGAGCCGTCGGCGCAGCGACCGGGCCGGCCCTCCGCCCACGACTACGACCAACGACACACACAGAACCGTGCTGCGACGCTCTCGCGCAAGCACTACCACGCAACCGTCGAAGCAGCCGAAGGCCTCCTGCAGAAGCGTGGCGCGGAGCTCGTCATCGTCGGTGGGCACCAGGAGACGGTCGGGGAGTTCGGGGAGATGCTGCCGAAGGACCTGCGGCCACTCGTCATCGGTACCTTCGTCATCGACCCGAGGACCATGACACCGGCAAAGGTGCGCGAGCACGTGCAGTTTATTGTCGACGAGCAGGAGCGCGCCGAAACGACGCAGCTCGTCGCCACCGTGTACGAGCGCGTCGCGATCGGCGGTAACAGCGCGATCGGTCTCGAGTGGTGCCTGCTCGCAACCGAGGAGAGGGCAGTCGACGTGCTGCTCGTCCACGACGACGCCGAAGCTGCTGGGCGTGTCTGCGACAACTGCGGCTGGCTCGGTCTCGAGGACGAGGAGTGCCCTGTGTGCGGACGGGCGACGCGCGCAACCGACGACGTGATCGACGAGATGGCCGAAGCCGTTCTCGTCGCCGGCGGTCTGGTCGAGCAGGTGTACGACGGCACCCGATTGGCGAACGACGTCGTCGGTGCGCTGCTGCGCTTTCCTGTGCCGAAGCCGATCTGAGGAAGATCAGCGTCGCCGCGGAGGCGCCCGTCCCACTCGACCCTCCGGCGATCACCGGCCGCGTCACCGCGAAGTGTGCGGACGAGTTGGCCGAATCCTGGCCGCTCGGTGACGATCACGTGGAGGAGGCCGAACCGGCGTGCCCTCGAGCACGTCTTGGATCTGGCGCTCAGTCTCGTGCACAGTGAGGTCTTGATCGATGGAGCGCGGAGAGAGGACACGGATTGTGAGCAACGAAGTCGTCGCAGCGAACAAGCAGGTCGTGCAGCAGTTCTGGGACGCGCTGGCAGCGCGGGATTGGGACGGAATGAAGGCGCTTCTCACTGATGACGCCCACTACACCGATGTTGGCGTGCCCGGCCCTGGCGGGTTCGGCCCGGACGGGGTGATCGCCCGCCTGAAGATCGGCATCGAGCCGCTCGAGGGTTACGAGCACCTCCCGGGCACGAACATGGTCGCCGAGGGCGATCTCGTGATGACCGAGCACACCGAGCGGTGGATGTTCGGCACCGGCGAGGTCATCGACCACTCGTTCGTCTCGGTGACCCAGCTGCGGGACGGCAGGATCTACCGCTGGCACGACTACTCGAACATCCCGAACATCACCGACAACGCGCCGACCTGGTGGCTCGAGAACATCGCGAAGGCCGCCGCCGGCGGATGACTTCGCCCAATATCTCCACGGACGCGGAGGGGGAACGGTGAGTGACGAACGACTCGGCGCGGTGATCGTCGGTACCGGCTTCGGTGTGTTGACCCATCTCCGGGCGATGCGAGCGGCCGGCATCGAGGTGCTAGGGCTCGTCGGCCGAGACGCGACGAAAGCGGCTGACCGGGCGGGACGGTTCGGCGTGCCGCACTCGACGTCCGTGCTCGCCGACGCGCTGTCGATGCCTGGGGTCGGTGCTGTCGCCGTCGCGACGCCGCCGCACACGCACGCGTCGATCGTCCTCGACGCGATCCGTGCCGGGAAGCACGTGGTCTGCGAGAAGCCGTTCGCGCGTGACGCTGCCGAAGCCGTTTCGATGCTCGACGCCGCCGAACGCGCCGGCATCGTGCACCTGCTCGGCACGGAATGGCGCTTCGGGGCCGGCCAGGCACAGCTGACGCGCACGGTCCGCTCCGGCGCGATCGGGGCCCCGCGCTTCGGCCTGTTCGAGCTCCAGCTGTCCACCCATGCCGATCCCGCGGCGGAGCTACCCGACTGGTGGCAGCTCTCGTCCGAGGGCGGCGGTTGGCTCGGGGCCTACGGGTCGCACGTCGTTGACCAGGTGCGCTCGACCATGGGCGAAATCGTCGGCGCGAGTGCTTCACTGCAGTGCTTCGCCGATCGGCCGGACATGACCGCGGATGACACGTACTCCGCGCTCCTGCAGCTCGACAACGGCGCCACGGTGCTGCTGCACAGCTCGTGTGCGGCGCGCGGGATGTTCGTCGGCACGACGAAGATCGTCGGCTCCGCCGGCGCGGCATGGTTGCAGGGCGAGGAGGTGTGGATCGACACCGGCGCCGGTCCGCAAGCGGTGCCGCTACCGGAGGATCTGCCTCTCACGCCTCCCGATCCGCCGCCGAGCGAGCTCGTGCACACTGCTTACGACGCCTGGCATTCGATGGGAATCGACCGCGTCCCGTACACCCGTCTCTACGAAGTCCTGCGGGATTCGGCGCTCGGTCGACCCGTTTCGAACGACCCGGTCGCGGCCACGTTCGCGGACGGGGTCGCCGGCCAGTCCGTGCTCGACGCCATACGAGCATCGTCCGCCGCCGGGGGGCAGTGGACGTCCGTAACCCACCCCTGATCTCGGCGGGAACGAGCTGTGCGAATCCTGGATCAGAGTGGCTCTCGGCTGTAGAGGACGGCGCCGCCCCAGTGAGGCGACGAGTGGCACGCGAGGCCGACGTTCGCGGACCGAAGCTGGCGATCGCCGGCGCGCTGTGAGAGCTGGAGGTAGCACTCGAGCATCTGCGGCACGCCGTGCATCCGACCATTGCCGAGCGCGCCACCTCCTGAGAGCACCGGGAGCCCATCGCGTGCGACGCTGATCCCGCCGTCTTGCACGAAGCGATGTGCTTCGCCCACCGGGCAGTAACCGAGCGCTTCGAGCCAGAAGTAGACGAAGGGCGAGAAGCCGTCGTAGAGCTGCGGCAGGTCGACGTCGTCGACGGAGAGCCCGGAGTGTTCCCAGAGCCGCGCGCACGTCTCCGCCGCGACGTCCATGATGTCGTCGAGCGGCCAGTGCAGCGGCAGTCGGTGCCGGTTGGGGTGACCCTGCGCGTAGCCGGCGACGTACACGGGCGGATGCGGGAGATTGCGCGCGCGCTCTGCCGTCGTGAAGACGTACGCGGCAACACCGTCGACTGGAATGTCGCAGTCGTACATGCAGATGGGATCAGAGAGGACCCGGGCGGCGAGATAGTCGTCGACCGTGAGCGGCCGGTCGTGCCAGTACGACCACGGGATCCTCGCTCCGTTCGCGCGGGCTTCGACGACCACGTTCGCCATGGACTCACGAGACGCGCCGTAGCGCTGGAGGTACTCGTTGTACGGGAGGGCGATCATCGACAGCGGACCCCAGTAGCCCTGGGGCGCGGTCCACTGCGCGGTGCCGGCCGCGTGGGTCATCGGGTTCGTGTGGTAGCGACCGCGAGGCGGGTTGTGGAGCGCGCGATGCAGGAGCACCACGTCGGCGGCACCGCTCGCGACCGCGTTCACGGCCAGGGTCACGGAACCGGGGATCTGCCCGTAACCCTGGAACCCTGCTGCGAACCGCGGGTTCACGCCGAGCGCCTCTGCGAGCCAGTTCGACGTGACGACCGACACGCCGTCGACCGACGCGTGGGCGCCTGCTGTCGGGAGCAGTGCACCCGTGGTGAAGCCGTCGACGTCGGCCACGGTCAGGCCGGCATCCGTGATCGCCGCCCGCGCGGTCTCGATGGCGATGGCACCGAGCGGCCGATCGGCGTGCCGCAGGATTGGACTCTGCGCGTACCCGGCGATCGCGACTCGGTTCTGGGCGGTGAAGCGGGCGTTCACTGCGCGGTCAGCGTGAACGCGGGCACTGCCACACCCTCGGCGAGCTCGTCGAAGACGACGCGCACGCGGTCACCGAGGTGGAGCGGTACGTCGGGTCCGTCGACGAGCCGGCCGATCATGCGGACCTCGTGCTGTACGTCGAGCTCCACGTCGACGAGGACGTACGGCAGGTCGTCGGCGAAGCCGGGAAGGAACGCGTCGCGCACCACAGTCCACGAACGGACGGCGCCTCCGCCCTCGACCGGCTCGGCGGCGAACTGCGGATCGGCGCTGCCGCACTCGGGGCAGACGGTCGTGGGCGGCAACGCGTAGCGACCACACACCGCACAGCGCGGGAGCGCGAGGATGCCCCGTGCCGCCGCGGCCCAGTAGCCGGCTGAACTCGCGTCGGTCACGGGCAGCGGTTTGGCTGCGTCGGCGCTCACGCCGGGGTTCCCGGTCTTGCTTCGGTCAGCACGACGAGGGAGTGGACGGGCACGAGTGGCCTCCGGCAGATTGTCCGCAGAGAGCGGCTGTCGCTAAGATCCGATACTTCGCGCTCGGATATTAGCGTGCCGCCGTTCGGTCGCAAGCCGGCGCGACAACTGAGGGAGCGCCCATGGACGCCAACGCACCCGAGCTCGACTGGTTGGTCTCCGTCGACGATCACGTCATCGAGCCGCCCAAGGTGTGGGTCGATCGTCTCCCGGCGAAGTACCGGGAGGTCGGGCCGCGGATGCTCGCGGACGACAGCTGGGCCTATGAGGACAAGTTGGTCCCGACCTCGGGCCTGTCGGTCGCCGCCGGAAAGCGCAAGGAGGAGTTCTCGCCGAATCCGGTGCCCTATTCGGAGATGCGGCCCGCCGCGTACGACCCGATCGCGCGCGTTGCCGACATGGACCGCGCCGGGATCCTCGGTTCGTTGTGCTTTCCCTCGTTCCCCCGGTTCTGCGGACAGGTCTTCTGGGAGGCCAAGGACAAGGAGCTCGCGCTGCTCTGCGTGCAGGCGTACAACGACTGGATGATCGACGAGTGGTGCGGCGCCGTACCCGGTCGCTTCATCCCGTTGATCATCATTCCGTTGTGGGACCCGGTTGCCGCTGCGCGCGAGATCGAGCGTTGCGCGGCGTTGGGTGCGACTGCGCTCGCGTTCTCGGAGAACCCGGAGCCGCTCGGCCTCCCGACGATCCACGATCCCGACCGCTACTGGGATCCAGTGATGGCCGCGGCGCAGGACACGCAGTCCGTCGTGTGCATGCACGTGGGGTCGTCGTCCACGATGCCGGTGATCTCGTCGGACGCGCCCGGCCTCGCGAACCTCACCTTCGGCGCCGTCCGCGCTGCGGGCACGATGCTCGCGTGGCTGTTCAGCGACTACTTCGAGCGCATGCCGGGCTTGAAGATCGCGCTGTCGGAGGGAAACATCGGCTGGATGCCTTATTTCATCGAGCGGGCGGAGCAGGTGATCGACAAGCAGCGCCATTGGGCGAAGAAGACCAACACCGCGTTCTACAACAGCGCGGTGGCCACCGAGCAGGTCATGGCCGATCTCGACCGTCTCGATGTGCGCGCCACGATCCGCGACCACATCTACGGTTGCTTCATCGAAGAGAGCTCCGGGCTGCGGTCGCTCGACATCATTGGCGAGGACAACGTGATGCTCGAGACCGACTACCCGCACACCGATACCACCTGGCCCGACTCCATCGGCGTGGCCAAGAAACTGCTCGCCGGCCTCCCAGTGGAGACGCAGTACAAGATCCAGCGCGGCAACGCCGAGCGCCTCTTTCGTTTCACGCCGGCCGTCCCGTCGAACGCATGACGGCACCGTCGGTTGATCTCTTCGCCGGAGTCCGGGTCGTCGAGCTCGCCCAGTTCGTTTTCGTCCCGGCCACCGGCGCACTGCTCGCCGATTGGGGTGCCGACGTGATCAAGATCGAGCACCCCGTGTACGGCGACGGCTATCGCGGGCTCGTCACGCAGGGCATCGGCGCGTCGGCGGGGTCGATCAACCTCTCGATGAAGACGTTCCAGCCGCCCCGGCTGTCGGAATCCGGCGCGCGCCCGTTGCCGCCGAATCCGCTCACCGCCAACTACAAGTGTGCCGACGTCGGTTCCTCACGCTGTGTTTCCTCCAGCCGGACCGGTACTGGCCCGACCTCTGCCGCGCGATCGGCCGGCCCGAACTGGCGGCGGATGCTCGCTTCGCCGAGATCCACAGCCGTGGCGAACACAAGGCGGAGTGCATCGAGGTGCTCGATGCTGTGTTCGCGACTCGCACTCTCGCCGAGTGGCGCGTCGCGTTCGCCGACGAGCAGTTCCCGTGGGAGCCGTTCCAGTCCGTCACCGAGATCGCGGACGACCGCGAGGTTGTGGCGAACGGCTACATCGCGACGGTTGACGACGGCGACGTGCACTACTCACTCCCTACGGGCGCGGTGCAGGTTGACGACCCGCAACGCTGCGGCGTGCACCCGAACACGGGCAGCACACCGACGAGGTGCTGCTCGAGCTCGGTTACGACTGGGATCGGATCATCGAGCTCAAACTCGCGCAGGTCGTCGCATGAACGACTTGTTGGAGCACCACTTGCGCGGCCTGGTGGTGGACTGCCGCAACCCCGCAATCCTCGCCTGGCACATCGGGCGGCGGCTGCGCGAGCAGGGTCCGGGATCGTGGGTGATCTCCTGTTCGATGGGTGGCATGGGTGGGCAGGTCGGACGGGCGCACTAGGCGGCCCGGAAAGCGTACGAATGGGGGATACATGAAGGACTTCTCCGGCAGAGTCGCCGTCGTCACCGGCGGCGGCGGCGGCATCGGCAAGGCGCTGGTCGAGAAGTTCACCGGCGAGGGCATGAAGGCCGTCGTCGCCGACATCGACCGGGCATTGGTCGAGCAGACCACGGCGGAGTTGACTGACCAGGGCCGTGAGGTGATCGGTGTGGTCACTGACGTGACCGACCTGTCGTCGGTGGAGGCGCTGCGCGACGAGACGCTCGAGAAGTTCGGCGCCGTGCACGTGGTGTGCAACAACGCCGGCGTGGGGTCGGCTTCGGAGGGTCATTTTTGGGACCACCACGTGAACGACTGGCGCTGGTCGCTCGACGTGAACGTGATGGGCGTGGTCAACGGGATCAACGCCTTCGTGCCGACCATGCTGGCCCAGGACACCGAGGGCGCGGTCGTGAACACGACGTCGGGCAACGGCGGCTTCACGCCGTTGATCCACAGCGCGATCTACGCGACGACCAAAGCGGCGGTCACCTGTCTCACCGAGTGCCTGTGGGGCCAGTTGCGCGAGCTCGACGCGAAAGTGACGGCGCACCTGCTGTACCCGTCGACGAAGACTCCCGGAATGTTGAACACCGGCATCTGGCGGCCCGGTCGCCATCGGCACCCGCGCTACGACCGTCCGGGTGCGCCGCCGGCTTCGGAGGGTCGTGACCAGCTGACTCCGATGCTCGACCGCGCCAAGGCCGCGGGACAGGAGATCACGTTCGCCCCGCTCTCGGAGGTGGCGGACCTCTGCTTCGAAGGGATCCGGGACGACGTCTTCTGGATCAGCCAACCCGGTTCCGGGCAGGGTTCGCTCGCCAGGGCGGAGTCGCAAGCCGAACGGACCGTGCCGTCCTATCTGATCCAGGGCTTCAACGTCATGACCGGAAGAACCGCGGGCGCACGCGACTGATACCTCGCGTCTCAGACTACGGTCCGCCACCCAGACGGGAGCTGATTCGGTTCGACGCTTCGAAGAGCGGAGGAAGGTAGGCGTTCGCCTCGTCGAGCACCATGTCGTGCGAGAACCCGGCGAGGCCGAGGACCATCGCAACCGTCCGATTCGCGTCGAACACGGGCACGCTGACGCGTTCGACGCGGTGTCGTCCGAGCTCGGCCGTCTCGGGTAGCGCATACTCGAGTTGGAGCAACTGGCTCACGCGGTGGTGCTCGGCGGGAGTCGACGGCGAATCGCGTTCGGCACGGAGCGCCCGGGTGAGCGCAGCGAAGCGAGCCGCGTCCTGGACTTCGAGCGTGACGGAGTATCCACGCCGACGGACGGCGTCGAGTGACGTCAAATAGTGTTCCCGCTGCTCGTCGGACAGGCGTCCCGCTCGGTCCAGCCAGGCCTTCACGGTCGGTTCATCGCTCCAGGCGACAAGCGCAGTAGCGAACGGCGGACAGAGCGGATACGTGTAACCAACATGGAGCACTCCGCCGAAGCGGTCGCGAGGGCCGGCAGTTGCGACCACGACCATGTTGTCTCCGGCCGGCACCGACGCCACGCACTCCACCTCAGTCGTAATTGCGAGTCGCTCGACCTCGGGCCTCGCCTCTGCGACGACGGGCATTCCGGAAAGCGCGGCTTCACCGACGCCGATCAGCGCCGCGCCGAGCGCGTAGCCCTTTGTGCGATCGTCCCGATGGACGTAATCCGCCGCTTCGAGCGCGAGCAGCACCGAGTGACACGTCGCGCGGTTGAACGCGAGCGAACGCGCGATCTCGGACACCGTGAACGACTCGCGTGGGTGGCGAGCGAGAAAATCGACGATCTCCGTTGCGCGTTCGGCCGATGGCGAGGGCCGGATTCCACGCTCTCGCTCGGCGCTCATCCGACGGCTACCCACGCGACGCCCCGGATGACAGTGGCCGCGACGGCAGGTACCATCGCGCGATCGTACGTTGCCCTTTCTGCTGACATCGCAGCGCACGGTGGAGTGTCCGTGCCGATCAGGGAGCAGCGATGACGACATTCGCCGATGACCGCTACATCGTCATCTCATCGGACGGCCACGCCGGCGGTCAGATGCACGAGTACCGCGAGTACCTCGAGGCGAGGTACCTCGACGAATTCGACGACTGGGCGAAGTCCTATGTGAATCCGTGGACCGACCTGCGGGGACAGACGGCGTACCGCAACTGGGACTCGAAGGCTCGCCTCCAGGAACTCGAGGACGACGGCGTCGTCGCCGAAGTGCTCTTCCCCAACACGATTCCTCCGTTCTTCCCATCGGGCAACTTGCTCGCCCGGCCACCCACACCGGAGACGTACGAGCACCGCTGGGCCGGTCTCAAGGCGCACAACCGCTGGCTCGCCGACTTCTGCGCTGATACGCCCGGGCGACGCGCCGGCATCGCGCAGATCTTCCTCAACGACATCGACGACGCGGTCGCCGAGGTGCGATGGGCAAAGGACCATGGTCTCTTCGGCGGCATTCTCCTACCCGGTGTGCCGCCCGACTCGACGCTCCCGCCGCTCTTCGCGGACGTCTACGACCCGCTCTGGGCCGTCTGCGAAGAGCTCGAGATGCCGGTGAACAACCACTCCGGCGCGGCAGGCCCCGAGCCGGGTGCGTACCTGGCATCGATGGCGATCTTCATGGTCGAGCTGAGTTGGTTCTCACATCGCGTGTTCTGGCACATGGCGTTCGGAGGCGCGTTCGCAAAGCATCCCGGTCTGAAGCTCGTGCTCACGGAGCAGTCGTCGGGCTGGGTGCCATCCGTGCTGAGCATGCTCGACCACCAGTACTGCCGCTTCTGCGACCCGAGCACGGCGGAGTCGCACTTCGGCGGTGAGCTCGTGAAGCAGGTCACCGAGCCGCCGAGCTATTACTGGAAGCACAACTGCTTCACGGGCGCGAGCTTCTTCCGGCGCACCGAAGTGCCGCTCCGGTACGACATCGGTGTCGACAAGATCATGTGGGGTCAGGACTACCCGCACATCGAAGGCACGTACCCGTACACCACCGAGGCACTCCGTCACACCTTCGCTGGCCTCGAGCGGAGCGAAGTGGCGGCGATGGTAGGTCTCAATGCCGTCGAGGTGTACGGATTCGATCTCGACGTGCTCGCGCCGGTCGCGTCGAAGGTCGGTCCGACCGTCGATGAAGTGAGCGTGCCCCTCGACGAAGTGCCGGGCGACTCACACTCCATTGCCTTTGCCGGCGAGGACCTGAAGCCATGGTGAGGACCGGTACGTGAGTCACGGCGCCCCCGCGGCGCATCCTGCAGCTTCTGGTCGGCGGGGCGGAACTCAGGCGCGCAGGTGGCGGAACGTCGCGCGGATGTCGGCGACGAGCGCCTCGGGCTGCTCGACGGGGGCGAAGTGCCCGCCGCGGTCATGGGTGTTGGTGAACACGACGTTGTAGAGCGCGCCAGCGGCGCCCGTCTCGGCGCCGGGCGGTAGATCGGGACGGAACCACGTGAGCCCCGCCGGTGCCTCCATCATCGGGTGGCGGTCGTGCGACGGTTGCCACTGGTCGCGCCACGCGTTGGAGTAGAAGCGCACCGCGGTCGGGAAGCTGCCGGTCACCCAGTAGAGCATCACCGTGCTGATCAGGTCGTCGAGTGAGAAGCATGTCTCGATGTCTCCACCGCAATCGCTCCACCGGTACCGCGGCTCGACGAGCCACGACGCCAGGCCAACGGGCGAGTCGTGCAGGGCGTTGGCAAGGGTCTGTGGCGAAAGACACTGCACGCCGATGTGTGCGGCGTACCGCCGCTCGGCCGCGAGGACGTGGGCGCGAGTGGGATCGTCGAGTCCGCCGAGATTGCCACCGGTGACATCGGCCCAGGGCCGCTCCACCGAGAACACCATCGGGGGGATCGCCATGACGGTGTGGATGCCAACGAGCCGCTCGGCGTACTTGTGCGCGAGCTGCGACGTGAGGATCGCGCCCAGATCGCAACCGTGCGCGGCGAACCGCTCGTAGCCGAGAACGTCGACCATGAGCCGTACCCAGAGGTCCGCGGCCTTCCAGAAGTTGAGGTCTGTTCGCTCCAACGGGGCGGAGAACGCGAACCCAGGGAGCGAGGGGACAAACACGTCGAACGCGTCGGCAGGATCGCCGCCGTGGCTCGCGGGGTCGCTGAGCGGCCCGATCACCGCGAGGAAATCACGAAACGTCCACGGCCAACCGTGGGTGAGGACGAGCGGCAGCGGGTCGGGTCCCTTGCCGCCCTGGTGCACGAAGTGGATCGGCGCGCCGTCGATCTCGGCGCGGAAGTGCGGTAGCTCGCTGAGGCGTCGCTCCTCGGCGCGCCAGTCGTAGCCCGTCCGCCAGTGGTCGACCAGTCGTTGTAGGAACGCCGGCGGCACGCCCGCACTCCAGTCGTCGGTTCCACCCGATGTGACGGCGCGATACCGGTCGAGCCGGTCACGCAGGTCGTGGAGCACGGCATCGGGCACGTCGATGACGTATGGCTCCGGTGCGGTCACGACCCTCCAGTCACGCGCGGTCGAGCGAAGGTGGAACGGCGAATCAAGCTATACCTGGGGCCATGGCACAACGGATCGACGGCAAGGTCGCCATCGTGACCGGCGCGGGCAACGGGATCGGCGAGGCGTACGCGCACGCGCTCGCGGCGGAGGGCGCCGCCGTGCTCGTCGCCGATCTCGATAGGGAGGCCGGCGCGCGCGTGGCTTCTGTCATCGCGGCCGAGGGCGGCCGGGCGAGCCACGTCGTCGTCGACGTCGCCGACGAGCGCGGCATCGGCGACATGGCCGCTGAGTGCGCGGCGACCTTCGGCGGGATCGACATCCTCGTGAACAACGCCGGGCTCCAGCACGGCAAGTGGAACACCTGCACCGAGCTGCCTGCTGACGACTGGCGGCGGATCTTCGACGTCAACGTGCTCGCGCCGATCATCGCGGCGACGGCCTGCCGGCAGTCGATGGCCGCGCGGGGCGGCGGCGTGATCGTCAACACATCGTCGATGGCTGCATACACCGCCGGCGGGGGTGCCTACTCGGTCTCGAAGCACGCGCTGAACGGTGTGACCATGGCACTTGCCTCCGACCTCGCCCGCGACGGCATCCGCGTCGTCGGCATCGCGCCGGGCATGACCGACACGCCGATCAACCGCACGCGCCGGCCCCCTGAGATCGTGCAGCAGGTCCTCGCCCGTCAGCTCATCCCACGGATGGGCCAGGTGGACGACCTGTGCAACATGTTGCTGTTCCTCTGCAGTGACGAGAGCTCGTTCATCACCGGGCAGACGTTCCTCGTCGACGGCGGCGCCAATCCACGACCCTGACCTGTCCGCAAGCGCGCGATCCGCGCACCGTACAGACACCGGCAAGTGCTCAGCGTCGGGTCCGCACCCTCACACGCCTGCGGGCACCATGGCGACCGGAGCGTCGCCTTGGATCTCCTCCACCGTGGGGCCGATTTGGTCGATCAGCGGCTGCAAGGCCTCGACGTCGACGCCGTAGAGCTCGGCGGCGTTGAGGCCGAGGATGCGGCGAGCCTCGTCTTCGGGAACGTTGTGGAAGCGCTCGCGGATCCAGTAACGCGTATACGGGAAGGTGCCCTCCGGGTGCGGGAGATCGCTGCCCCACATCAGGTTGCCGACACCGACGAGGTGGCGGCGTTCGATGTCGTCAGCACCCGGCGTCGATGCGCCGAAGAAGCAGTTGCGGTCGAGGTAATCGCTCGGCTTCATCGTCAGTATTTCGCGGAACGCATCCCCGAACTTGCGGGTGTTGTGACCGCCGATCCATTTCTCGTCCATCTTGCGGATGACGTCGGGTACCCACCACGCCGAGTTCTCGGCCATCGAGTACTTGAGGTTGGGATAGCGCTCGAACACGCCGGCCCAGATCAGCACGTGGAGGGGACGGGCAGCCCACCATCCGGCTTCGCTCGCATAGATCGCGAGCATTCCTCGTCCCAGGCTGTAGTCCGCGGGGCCCGCTCCGGAGTGGGTGTGGAGCACGAGCCCGAGCTCTTCGGTGAGCTGGAACAGAGGGTCGTAGCGCGGGTCGTGATAGGCCGGTTGGTCGAACCAACGAGTCGGGATGAGGATGCCGCGATGGCCGAGCTGCTTGGCTTCCCGCACGAGCTGCAGCACGACGTCCATGTCGGGAATGATCGCCGGCACAACTGCCACACCGATCCTGCGGGTCGGCTTCTCGCTCACGAAGTCAGCGAGCCAGCGATTGTGAGCGCGGCTCCCGGCGACGGCATCGGCCGGATCGCTCTGGGAGCCGGCCGCGAGGCCAGTGCCGAATGGTGACGAGGCGACCCGCCCCGTTCCGAGCACGTCGGCATCGGGGAACAACACCTCGGCCGCGACGCCCTCGCCATCGAGGATCGCGTTCCTCGCGTCGGAGTCGTAGGCGGCGCGCAGGCCGCCGTCGCCGCCGGTCTCGGCTTCCCACCTGTCGACGAACTCTCGGGGGTGGCTGATCGCCGTTCGACTCTGGGCGATCGCCCGCTGGTGCTCGTCGAACTTCTCGCGGAAGCCGGGGTCGAGATAGTCGCGATAGACCTGGGCCGGCGGACCGGCGTGGCCGTCGGACGAGACGAGCAGGTAGCGCTCCATCGAGCCTCCGGTGCAGTTGTTGAAACAGCGTCGAGAATAGAGTCGCCCGGCGCCGAGGGCAACTTGGAAAATCGAGCCCGCTGTTAGGGTCCACCCGTTCCCTCGATGACTCTGTCGAATCAAACTCGTAAAGTTGTCTGGATGTCGACCAACCCGGAGCCGAGAGCGGAGGCTCCTCCCCGACGCAAGGTCGGCCGGCCGGCGCGGCTGAGCCAGGAGCTCATCGTCGAAGCGGCATACGCGCTCGGGCTCGAGAACGTCACCATGAAGACGGTCGCTGAGCATCTCGGTGTGAGCGTCCCGGGCCTCTACCACTATGTCCGGGGCAGGGAGGACCTCCTCCGACTCGCAGCCGAGTTCTCAGCGAATCGAATCGAGGTGCCGACCGATCACGGCCAGCACTGGGCGATATGGCTCTACGAGTGGGCCATGTACAACTTCAACGCGTTCGTGGCCGACCCCGGGTTGCTGAAGCGGTACATCGACGGTGCCATCAGCGGCGAGCGCACCGCGCGGGCGATGAACACAGCGTTGGGCTCGCTCGTCGAGCAGGGCTTCACCATCCATGACGCGCGACTCGTCTACGGGTTGGTGAGTGAGATGGCAATCGGTGCCGCGATGGGCGCGGCTCGCGAGCGGCAGGCCGCCACCGACGGACGGCCCACGCTTGCTGAGCTCCATCGCGTGCTGCTGGGGAGTGGGGACCGCCGCGATCTGCCTCACCTGCGAGCCATGCTCGCCGACGCCACACTGAATCCGACCACAGGCCTGCAGGATTTCGAGGATCGACTCGTGGTGGTCCTCCGGGGTATCGCCGCTGGTCGAGGCGAGAGGTGGGAGCGGATCGCAGCGGAGCTCGAGCGCTTCACCGCAGGACGCTGAGCGCGAGCCATCGCGCGGCGGCAGACAGCACGGAAGCAATCCGAGTTCGCGGATTACCGAGGAGTGAGCGCCATGCGCGGTCTCAGCGGCAAGGTCTTCGTCATCGCCGGTGGCGCCAGTGGGATCGGAGCGGCGGCAGCGCGCAGGCTCGCCGAGGAGGGCGCGAGCGTCGTCGTCGGCGACATCAATGGACCCGCGGCATCCGAGACTGCTTCCGTCATCACCTCCAACGGCGGCGCCGCGATTGCCGTGGCGTTCGACAGTGCCGACGAGGGTTCCGTGCACGACCTTCTCCGCGCGTCCGTGCGCGAGTTCGGCGGCATCGATGGTTGGCACAACAACGCCGCCGACACTTCCGCCGCGACCGTCGGGGTCGATCTCGACCACGACGCCACGTCGGTGCCAATCGAAGTGTGGAACCGGACGTTCGCCGTGAACCTGACCGGCTACCTGTTCGGCCTGCGCGCTGCGATTCCCGCGCTGCTCGAACGTGGAGGCGGCGCCGTGGTGAACACCGCATCGGATGGCGCCTTCGCCGGGTTACCGAACCTCGCGAGCTACAACGCCAGTAAGGCCGGCGTCCTCTCGTTGACACGCCATGCCGCGGCGCGCTGGGGGCGCGAGGGCATTCGGTGCAACGCGGTCGCGCCCGGCTTTACGCTCACCGACTCGATGCGCGAGAACATGTCACCAGACGCGCTCGACCGGGTTCTCGCGAGTGTTCCGTCTGTGCGTCTGGGCGAGCCCGCGGACACCGCAGCTGCTGTGGCGTTCTTGCTGTCCGACGACGCGGCGTGGGTGAACGGCCAAGTGCTCAGTGTCAACGGCGGCGCCGGGATGCGGTAATCGTCCCTGGGCGGCGACGTCGCACGCTCTGTTCAGTCGGCGGGGCGCCCCACGTGCAGGAAGTCCCGATCGACACTGCCCGGTCCCAGCTCCATGTGCACGTGCCCGCGCCGGAGCCGTTCGCCACAGTGGGAGCAGTGCGCGATCGGCGTCGTCGTTTCGCCGCAGTCATCATGGACGAGCACGACGGGGGGCCCGTCGGGCGCGGCGTAGCGATCGCCCCACACCCGGAGCGCGTCGAGGACCGGCGCGAGGTCGGATCCCTTGCGCGTCAGCAGGTACTCGTCGCGCGGCGGGTGCTCCTGGTACCGACGCCGCTCCAGGATCCCCTGCTCCACGAGGGTCTCGAGCCGGGCGCTGAGCACGTTGCGGGCGATGCCCAGACGTCGCTGCCACTCCTCGAAGCGGGTGACACCGAGCAGGGAGTCGCGCAGAATCAGGAGCGTCCACCACTCGCCGACGACCTCCAGCGTCTGAGCGATGGAGCAGGACATGTCGGAGAAGGAGGTGCGCTTCACAACGCCAGCGTATCAGTTGCATGAAACTACTGACCCCTTGTAGGATCCGGTTGCATGACGCAACTGACTGTGCGGGCGGGCTACGACCGCCGCTGGTGGACGCTGGCGGTGCTGTGCACATCGTTGGTGTTGATCACCGTCGACACCACCATCCTCAACGTGGCCATCCCGACGCTCTCCCGGTTGCTGGCCACGACGACCGGCGAGCTCCAATGGATCGTCGACGCCTACACGGTGGTCTTCGCGGGGTTGTTGCTCGCGGCAGTCGTTTGGCGCTTGCTGCCGGGTGGCGTCGCG
Source organism: Actinomycetota bacterium (assembly GCA_046727575.1). Classification (GTDB taxonomy): domain Bacteria; phylum Actinomycetota; class Acidimicrobiia; order IMCC26256; family DASPTH01; genus DASPTH01. The sequence goes on from JBKPCV010000005.1 coordinate 40,894, forward strand.
CTCGCGACGCCCGCGGTCGCGTCTGCGGCGAGCGAACACGAAAGCGAGGAGGCCGCGTGAACACGATGTCGCCGATGGCGATGCTCGAGGCGATCAAGTCGGGTGCGGCTCCAGGTCCGGGGATCGCCGACCTGCTCGGCTTCACTCTCACACGCGTCGAATCCGGCCACGTCGAATGCGCGCTGGAGACGCGCGACGACATGACGAATCCGATGGGCACGGTGCACGGCGGGATCGCCGCGACGCTGCTCGACACGGTGATGGGCTGTGCAGTACAGACGACCCTCGACGACGGGGACGCGTTCACGACCACGGATCTCCATGTGCACTACGTGAGGAGTGTGATGCCGGGCACCGAGTTGCGCGCGATCGGAACCGTCGTGCACCGCGGCCGGCGCCTGGCGACCGCGGAAGGCCGCCTGCTCGACGAACGGGGCAAGCTCGTCGCCCATGCCACCACCGGGTGCATGATCCTGTCGTCGGGTGAGGGGCAGGACGGGACCGACCCGCGTCACGGACCGAACTCGGCGCGGCGGTAGCCGCCGCGTCCATCTGCGGTTCAGCGATTGTCGATCACGCGAGGGAGGATCTCTCCCTGAGGGGGCGCGGCGGCGCCTGGCTCGGTACGACCGCGATAGTCGTCCACGGCTTGGCGAGCGGACTGTGCGAGATCCTCGAGGCGGACGACGATCCGTTGCTGCTCCGGGTTCAACCGCGCGAGGTCGAGCTCGGTGACGAGCAGATTGACGGCATCGAGGATGCGGCTCAGTTGTCGCCCGTAGCTTCCGACCTCGCCGAGGACGTGCCGCTCCACATCCGCGTCCTGTGCGTTCCAGTTGATGGTGATGAAATGCTCGAACCACGTCGTCACAGGTCGGTAGTCCCACGCCCGCAAGAAGTTCGTGAACGGGAAGAACAAGCTCTCGAGAACACTCCGCCGCTCGTCGACCGCCATCTGCACCGACCTCCGGTTGCTCCTGCCAGAAGGAGCGGACAATACGTCGTTCGGCGAGCGGGCAGCGGGCGCGAGTCAGACTGCGCGAGCGATGTCAGGAGCGGCCGAAACGAGCCGCCACCTCGCCCAGCCCGTCATACGCGGCGCGGATGAATGATCCAGCCTGAACCGGAAAGAAACTCGTCGACGAGTTGGTCACGATGATGTCGCCTGCCTTCACGCCGAAGTGCCGTCGCAACCGGTTCACACCCACGACGACCGGGAGAAACGGGTTGTCAAAGGGGTGGCAACCTACGACAGAGATGAGCTCGCGGTCATCTTCTGTCAATCGCAGGCGGACGTCTTCGAACGCGACGTCTCTCCAGCCGGGAATGGCATCACCGACGACGATGCAGCCGTTCGCGATGTGGTCTGAAAGGGAACCGTAGAGCGATCCCTGACCGTTCGAGGGTACCGCGCTGTTCGACGAGCTCGCGCTCCGAAAGCGCGAGCCGATCACCTCGAAGCCGACTACACCCGTCACCGATTCCATGACCTCGGTAACGTCGTAATTGCGTTCGCGCGCCGGCATGTCGCGATCGACCCGGAACATGATCTCGGGCTCGATGAGTCGCCGCGGCGAGATATCAGCGGGTATCTCCGCACCGCTCGGGAACAGGTCGTAGATCGGCGCGTAGAAGGGCGGATTCATCGGCTTGTAGACCGTGTAGGTCTTCCATCCGCGAATCGCTCTCTCGATCCGTTCGCTGACGGCATTGATGATGCGCTGCACGTCCTCGGTGCTCTCCGGCGTCACCTCCGCGGGAAGGCCTGCGAGAACCAAGCGATGCTCGCGAAGGGCGACAAGGATCTCAGCAGCAGATCGGATCTCATCCTCGGTAAGGCGCCTCACTGTCTCTCCCGTCGATCCAAACGAGCACGTATCGCAGTTCAGCCTGATTGCGACTGCCGTGAGCTCACGTCGCGGATAGGGACAGTACCGACAGTCCCGGGTCAGACCTGCTGCAGCGTCGCCGAGGGGGGCTTGACAAAAAAGCTTGTCAAGGCCAGAATGAGCATCGTGCTGGATGTCGAGGTGATCGAGAGCCCTGCCGCCGCGGCAGTGGCGCTGGACCCGCTCCGGGCTCGCCTGCTGACCGAGCTCGTCGACCCCGCGTCAGCCGCGGCGCTGGCCGAGCGGTTGGGCATTCCCCGCCAAAAGCTCAACTACCACCTGAAGGCGCTCGAATCCCACGGTCTCGTCGAGCTCGCCGAGGAGCGTCGCCACGGCGGTATCACCGAGCGGGTTCTGCACGCGACCGCTGCCAGCTACGTGGTATCGCCAGCTGCCCTCAGCGAACACGCCGTGAGTCCCGAGGAAGCGGCCGACCATCTCTCGGCGCGTTATCTCGTTGCGCTCGCCGGCCGCGTCGTTCGCGAGGTCGGTGACATCGTTCGGAAGGCGGGCGCGGCAGGGAAGCGACTTCCTACCATGACGATCGATACCGAGATCCGCTTCCGCTCCGCCGAGGAGCGTGCCGCGTTCGCAGACGAGCTGACTGCCGCCGTGCTCGATCTCGCCGCCCGCTACCACCACGACGACGGACGCGCGTATCGCCTCGTCGTCGCCGCACACCCCAAACCCCACACACCCGAGGAGACACGATGACCAATCCCGCTATCCCCCTGCGCTTCGAGATCGCGGTCGAGGTCCCCGGCACTCCCGAGCAGGTATGGGCCGCCATCGCCACTGCCAAGGGCATCAGCTCCTGGATGATGCCCACCGAGCTCGAGGAGCGAGAAGGCGGCACGGTCGTCTTCCACATGGGGCCCGAGAGCTCGAAGGGCGTCGTCACCGGTTGGGAGCCACCGCGACGACTGGTCTACGAAGAGGACTGGGCGACGCTCGCCGGGCAGGACCCCACAACCGTGACGCCGCTCGTCAGCGAGTTCCTGGTCGAGACGACGTCGGGAGGATCCTGCGTCGTGCACGTCGTGACCAGCGCGTTCGGGACGGGCGCGGAATGGGAGCGCGAGTTCTTCGACGACATGGGTGCCGGTTGGGCGCCGATGTTCGACCACCTGCGCCTCTACCTCACGTATTTCCCGGGGCAGCAGGCCACGTCGCTGGAGGCCGTCGCCGACACTCCGGGTGACCCCGCCGCGGCGCTCTCGTCGATCCGTCGAGGCCTCGGCGTCGACCACGTCGGGCAGGCCGTCGAGCTCAGGGGCGCGAGCGGCGAGGTCGAACAGATCGCCGAGAAGAACTTGCTCGTGCGCGTCACAGAGCCCGTACCGGGACTGCTCTCCTTCGCGGCGTTTCGTGTCGGCGAGAACAGGAGCAGCGCTCGACTCGGCGGGTATCTCTTCTCCGACGCCGCGCCCGAATACGTCAGGCGTGAGCAGCCCGCGTGGCAAGAGTGGCTCGAGGGCCTCGTCGGGGCGGTGTCGACTCGCGGCTGAACCCGATCGGGGCAACTCCCGTCGGTCACGAGACGCCGCCGCCATTTCGGGCGGCGGCGAACGCCGCCGCAGCCTCGACTTCAAGTCAACTTGAACTCTTACCGTAGTACCGGATCCAAAGGAAGTGTTGATGACGCGAACAATGTTGGAAAGCGCGCGCCCGACGACAGCGCGATCAGCGCTGGCGATCGAGGCGTCGGAGCTGGTCAAGGTCTTCGGTAACGTCCGAGCGGTTGATGGCATCGACCTCGCGGTTCGCACCGGCTCCGTGTACGGCGTGCTCGGACCGAACGGCGCCGGTAAGACGACCACTATCAAGATGCTGGCGACGCTGCTGAGACCGGACGCAGGTTCGGCGCGCGTGCTCGGCTATGACATCGTGCGAGACGCGGATGCGGTGCGCGGTGTCGTCAGCCTCACCGGCCAGTTCGCCTCCGTCGACGAGGACCTCACCGGGCGGGAGAACCTCGTCCTGCTTGCCCGGCTCCTCGGTTTCAGGCACCGGCACTCGCGCACGCGCGCGGTCGAGCTGCTCGACGCATTCGATCTCGGCGACGCGGGCAACCGCCTCGTCAAGACGTACTCAGGAGGTATGCGCCGCCGCCTCGACATCGCCGCAAGCATTGTCGTCACACCGCAACTGATGTTCCTCGACGAGCCGACGACTGGACTCGACCCGCGTTCGCGCAACCAGGTGTGGGACATCATCCGGGCGCTCGTTGCGGAGGGAACCACCATCCTCCTCTGCACGCAATACCTCGAGGAGGCGGACCAACTCGCTGACGGCATTGCGGTGATCGACCACGGAAAAGTCATCGCCGAGGGCACGCCGGCTCAACTCAAGGCGCCGATCGGGCTCGGCGCGTTGCACATCCGCCTCCTCGACCCCGAACAGCGCGCCCGGGCCGAGCAGCTGCTCGCAGACGACCTGGGCGGGGTTCACCGAGAACCCGATCCGGCTGCGCTCTCCGCGCCGTGCGCCGACGCGGAACGCGCTGCCGACGCCATCGCAGGACTCTCGCGATCGGGCATCGGGATTGCAGGCTTTTCGCTCGGCCAGCCGAGCCTCGACGAGGTCTTTCTCGCGCTGACCGGCCAGCCCGCCGACCACGGAGACGCAGCGGAGGCGTGGGCGGATGCCCGGGACGCCGAAGCGGAGTCGACCATGAGGGACGGAGACGCAGCGGAGGCGTGGGCGGATGCCCGGGACGCCGGAGCGGAGTCGACCATCAGAGAAAGCGACCTCGACTCAGCGAGTCACACCGGTGTCGGCGCCGCGCAGGTAGGAGCATGCCGGTGAGCATCGAAGCGCACGGAGCGCGCCCGCAAGCCGGGACCGAGACCGGAACGATGCTGCGTAGCGTTCTCTCCGCCGCTCCGCGCCCGTCGCGCGCGAGCGCCTTGTCGGCTTCCCTCTCCTTCGGTTGGCGCGGGATGCTGAAGGTGAAGCACGTGCCCGAGCAGCTGCTCGACGCGACGCTCACGCCGGTCCTGTTCCTGCTGATGTTCAACTACATGTTCGGCGGCGCGGTCGCGGGCTCGACGACGGACTACCTCCAATTCCTGCTGCCGGGCATCCTCGTCATCTCGGTGTTGTTCACGACCGTGTACTCGGGCGTCGCGCTCAACACGGACGTGACCAAGCGTGTCGTGGACCGCTTCCGGTCGTTGCCCATCGCGCGACCGGCGCCTCTGGTCGGGGCGCTGCTCGGTGACACCGTGCGCTACCTCGTCGCCGCGACGGTGATCGTCACCCTCGGCGTCGCGATGGGCTACCGACCGGAGGCAGGCGTCGGTGGTGTCGTCGGTGCGGTGCTGCTGGTCATCGTGTTCGCGTTCGGTCTCTCCTGGGTCTTCACGACGCTCGGGATGTTGCTGCGGGCTCCCAACGCGGTCACGAACGCGGGTTTCATGTTCATCTTCCCGCTGACGTTCCTGAGCAACGTGTTCGTGAACCCAGGCACGCTGCCCGGATGGCTCCAAGGGTTCGTCGACGTGAACCCGATCACGAAACTCGTCGATGCTTCGCGGGGCCTGATGGAAGGCTCGGCCACGGTCGGACAGGTACTCGTGCCGCTCGCGACGGCGGCCGCGCTGACGTTCGTGTTCGCGCCACTGACAACCCGCCTCTACCGCAAGGCACACTGAGACGACGGATCACAACGTGCTCTCTGCGATCGCCGTGGGGTGACCACACGTCACCGGCGTCCAACGCTTCTCAGCCGCGTCGTCGTCGTGCGAGCGACCGTCGGATCGAGTCTGCGGCCGCGGTCCCCGCGGTGCGGATCGGATCGCCCGACCGGGTCGTGCGGGCGAGCAGGAAGGCTCCTTCGAGCAAGCAGAACAGCTCCACCGCGAGCTCGTACGCCTCGCCGCCGTCGAGACCCGCCGCAACCAGTCGGGCAGTGAGAACAGTGAGCCACGACTCGAATGCGGCCGCAGCTGCCTGACGCATGGGTTCGTCGGTGCTCGCAACCTCGAGCGCGAGCGTGGCGATCGGGCAGGCATCGGCGAAGTCGGTCTGTTCCACGAGATCGGCAGCACCGGCGAAGGCCTCGAGGGTGGCCTCGACGACGTCGTCGTCGAGGCGGTAGATGGATTCGACCAGCTGGCGGTAGGTAGCTCCTTGTGCCTCGATCACAGCGACGCCGACTTCCTGCTTGCCGCCCGGGAAGAAGTGATAGAGCGACCCGTACGGCGTGTCGCTGGCCTGGAGGATCGCCTTGATGCCGGTCGCCGCGTAGCCCTGACGCCGAAAGAGCTCGGCTGCCGCCGTCAGGATCCGTTCCTTGGCGCCGCTTCGACGTTCCATCGCTGGCTTCACGACCCCATCTTGCCACTAGATCGATCGATCTACTAGCGTCCTTCGAGGAAGCTGGAAGCGGGGAGGACGCATGTACAAAGCCGCCGTGCGCTGGATGATCCGGCGCAACATCCAACAGCTGAACGACGGGAACTACCGGCCGGCCCTGGCGATGTTCCACGACGACGCGACCCTCGCCTTCCCGGGCGACAACCGGTGGGCGAACCAGCATCGCCCCACGGAGAAGCGCAGAGAGCGCTTCGCGACCCATCGCGGCCGCGACGAGATCGAAGCCTTTCTGAAGCGTTACGTCGGTGCGGGCATCCAGATGGTGGTGGAGGACATCCTCGTGAACGGCCCGCCATGGAACACGCGCGCGGCCGTCCGAGTCCACGACTGGGTCGAAGGTGATGACGGCAAGGACCAGTACAACAACCGCGCCGTGCTGTTCGTCAACGCCGGCTGGGGCAAGATCCGCGCCCAAGAGGACTACGAAGACACCGAACGCGCGGCCGCCTTCGACGCTTTACTCGAGCGACGGGAAGCGCTGACCAGCTGACGTACTGGACGCTGGCGCTTCGGGACTACGCCGTGGGAGCCATGCCGGTACGTCTCTTCGGTATCGCTCGTACTGCGCGCCGAAGCGTCTCGCAAGGGTGGGCTCCTCGTAGCCGTACGCGAACGCGGCCATCATGATGAAGACGGCGATGGCGTAGCCGAAGAGGATGAGTTGGCCGAGGACGAGGCCTTGGCCGACGACCGTCGCGACGACCGCGAGGTACATGGGGTTGCGAACGTGGCGGTTTGGCCCTCTGGTGACGAGTCGCTCGGTCGGGGCGATGGGCGCAGGGGTGCCGAGACCGTCGATGACGTAGCGAGCGAAGGCAGAGACGAGCGTCGCCGTTCCGGCCGCGATGAGCAGGATTCCTGGTGCGCGCAGTGTCCAGGCGAGCGGGTATGTGTGATGCCGCCAATGGGTGAGCAGCCACGGCACGACCCCGGCAACGATGCCTGGTGCGCACGCCAGGAACAGGGTGCTGCCGAGGGCGGCGGTGGCTTTGCGCACAGGATGTCCTCAACCGGTGCGTAGATGACGCTGGTCGGCGGCGATCCAGTGCCGCAGCAGGTGTGGTGCCAGCTCCGATGCGCGTTCGTCGGGGAAGAAGAGCTTGGCGCCTTCGAGTTCGACGACTTCGGTCACGCCTGGGATGGTGTCGCGCAGCCAGTAGGCCCAGCGGACGTCGAAGAACTCATCGCCGGTGCCCCAGACGACCAGTGTTGGCAGCGTGAGTTTGGTGAGGGCTGGTTCGACAGCGAGGAGATCGCTCGGTTCGAGTGCGCTGAGCATCCGTTCGAACTCTCGTGCGCGCTCGGTCGTGCCGAGCACCGGTTCCAAGAACGCCCGGACGATGTCGAGGCTGAGATATTCGGGATCGTCGTAGCCCATCCCGAACACCGTGGCGCGTGCCGTCGCGAGGTCAGCCAGCAACGCCGGTGCACCCGGCGCGAGCGCGCCTGCCTTGGCGAGCTCGACAGTGGGCTTGAACGCCTCGGGCGGCACGTTGTCGTGGGTGTCGCAGTTCGTGAGCGTCAACGATCGCAGGCGCGTATCGTGGCGCGCCGCGAACACCTGCGCGACCGCACCACCAGTGTCGTGAGCGACCAAGTCGATGTCGGTGAGCGCGAGCGCTTCGCAGAACTGTTCGACGGCATCGGCGAGCGCGCCGATCGAGAAGTCCTGGTTCGGGCGCGCCGGGCTGCGGCCGTGCAGCGGCAGGTCCGGTGCGATGCACCGGCGGGTGGCCGCGCATTCCTCGACCACGTTGCGCCAGAAGTAAGCGCTCGTGCCGATGCCGTGGAGGAACAAGGCCGGTGAGCCCTCGCCGATCTCCACGTAGCTGAGGTCGGCGGCGCGGGTCCGGACCGCAGAGCGGTGCGGCTCGAGTTGGTCGAGAAACATGTGTCACCTCGCATAGAGTTAGTAGACCGTCAGTCGGTATGATTACATACCGATCGTCGGTTTGTCAAGCGGTCGGGTCAGGAGACGCAGTGGACGGGCGAGCGGAGCGCGGCCGAACGACACGCGCGCACCTGGTCGAGGTCGCCACCGGCTTGTTCGGCGACCGTGGCTTCGACGGCACCTCGATCGATGCCGTGCTCGACGAAGCAGGCGTGAGCCGCGGGTCGCTCTATCACCACTTCGCCAACAAGGAGTCGCTGTTCGAAGCCGTCTTCATCGCGGTCGAAGCGCGAATCGCGCAAGAGGTGATGGTCGCCGCCGCTTCAGCCCAAGACTCAGTCGCGGGAGTGCGCGCAGGCTCCCTCGCGTGGATGCGCCTCGCAGGAGACCCGCTCGTACAGCGGATCGTGCTCATCGACGCACCGGCAGTCCTCGGCTGGGAGCGCTGGCGCTCCATCGAAGAAGAGAACGCGCTCGGACTGCTGAAGGCTGCGATGCAACAGGCCGCTGACGAAGGACGAATCCGTCCCGAACTCGCGGACGCGTTCGCACACACACTGCTCGCGACTGTCAATGAGCTCGCCTTCCTCATCGCCCGATCAGAGGATCACGCAGCGGCGCAACGCACGGCCCAAGCCGCGGTTGACGAGATCCTCGCCCGTCTCCTCGGCAACTGAGAACGATCGCGGGGGACAACCAGGCGATCGGTGCTCGAAGCTTCGCGGACGTCCACCCCCGCCCGCTGGTTACGCCACCGCTCAGCGCGGGGATGGGCCGGCTGGCGGTCCTCCCGCCGACCCATCGATGGCGTATACCCAGCCGCCCCTTCGGAAGTGCGACCAGCCGCGGCCCAGTTTGGCGGGGCACGCTACCGCTCGCGAGGCGACCGCGTGGGTGAGGATCGGACTGATGCGGGTGGGTGGCTACGACGGTGCGCGGAACATCTCGAAGAAGCGTCGACCGTCCGCGTGATCACCGACGAGTCGCAGACGACCCGACGAGATCGCGTCGTCGACGTCGAGCCTGCCGGAAAAAAGCTCGGAGAACGTCCCCGCTGACGTCTCAATCGTGACGTCGGGCTGCTCGGCCGACGTCGCCGGGACGGTGACCTGTGCGTTCTTCACCGCCACGTCCAGCGGTGTGTCGTCGATCAGCAACTGGTAGAGGCGCCGGGGGCCGCGCGCCTCGCGGGCTCGGAACGCCCCTCGGAGCGCGACTGCCAGCGCGTCGGCGCTGATGAAGTCGTCCTCGGCGGGCCGGCCGAGCGTCTTGGCGCCCCAGAACCCCAGTGCCAGCAGCGGCTGCTCGAGCTCCATGCCGAAGTCGGTGAGCTCGTAGACCACACCGTCCGCCGGGCGGGTCTGCACGCGCCGCTGAACGATGCCCGAGTCCTCGAGCTCGCGGAGCCGGGACGTCAAGACGTTGGTCGGAATCCCCGGCAGCCCTTCCTGGAGCTGGCTGAACCTCTTCGGCCCCGTGAGGAGGTCACGGACCACGAGGAGGGCCCAACGCGCGCCGAGCAGATCCAGCGCCCGGGCGACGCCGCAGTACTGCCGGTACGTGCGATTCACGGATCCATTATGCCACCGCCCTTGCATAATGCTAGTGAGCTTGCTATAAACAAGCTGCCTTCGTTTGAGCAAGTCCTGTCGGTTCCGGCTTCGCCGTTCGAGCGCCGCACACGGAAGGGGATGCAGCGTGGTCACCGAACTTCGCAGCAGCAGAGGAATCGTTCTGGCGCTGACGTGCGCCGCGCAGTTCATGGTCGTCCTCGATGTGGCGATCGTGAACGTGGCGTTGCCGTCGATCGAGCACGACCTCGGTCTCAGTCAGAGCACGTTGCAATGGGTCGTGATCGGCTACGGGCTGATGCTGGGAGGCTTCCTGCTCTTCGGCGGCCGGATGGCCGACCTGCTGGGCCGGCGGCCCGTCTTCCTCACCGGGCTCACGCTGTTCACGGCTGCATCCCTCCTCGCCGGCCTCGCGCAGTCCGCCGCGTTGCTGATCCCGGCCCGAGGACTCCAGGGACTCGGTGCCGCGATGGTCGCGCCCGCCGCCCTCTCGATCCTGGCGGTCAACTTCCCGCAGGGGCAGGAGCGCAACCGCGCGCTCGGAATCTTCGGCGCCGTTGGTGGTACGTCGGCGTCGGTGGGTGTCATCGCCAGCGGCCTCCTCACGGACGGGCCGGGCTGGCGCTGGGTGTTCTTCATCAACGTTCCCGTGGGCATCGTGCTCATCGCGATCGCGGCGACATTCCTGCGTGCCGACCGTGCACCGCGGCGAGCCGGGAAGTTCGATGTCGCGGGTGCGACGACCGTGACCGGCGGTCTGTTGCTCCTCGTCTATGCCCTGAACCGTGGAGCCGACTACGGCTGGAGCTCGGCCTCGACACTGCTGCTGTTCGCGGTCGCCGCGACACTGTTGGCGGCCTTCGTGCGGATCGAGGGAAGGTCGCCCGCGCCGCTCGTGCCGGCAACGGCGCTGAAGCACCGCACCCTCGTCGCTGCCAACCTCTCAGCGTTCTTCACGTTCAGCGCGTTCTTCTCGTTCATCTTCCTCGGCTCGCTCCTCATGCAGCAGGTGCTCGGATATTCGCCGACGAAGACCGGAGTGTCGTGGCTCGCGACCTCGACAACGGCGTTCGTGGCGTCCGCATTGACCGGCGCGCGCCTCGTTGCGCTCGTCGGTGTACGCCGCCTCCTCGTCGCGGGCCTCTCACTGCTCGCGATCGGCGCGCTCTGGCTGACGCAGGTGCCCGCAAACGCCAACTACTTCACTGATCTGCTACCCGCCTTCCTCCTCGCCGGTGTGGCCATCGGGCTGTGCGCGCCATCCATTCAGATCGCGGCACTCACCGGTATCTCGGACTCCGCGTCGGGATTCGCGTCGGGCCTGGTCGAGACGATGCGCGAGATCGGCGGGGCCGCGGGCGTCGCGGCCGTCTCGACCGTGCTCGTGTCCCAAGCCGGCCTCGACGGTTTCCACGGCGGTTTCGTCGTGATCGGTGTCGCCGCCGCGATCGGAGCGCTCACCGCCGCGATCGCCTTTGCGCGCAGCGCCCGCGGGGCGCAGGAGCCGCCACTCGACGTCGAGCACAAGTCGGAGGATGGCGTGCTCGTGCCCATCGTCCTGCCGACCCACGAACAACCCCTCGAGGAGTGGCCGATGGAGAACGCGGGGTCAGCGGGCTCCGGCGGACGCGGTTTCTAGTCTCCCTGGTACCGCTGTTCGCGCCAGGGATCGCCGTGGTTGTGGTAGCCGTTGGTTTCCCAGAAGCCGGGCTCGTCGTGGTCGAGCACACGGAGCCCGGCGACCCACTTCGCGCTCTTCCAGAAGTACAGGTGTGGTACGAGCAGCCGAGCGGGGCCGCCGTGTTCGACCGGTAGTGGCTCGCCGCCGTAGTCGAAGGCGACCCATGCCTGACCTCCCGTCACGTCGGCGAGCGGAAGGTTCGTCGTGTAGCCGGTGTGGCAGAACGCCAGGATGTGGGTGGCGTTGGGCAGCACCCGAGCCGCGTCGAGCAAGGTGTCGAGCGAGACGCCCCCGAAGGTCACGTCGTGTTTCGACCATGCGGTCACGCAATGAATGTCGCCCGAATACGTCGAGGACGGCAGCGCATGGGTCTGTTCCCACGTCCAGGTCTGGGGCTGCTCGACGAGGCCTTCGATGGTGAACGTCCAGCTCTCGGTCGAGAGCCGGGGCGTGACTTCGGCCGTGAGCACGGGCCATACGTCCCCGACGTCGTACTGACCGGGTGGGAGCCAGCTCGCCCGCACCTGTGATTCCCGCTTGTGGAAGCCTCTCGTGAACCGGGCCATGACCTACTCTCCTTCTCCGCGTAAGAGAACCCTCGCGCGCCTCACGGCTGTCGCGCCTTGGTGAGGTCGACGCGATCACCGCGTAGTGGGACTCCCTCGTGACGGAGGAGTTCGAGCTGGGTATCGCCCATGGGCACCGTTCCGTCCGCGCGGACGACGCGGTGCCATGGAACGCGGGCCGGGTGCTCGGCGAGGACGCGGCCGACCAGTCTGGGTGCTGCCGGATCGATATCGGCGAAGGTGCGAACCGTCCCCCTGGGAATTGCGCGCACGCGCGCCACGATGCGTTCTGCTCGCTCGTTCGTGTCCTTCATGGCTGCTCCGAGCTCGTCGGGACGATCTCGAGCGCGCTGATGAGCTCCCCGCGGAGGGCGAAGCGGTAGTCGAGGTCGACCGCGCCACCTGGGAAGTTGCCTTCGAGATGCGTCTGTACGTCGATGCGCTCGTCTCCATCGATCTCGGGGCGCGGGCGCGCGTTGCGTACTTCGAGCGTGTACTCGAACTTCGTCGCGACCGTCTCCCGCCATCGTCGAACCTCGGCCTGACCGCGCCACTCGGCGTCCTCGTCGATCACGACGGCGTCGGCGGTGAAGCAGTCGACCAGGGCGTCGACATTGTCGTGTTCGGCCGCTGCGAAGTACGCGGAGATGACCGGCGGGAGAAGAGTTGTCATCGGTCCTCCTCGCTCGGGCGCCTTACGGACAGCCGTGACGGGTCCTCCGCTGAGGACGGTACGCACGGCGGCTTCGGAGCAGCGCCAGCGATGCTAGAGGACAGCTCCGGGCGGGCATGCTGCGTATGTGCGCTGCCTGGAAGGCACGGGCCCTGGCGCCGCGCTCGGCGAGATGCGTCCGAAGCGGCCGATTCGCGACCGGCTGTTCGGGCGCGCCGAGGAACCACACCTCCAACGCCGAACGAGCGACTGGCTTCGGTTGGCCACGGGCGTCGTCGTTTTGCTGATTGCGGCCCGCCACGCCGGCGACGTCAATGCGACCGAGCAAGCGCTCTACGACCTGGTCGGCACCATACCGCGTCAGCTCGACACGGTCTTCTTGGCGATCTACCGGCTCGGGGTGTTGTGGACAGTTGGGCTCGTCGTGCTCGCGACGCTCGTCGCGCGCCGCAGGCGCTTGGCGCGCGACCTTTTCGTCGCCGGACTGGTCGCGTCGCTTGCGGCGCGCCTGATCGGACGGATTGTCGTTGCGCACTCGACCTTTGCTGGGAGCATCCGAGAGGCGGCACGCCTCGGCGGATCGCAACAGTTTCCTGCGGTTCGCGTCGCCGTCGTGGTTGCCGTGATTTCCACTGCAGGTCCGTACGTCACGCGTCCGACACGAGTTGTAGGGCGCGTGTTGATCGTCTCGTTCGCGTTGGCTGCGCTCGCGCTCGGCCGGGCCTTTCCGAACGACCTGTTTGCCGCGGTGGTCCTCGGCTGGACGGTGGCGGCGGCGGTCCATCTCCTGTTCGGTTCACCGGGAGGGCGACCGACGGTCGAGCAGGTACGGCGCGCCCTCGCGGAGCTCGGCGTCAATGCGCGCAACGTGCGCCTCGCCGGCGCGCAGCCGACAGGATCAGGATCGACTCTCATGTTTGCGGACGGCGACGACGGCCTCCTGCGGGTGAAGGTCATTGGCCGTGACCAAGCGGACGCGCGTCTCCTCGCAAAGGTGTGGCGGTCTGTCGTGTGCCGCGACTCGGGCCCTCCGCTCACCCTCACGCGTCTGCACCAGCTCGAACGCGAGGCGTATCTCATGCTGGTGGCCCGTGACGCCGGGGTGCGCGTGCCACGAGTGGTCGTGGTCGGAAGCGCGGGAGCGGGCTCGGCGTTCCTCGTCGTCGCCAGTGTGGGCGGCGTTCCTCTCGTCGAGCTCGAGCCCCGACAGCTCACAGATGACCTGCTCGAGCAAACCTGGTCGAACGTCGCGACGCTCCACCAAGTCAGGGTTAGCCACGGTCGTCTCGATGCCGAGCACATCGTGGTGTCTGCCGACGGGCCATGGATCGTCGGCTTCGACGACGCGCGGGCGACCGCGGCCGCCCACCACCGCGCGTTTGATGTCGCCCAACTACTGGCCGCAACCGCCGCGATCGTGGGTGAACGGCGCTCCATGCGCGCCGCGACGCGCGTGCTCGGACGCGACACCGTTGCGGCCGCGCTACCGCTCCTCCAACCGGCGGCGCCGAGCCGGTCGACGCGCGAGCTCGCCGGTGGCTACCGCGCCGAGGAACAACGCTTGGCGCGACTGCGAGAACGCGCCGCGGCCTCCGTCGGTGTGGACACGCCCGAGCTCACGCGCCTCCGGCGCATCGATGCCGTCAGTGTGGGCATGGCACTCGGAGGACTCGTCGCCATCGCCGTGCTGCTCTACGAGGTAGGCGATCCGGGCGAGGTGTGGACGACGATTCGGTCGGCGAGCTGGTCGTGGATCGCGCTCGCGTTCCTCGTCTCGTTCGCGTCCAACATCGGTTTTGCGATCGGCCTGATGGGCACGGTCCCATTGCGATTGCCGCTTTGGCCGACTACCGAGGTGCAGGTCGCCATGTCGTTCTCGAACCTGGCGGTGCCCGCCGTCGGCGGTCAAGGCATGCAGGTTCGCTTCCTCCAGAAGATGGGCGTCGACCTCGCCTCCGCGGTCGCGGCCGGCGGTTTGCTCAGCTCTGCCGGCAATCTGATTGCGGCGCTCGCGCTGTTCGTGCTCGCGATCCTCATCCAGCCGTCGCGCGCCGACTTCTCACTGCTCCCGGCGACTGGTCTCGTCGAGCTGGTGATCGCAGTCGTAGTGGTTGTCGCGGCCGCGAGCACGGTCGTGTTGCTCGTACCTCGATTCCGGCGAGCGACGCTTCCGCCGTTGCGCCGCGCCGCGTCCACCATACGCAGCGTCCTCGGGTCGCCGCGACGGCTCACGCTCCTGATCGGTGGCTACGGGTTGGCAACACTCCTCGCGACCTGGTGCCTCCAAGCCTGTCTCGTCGCGTTCGGAGGCAGCTTGTCGTACTGGTCATTGCTCGCCGCCAATGTCGGCGTGGTCACTGTGGCGTCGATCGTGCCCATTCCGGGCGGCGGGACGGCCGTCGGCACGGTGGGCCTCTCCGCGGTACTCGTGTCGTTTGGCGTGCGCGAACAGGTCGCCGTTGCCACCGCGCTGGCCAACCAGCTCGTCTATTACTACTTGCCTGCACTCCCCGGCTGGTTC
>JBKPCV010000006.1:0-2753 GCA_046727575.1 Actinomycetota bacterium
TGTCAGCACGGGTCGCCAGCAGCGGGTGATAGCCGAGCACCCGGCTGTAGCCGTACGCAGCACCCTGCTTCTGTTGCCGTGCACCTCACAGATCGTCGAGTCCAGATCGATCGTCACCGGTCTGTCGCCGGGCCCCGTGCCCGCCGCCCACGCCCGCCGCAGGACCTCGCCGATGACCCGGTCGAGCTGACGGACATGCCCGAACGTGAACCCCCGCAGGAACGTGCCTCGCGTCGAAGGAGCCATCACCCGAAATGGCAACACCCGTTGCGTCGCACCGGCGCGCAACATGTGCGCGTGATCGATGTGCGTACCGCCCGCCATGATCGTCGCTACCAACGTCAGGATCTTGCGGCCCGGCCGCGACCCTCCGACGCGGGCCCTGAGCCGCACTGTCGTGTTCACCAACGCCTCGAGCCCGAGCCGAACCATCAGCGTCGCCGGCACGATCAGGCCCGCGTTCGCGACCAACGACTCATCGTCGAAAGCCACATCCAACCGATGGATCGCGTGCGATACTCCACTCACAGGAAGTGCCTCCTCGACCTTGCGACAACGGCGACGTCAGACATCGCCATCGTCCCAAGTCAGGAGGCATTTTCCGCGGATACGCGGCCTCAATCAGCCGTCGCCATCGGTGGATCGAGGCTTAGCTAAGCTAAGTACACGCGACCCCTGGGAGGGTTGGCTCATGGCTGCATGACTGCCATCGTGCGCCCGCGCCGAGCGGCATCACCGCATGCGAAGCCTCATTGGACGCATCGCCGAAGGTGTCGTGCGCGACCAAGGCCTCGAGCTCACGCTTCCCCGCGATCAAGTCGCCACCGCACTGATCGCACTCGCGAACGGCTACGCCATCGAACGACTTGCCGACCCAGACAACGCCCCCGACGAGCTCCGCGCACATGCACTCGCCGCGGTACTACGCGGCCTCTCACGGCAAACGCCCGAGTAGGACGCCCGCGACGCCCGGGAATCTGGTCATCGACGACCACGCAATCGCTCTACTCGTCGCGATGCGACGAGGTGTGTCCTCGGGCGCTTGCTCGGGCTTGCCCCTGAGCAGTCGGGGTTGAGCGCCGCAGCGACCTTCGCGCATGATCCTCGAGCACCGAGAAAGCCAGATACAGCCATGACGAGACTCTTGGATGCGCTCGCGACCTAACAAGCATGTGTAGCTGTGGGCACCCACCGATCTACCGACCGGGGATGCTGGAGGTTCGCGAGAGTGAATCGCCCTGGATCTGATGGAGACTGGGTTTACGCAACCTCGTCGGTGTTGGCGGGGTTGGCGAGACGGTACTGCTCCTCGTATTCGATGGGTGACATCTTGCCGATCGAGTTGTGGATGCGGGTGGTGTTGTACCAGTGAACCCAGCTGGCGGTCTCTCGTTCGACTTCGGCGGGACCGGCCCAGGAGCGCAGCGGCGCGAGGTGTTCGATGACCTCGGTCTTGTAGAGGCCGATAGTCGATTCCATGAGCGCGTTGTCCAACGCGTCGCCGACGCTGCCGATGGAGGGCGCGACACCGGCCGAGACCAACGCTTCGGTGAACGCGATGGAGGTGTACTGGCTACCGGCGTCGGAGTGGAACACCAGACCCTCCGAGGTGAAGCGCACGTCGTGGCGACGCCGAGTGAACAGCGCCTGTTCGAGCGCGGCCATGACGAGAGGTGTTGCCTTCGAGGTAGAGACGCGCCAGCCGAGGATGCGTCGGGAGAACACGTCGGTGACGAAGCTGACATAGACGAACCCGACCAGGGTCCACACGTAGGTGAAGTCCGCCACCCACCACTGGTCGGGACGGGTGGGCGTCGTCCAGGCTCGGTTGATCAGGTCGGGATGCCGGGCCGTGTTCGGGTCCGAGATGGTGGTGATGGTGCGGCGCTTCCCGCGCCGCACCCCTGCGATCCCCAGGATGCGCATCAGACGCGCGACCTGGTCCCGGCCGACATCATGGCCGGCCTTGCGCATCGCGGTCGCGAGCTTGTCAGCGCCATAGAGGCTGCGATTCGCCTCCCAGAGGTCCAACGCCGTGTTGGCCCGGTGCGCGTCGTCCCAGTCGACGTCACTCACCGGACAGGCCTTGCGGGCGTAGTAGGTACTCGGGGCGATCGGCACCTCGTGCTCGGTGAGCACCTCGCAGATCGGCTCGACCCCGAACCGGTCCCGGTGGATGTCGATGTACTCGACGATCAGCGCAATCGGCGGTCGAGCTCCGCCGCGGCGAAAAACGCCGACGCGGTCTTGAGGATTTCATTGGCTCGGCGCAGCTCCGCGTTCTCGCGCTCGAGCTCCTTGATGCGGGCATCGACCAAGCTGGGCACACCCGGCCGTTGACCGGCGTCGATCTCGACCCGCTCGATCCAGCCGCGCAGCGTGTCGGGCTTGATATCCAGCAGCTCACCGACCCGGCGCCGCGACTGAAGGGCCGACTCGGCCGGGAAGTCACGGCGGCGGTCCTGATACATCCTCACCGCCCGGTCCCGGGTCTCCTGGTCGTACTTGCGTGGTGCAGGCATGAGCTCAGTCTCCTTGTGAGATCAGAGCCTCCGCCAAACCCAGGGCGATTCAGAGTGAGTGAGCGAGACACTCCCGAAGGGGCAATCTCGACGCGGTTGCGTCGCACGTTGGAATGCCAAGCGACGGGATTGCGAGGTTGACTCCGGCTGGCTGGATGGGCCGTGTGGGACGGTCTCGAAGCCTGGCAGGCGAGCGCGAGAGCGCGAGAGCGCGAGAGCGCGAGAGTAGGT
>JBKPCV010000007.1:0-4531 GCA_046727575.1 Actinomycetota bacterium
CGTCCACGCCGTAGTGGACCGCGATTGCCTCGGTGAGTGCCGCGCTGCGGTCATCGGGATAGCGGTTCAGCCCGGCGATGGCGTCCGCGATCGCCGCGCGCGCGGCGGGAAGCGGACCGAATGGCGCCTCGTTCGACGCCAACTTCACGACGTTGGTGATCCCGTGCTCGGCCGCCACAGCTTCCGCCGAGCGCCCGGGCACGTACGAGGGAATGGCCTCCAACGCCCTTCGCGTACGGATCACACGCGCCATCGCTCAACACACTCGACGCGCGACGATCTCACGTGCTTCGAGCACCTCGAGGACGAGGGCCGCGGCGGCGTCGGGCGAGAGTTCCGACGCGAGTACGACGACGTCCGGCGAGGCCGGCGGTTCGTACGGATCATCGATGCCGGTGAAGCCGCGTAGGTCACCTGCACGCGCTTTGGCGTACAGGCCCTTCGGGTCACGTGCTTCGCACACGTCGAGCGGCGCGTCCACGTAGACCTCGAAGAACGCCAGCCCCGCCACGTCATGAAGGGCGCGGGCGTGGTCACGGCCCGCGCGATACGGGCTGATCAGCGGCACCAACGTCACCACACCCGCGTCGGCGAACAGGCGCGCCACCTCGGCGACGCGCCGAACGTTCTCCGTGCGGTCCTCGGTACTGAAACCGAGGTCGCCGTTCAGCCCGTGGCGCAGGTTGTCGCCGTCGAGCGTGTACGTCAGCACGCCACGTCTCGTCAGCTCGGTGGCGACGGCCGACGCGATCGTCGACTTCCCTGACCCCGACAAACCGGTGAACCAGACCGTGGCGCCGTGCAGGCCGCGCGTCGCCCATCGTTCGGCTCGCGAGAGCCCGCTGTCGTGCCAGACGACGTCGGGGCTCGACGAGCTCACGGCGCTCGGAGGTCACGCGAGCCGGGTACCCCGGCGAGCAGCGAGCGACGCATCATCCGGCACGAGCGAGCGCAGCGAGTCGAGTGCTCGCCAGGAGCGAGCGTCCGCGAGCCGGGTATCCCGGCGAGCAGCGAGCGACGCATCATCCGGTGCCGAGGATCATGCCGGCGCCGACGGTTTCGTAGGTGCCCTCGTCGATGAGGATGAAGCTGCCGGTGGCACGGTTGCGGCGGTACTCGTCGACGAAGAGCGGCACCGCAGTGCGCAGCGCGATGCGCCCGAGGTCGTTGAGCGTCAGCGCACCAGCCGTCTCGTCGCGGTGGAGCGTGTTGACATCGAGGCGGTACTGCAGGCTTTGCACGCGGGCTTTGGCCGTTCGTGTGGTGTGCTTGATCGCGTAGGTCGCACCCTCACGCAGCTGGCGTTCGTTGAACCAGCACACCATCGCGTCGACGTCCTGGGTGACCGTCGGCATGTTGTGCCGGCGAGCGAGCATGTCACCCCGACTCACGTCGACGTCGTCGGCGAGACGGACGCTCACCGACATCGGCGGTATCGCCTCGTCGACCGGTCCGCCGTACTGGTCGATCCCGGCGATCGTGGTCGAGAACCCGCTCGGCAGCACGACGACCTCGTCGCCCGGTCGCAGCATGCCGCTCGCCACCTGGCCCCCGTAGCCGCGGTAGTCATGGTGCTCGTGACTCATCGGTCGGATGACGTACTGCACCGGGAACCGCACGTCGATCAGGTTGCGGTCGGAGCCGATGTAGAGGTGCTCGAGGTGATGCAACAGCGTCGAGCCCTCGTACCACGGTGTGTTGGGCGAGTGCTGAGTGACGTTGTCGCCGTGCAACGCCGAGATCGGGATGAAGGTCAGGTCATCGATCTCGAGCTTGCCGGCGAAGTCGGTGAACTCCGCGCAGATCTCGTCGAAGCGTTCCTGTTCGTACTCGACGAGGTCCATCTTGTTGACACACAACACCAGGTGCTTGACCTGCAGGAGCGACGCGATCACCGCGTGACGCCGCGACTGCTCCAGCACACCCTTGCGCGCATCCACGAGCACCAGTGCCAGATCCGCCGTCGAGGCGCCGGTCACCATGTTGCGTGTGTACTGCACGTGGCCGGGCGTATCCGCGATGATGAACTTCCGTCGCGGCGTCGCGAAGTAGCGATAGGCCACGTCGATCGTGATCCCCTGCTCGCGCTCGGCCCGCAACCCGTCGGTCAACAACGCCAGGTTCGTGTAGTCGAACCCGCGATCGCGGCTCGTGCGCTCCACCGCGTCGAGCTGGTCCTCGAAGATCTGCTTCGTCTCCAACAACAGTCGGCCGATCAACGTGCTCTTGCCGTCGTCGACCGACCCCGCCGTCGCAAACCGGAGAAGCTCCATCTACTCGGGTCGATTCCGCTCCGGCGTCCCGGCCATCCGGCCACGCCTCCGCTGCATCTCCATCAGAAGTAACCCTCGCGTTTGCGGTCTTCCATCGCCGCTTCCGTGAATCGGTCGTCGGCCCGTGTCTCGCCGCGCTCGGTGACGCGCGACGCCGCGATCTCCGCGATGACATCCTCGATGTCTGTCGCGGTCGACTCCACCGCGCCCGTGCACGACGCATCACCGACGGTGCGGTACCGCACCATGACCTCGACCGGCTCCTCGCCCTCCATCAACGTGACGTACGGTGACACCGCGAGCCACATGCCATCACGGCGGAAGACGTTGCGACGGTGTGCGTAGTAGATCGGCGGCAGCTCCACACCGTCAGCTGCGACGTACTGCCACACGTCGAGCTCGGTCCAGTTCGACAAGGGGAACACTCGAATGTGCTCGCCCTTGCGGTGCCTGCCGTTGTAGAGGTTCCACAGCTCCGGTCGCTGGTTCTTCGGGTCCCACTGCCCGAAGTCGTCACGGAACGAGAACACCCGCTCCTTGGCCCGCGCCTTCTCTTCGTCGCGACGTCCGCCGCCGAACACCGCATCGAAGCCGTACTCGCCGATCGCGTCGAGCAGCGTCACCGTCTGGAGTCGGTTGCGGCTGGCGCGCGGGCCGCTCTCCTCGATAACGCGACCGGCGTCGATCGATTCCTGCACGGAAGCCACGACCAGCTGCACGCCCAGCTCTGCCACGCGCCGATCACGGAACTCGAGCACTTCGTCGAAGTTGTGCCCGGTGTCGACGTGCATCACTGGGAACGGGATCCGCGCCGGCCAGAACGCCTTCTCCGCCAGCCGGAGCATCACCGCGGAGTCCTTGCCGCCCGAGAAGAGGAGCACGGGCCGCTCGAACTCAGCGGCAACCTCCCGAATGATGTGAATCGACTCCGATTCGAGCACCTCGAGGTGAAAGAGCTGCGTCGGCACGGCCCGAAATCTTACTCGTCGGGTCGGGAATGACCGGAGCGAGGACGCCAGTCGTAGACGACTGTGGTCCGGCACGCGAGGTCGTGCCATCCCGCGTTCTTCCGGCTCACGAGGATCCACCCCATGCTGAAGACCGGCAGCGCGACGACGATGACCGCACGCACGAGCGCCCGCGGCCAGCGCAGGTTCTCGCCGGATTCGGTGACGACACGGAGCCCAACGGCAACGTCGCCGAGCGTCCGGCCAGGCCCCGACCACGCGAGCGTCAGCACCACGATGAGCAACACGGCCATCCCCGTGCCACTCGCGACCGCACCCGGGTCGGGCAGCTCGAGCGGGTCGTCGGACAGCAGGTAGAGGATCACGGCCCACGCCGCCAGCGCGGCGAGGAAGCTGACGAACACGATCGCCACGTCGATGGCGGCAGCGAAGCTTCGGGTGACGAACCCAGCCCGGCGGCCCTGCAGCGCGACCGACCGCCGGCGCTCGGTCTTCACGACCATCGGTTCACGATGCGCGCACGTCGAGCTGGCGCGGTCGTCTGCGGAACAGCAGCCGATCGACCACGCGCGCGCTGAAGCCGTCGAGCGCCATTCCCTGGTCGCGGAGCGCGTCGACCACCTCGGTGGTCATGGTCGCTGTCGACTCCCGGATGACGCCCCCGAGGTCGATGCGGGCGACGATGGCCTCGACATCGAGATGCTCGACGATCTCCTCGATCGGCACCTGTTCGACGACGCGCACGAAATCGATCTGCGCGACGACGTTCTCGGTGACCTGTTGGACGATCAGCGGGATGAGCGCCGCTGCCTCGGCCCGGTTGCGCGCTTGCTCCCGACGTGCGACCTCGTTCAGGGACCAGATCCGATCTTCGATCGGCCGGAGCGCGCGCTGGACGATGGCCGGCTGGCTGGCGGCCCGCGCCGCGCCCGCGGCGCCCGACACCAACGCGCTCACCAGTATCCGCACGCGACGCTCGACGATGATCGCAACGCCGCCGATGGCGCCCGGTACGAGCTCGGCGGTGGACGGTGGCTGCGGGGGCTGGGCGGCCGGGTGCATCCGGCCGAGGGCGGTGCCGGCCGCGCGGCGAGCGAGACTGAACGCGCCGAGGCCGACCGACGCGCCGTGCCGCACGACATCGGCCAACCGCGGGGGCGCGGCGGGCACCGGCTGCGCCCGCGGCACCAGGTTCTGTCCCTCCGCGGTCACGGCGGAATGGTAGGTGAGGCATAACCTCCCGCGATGCGCCGAGGGCTGATGCTGGTGGTATCGGCGCTGTTGGTCGGC
>JBKPCV010000008.1:0-23197 GCA_046727575.1 Actinomycetota bacterium
CTCCGCGACGAAGCAATCAAGCGCACGGACGACACCACCGCAACGTAGATCCTGCGAACTCTGGTAGGACCGGCGACCGTATGTAGGCTGCGGCCGCGCCGCGGAGGCCGAGAGACTTCCCGCGGCGCTCGAGGTGAGCAGCTTCGGCCAGATCGCTCGAGATCCGTTGGCTGACCAAGATGACCGAAGGGGTTGCGATGAATCTGGATGCCTTCCGTTACGACGGCAAGCGGGCGCTCGTGGTCGGCGGGGCCACGGGCATGGGTGCGGCCACCGCGCAGTTGGTGCAGGCGCTCGGCGGCGAGGTCGTCGTCATGGACTTCGCCGACGTGACACTGCCTCGTGTGAAGGCGATCAACCTCGACCTCCGCGACAAGGCCAGCATCGACTCGGCGGTCGACGAGTGTCGCGGTCCCGTTCATGCCCTCTTCTCCTGCGCGGGCGCGGCCGACGGGACACCGGGGATCGAGAAGATCAACTTCATCGGGCACCGGCACCTCATCGACCGGATGCTCGAGAAGGGTTTCGTACCGCGCGGTGCTGCCATCGGGATGATCTCCTCGACCGCGGGGCTGGCGTGGGAGCGGAACCTCGAGCTCGTCAAGGAGTACCTCGACACGCCCGATTTCGACTCCGCCGCCGCCTGGATCGAGCAGCATCCGGACAAGGCCGACTACATGTGGAGCAAGCAAGCGATCTGCGGCTACGTCGCGCGTGAGGCGTTCGGGTTCCTGAAGCGTGGCATCCGCATCAACGCGATCATGCCGGGGCCGACGGACACGCCGCTCGCCCGCGCCAATGCCGATCTGTGGCTCGGGTTCGGCAGTGATTACCGCGACGAGACGGGCGCGAAACCCTCGACGCCCGAGGAGCAGGCGTTTCCGCTTGCGTTCCTGTGCAGCGATGCCGCCTCGCATGTCAACGGCATCACGATGATCACCGACCTCGGATACGTGAGTTCCGGCGTCACCGGTTCGTTCGCGCCGGCCGGGCCCGCCGTCGACTTCCTCCTCGGCAAGTCCTGACCGCGGCTGATGTCGCTGGCTCGGTCGCGCGTACTCGTCGTTGGAGCGTCGGCCGGCATCGGGCGCGCCTTCGCCGAACACGCAGCTCGACACGGGGCGCTCGTGGTGGTGACCGCTCGTCGCGGCGACCGGCTCGCCGAGCTCCCCGGGTGTCATCCGATCGCCGCCGACATCACCGATCCGGCAGACTGCCAGCGGGTCGTCGACGAATCGGTGGCGCGCCTCGGCGAGATCGACGTCATCCTGCAGGCGGCCGGTGCGGGAAGTCTTGCCCCGATCGAAGAGATCGATGCCGGCACGTGGGCGCAGCACTACGCAGTCAACGTCATCGCACCGACGCGCATCACGGCATCGGCACTTCCGCACCTGTCGCCGCACGCAGTGGTGTCGTTCCTGTCGTCGGAGACTACCGGCGACAACCGCTGGGGCTTGTCGGCGTACACCGCGTCAAAGGCGGCGGTCGACGCCACGATTCGCTCGTGGCGCGTCGAGCACCCGCACCGACGCTTCCAGCGGGTCATGTTGGGCGCCACCATGCCGACGGAGTTCGGGAACTCTTTTGCTCCGGAGATGCTCACTCGAGCGTTCGAGCGCTGGGCCGCCGCCGGTATCTCGATGTCCTTCATGGACACCGACAACGTCGGGGCGGCGCTCGCGAGCATCATCGGCACGATGGTCGCGAATCCCGACGTTGACATCCCCGATCTGTACTTCGACGCGCGCGGCGAACTCATCAAGTGGGCGACGAGCTGACATTCGTGCAGACGTAGCGGACGGGGAGCTCCATGGAAGAGCTGCGATTCGACGGCCGAGTGGTCGCGATCACGGGTGCGCACCACGGGCTGGGCCGCGAGCACGCGCTCCTGCTCGCGGCGCGAGGGGCGATGGTCGTGGTGAACGACATCCAGGGTGCCGCGGAGACCGTCGCTGCGATCCGCGACGCCGGCGGGAACGCTGTCGAGAACTCGAGCGACATCACGACCGGAGGCGGGACGGACCGCATCGTCGCGGACGCTCTCGCCACACGGGGCCGGCTCGACGTCGTCATCAACAACGCCGCAGGGGGCGCGGGGACGACGCTGCCCGACGAGGCGTCGGTCCAGGCCACCGTCGCGGTCCATTTCTACGGAACGGTGAACCTGATTCGTTCTGCGATGCCAGTCTTCCGGGAGCAGCGCTACGGGCGGGTGGTCAACACCAGCTCGGGATCGATCCTCGGCATCCCGGGCACCGGCACCTACGCGGCCAGCAAGGGGGCGGTGCTCGCGTTCAGCCGGGTGCTCGCCAACGAGCTGAAACAAGATCCGGAGCTCGATATCAAGGTCAACATCCTCATCCCGGCCGCGCAGACACCCGTCATGCCCCGCGTCCCGGACATGCAGTTTCAGACGATGCTGGACACGGCGTTCGCGGCGGCTCGGGTCTCCCCGCTCGTCGCCGTCCTGGGGCACGAGTCGTGTCCCGTGTCCGGTGAAGCGATCCAGACGGGCGGCGGCCGCGTCGCGCGCTTCATGCTCGCGACCACCGAGGGGTGGCAGGCGCCCGACGACGACGTGACGCCCGAGCGCATCGTCGAACACTGGCCTGAGATCATGGCGAACCGGGACCTCCAGGAGCCGGTCGGCAGCATGGCGGATCTGCTCGGTCGGCGCGGTGAGCACCCGTACTCCGTGGCCGACCTCGTCGAATGGGCGAGGACGGGCAAGCGCGGAGAGCAGTCGTAGGCTTCAACGGAGGGCGACCATGCAGTTGAACCCGTTCGACCACCAGTTCCAGAGCGACCCGTACCCGACGTACGAGTGGCTCCGCGAGCACGCGCCGGTCTACTACGACGAACTGCTCGACTTCTGGGCGCTGTCGCTCTTCGATGACGTGCTCACGGCGCTGCACGACACCGAGACGTACACGTCGAGCAGAGGCGTCGCGCTCGAGGACGACGGACAGGGCGCGTCGAAGTCGATGATCCACATGGATCCGCCCGACCACACGCAGATGCGCAAGGTGATCGCGCGCCGGTTCACGCCGCGGCGAATCGCCGAGCTCGAGCCGACGGTGCGCACCTGGGCGCAGCAGCTGGTCGCGAAGCTCGACGGTCGTGGGCAGTTCGACGTGGTGACCGAGTACGCCGGGCTGCTCCCGGCGACGGTGATCTCGGTGATGCTCGGCATCCCCGAGGAGGAGCACGACCACGTGCGGGTGTGGACCGACGACTACCTGACCCGCCCGGAGGACCGCATCGACCAGTCGCTCGAGAGCAGAGCCGCCGAGGGCAAGCTCGTGCAGCTCGCCGCGTCCGTCGCGGTGGCTCGCCGCGCCGCACCCACCGACGACATCCTCAGCCTCCTCGTCACGATGGAGTTCCAGGGCCAGCCGCTCACCGACGCCGAGGTCATCGGCATGTGCATGCTGCTGATCGCCGGGGGGCACGAGACCACGGCGAAGCTGATCGCCAACGGTGTGCGTCTCTTCGGCCGGCACCCCGACCAGCGCGACGCAGTGATCCGCGATCCCGAGCTGATGGTGCAGGCGGTCGAGGAGCTCCTGCGCTTCACGAGCCCCACGCAGTTCATGACCCGCACGACGACACGAGACGTCGACGTACGCGGGACGGTCATTCCGGCGGGCTCCAAGGTCGCGCTGCTCCTCGGCTCCGGCAACCGTGACCCGCGCGAGTTCGAGCGCCCCGACGAGTTCGACATCTTCCGCGCGAACCCGCGCATCCTCGCGTTCGGCCATGGCGCGCATGTGTGTCTCGGTGCCGCGGTCGCTCGACTCGAGGGTCGGGTGGCGCTGCAGGAGTTCTTCGCGCGGTTCCCCGAGTACGAAGTCGACGACGAAGGCATCACCTACATGCACTCGGGCAACGTGCAGGGGCCCACGCACATGCCGCTCACCGTCGTCGCCTGAGGCAGGCCCCGCGGGTCGTAGCACATCCGAGCTCATCAGGGGGTGTCCGAGTGGAGCAAGGTGCATTCGAGGGCGTACGCGTTGTCGAACTCGCGCAATGGGTGTTCGTGCCCGTGGCGGGTGCATTACTGGCCGATTGGGGTGCCGATGTCATCCGCATCGAGCGACCAGAAGGTGATCCCTATCGCGGGCTCGCGACGCAAGGGATCGGGACCGACAGCGGCGGCATGAACCTCTCGCTCGCGCTGGCCAACCGTGGGAAGCGCTCGATGGCGCTCGACCTCCGCCGCGAAGAGGGCAGGGCGGTACTCGACAAGCTCCTCGAGACGGCAGACGTGTTCCTCACGAACTTCCGACCCGGCGCGCTCCAGCGCCTGGGGCTGGATGCCGACGCGCTCACGCAGCGACACCCCTCGCTCGTGTACGCGCGCGGTCACGGCTACGGAGTCCGTGGCCCGGACGCGGATCGTCCGGGCTATGACGCGTCGGCGTTCTGGTCGCGGGGAGGGCTCGCGCACGTGTTGACGCCACCAGAGATGGACCACCCAATCGGTCAGCGCGGCGCGATGGGCGACCGCAACGGCGCAATGGCGCTCGCGTTCGGGATCGCCGCCGCGCTGCTCAAGCGGGGCCGCACCGATCGCGGTTCCGTCGTCGACGTGTCCCTCCTCGGCACGGCGATGTGGACGCTCTCTTCCGATGTGCTCTCCGCTCTCCAGGGCCAGCGACCCCGCGCGATGTCAGGACGCGGCGCGTACGTGAATCCCCTCGTCGGCTCGTATCGCACACTGGACGGCCGGCACATCCAGCTCGTCTTCCTCGAAGCCGATCGCTACTGGGCCGACTTCTGTCGCGTGCTCGAGCGAGAGGACCTCGTCGACGACCCTCGCTTCGTCGACCTCCAAGCACGCCGAACGCACGCCGACGAATGCGTCGCCGAGCTCAGTGCCGAGTTCGCCAAACGGACCTTCGCCGACTGGAAAGCGCGGCTCGCGCGTATCGATGCCCCATGGGCGCCGGTCCAGGCGGTCGAAGAGCTCTTGGTTGACCCGCAGGTGATCGCCAATGACTACCTGGGCGAAGTCGTCATCGATGGAGGCCCGACGTACCGGCTGCCCGCCGTGCCCCTGCAGTTCGACGAACGTCCACCCGAGCTGCGGCGCGCGCCCGAGCACGGTGAGCACTCCGAGGTGGTGCTCCTCGAGCTCGGATACACATGGGAGCAGATCGGTGCGCTGCGGGACGCCGGGGTGATCCCTTGATGACCGGACCCGGACTTGCGAGCTAGCTGGTTTCGTGATTAAGTAGAACGTAGTTCTGCACCGCGTCGGAGTCGTTGGGGAGGACCGGCGTGAGCACACTCATCTCTGAGCGCCGGTCGTACGTCGCTGGTGATTGGGTCGACGGCGACGACGCTCTCCCAGTCGAGAACCCCGCGGACGAATCGCACGTCACCGACGTCGTAGCGACCCCCCTGCCCGAGTTCGAGCGGGCGATCGCCGAAGCGCGCCGAGCCTTCGACGAGGGCCGATGGGCCTCCCTTGTCCCGGAGGAGCGCGCCCGGCTGCTGCACGCGTTCGTCGACTACGTCGAGGCGAACGGAGCGGCCCTCGTCGAGACGATGGTCGCCGAAGCCGGGCAACCGACGCGGTTCGCCGAGCAGGCGCAGCTCCTGAGCGGCGTCGCGCTGGCGCGGGGGACGATCGACCTCTACTTGTCGATGACGCACGAGCAGGCGAGCCCGGTGCCGGTGGACGAGCTGGTACGCGGCCGGGTGGCGCTGAGCATCCGCCGCCACGAGCCGGTCGGCGTGGTCGCCGCGATCACGCCGTACAACGCGGCGATCGTGATGGCGTTCCAGAAGCTCATCCCCGCGCTCATGACGGGCAACTCTGTGATCCTGCGTCCGAGCCCGCTCACGCCCATCTCGTCGCTCGTCTTCGGGAGCGCGGCGGACGCGGCCGGCTTGCCACCGGGCGTGGTGAGCGTGGTCGTCGAGTGCGGCGCGGAGGGCGCAGAGCTGCTGTCCACGCACCCGGCCGTGGACATGGTGTCGTTCACCGGCTCGACCGCCGTGGGCAAGCGGATCCTCGCCCAAGCCGCACCGACGGTGAAGCGCGTCGCCCTCGAGCTCGGCGGCAAGTCGGCACAGATCTATCTCCCCGACGCGGTCGAGCGCACGGCAGCGGGAGCAGTCGCGGTGGTGGCAGCCACGGCGGGCCAGGCATGCGTCGCGGCGACGCGCATGCTCGTCCCGCGAGACCGCAAGGACGACGTCCTCGAAGCGGTCAGCGCGGCGTACGCCTCCGTCGTCGTCGGGGTACCGACCGACCCCGCCGCGACGATGGGACCCGTCATCAGCGCCGCGCAGCGGGAGCGGTGCGAACGCTTCGTGGCGTTGGCCGAAGAGGGCGGCGGCAAGGTCGCGGCTGGCGGCGGTCGGCCGGCGGCCTTCGACCGCGGGTACTACTTCGAGCCGACCGTCCTCGACCTGCCCGACAACGGGAACCCGGCCGCGCAGGAGGAGATCTTCGGCCCGGTCATCGGTGTCCTGGCCTATGACGACGTCGACGACGCGGTGCGCATTGCGAACGACAGCGTCTACGGACTGTCGGCGCAGGTGTACGGGCAGGATGTCGCGGCGGCCACCCAGGTCGCACGTCGTCTCCGCACCGGCGCGGTCAACGTCAACACGGCCATGTTCAGCGCGTACGCGCCGAGCGGCGGTTACAAGCAGAGCGGTCTTGGGCGGGAACGCGGTCCGGACGGGATTCGCGCGTTCCAAGAGGTCAAACACATGGCAATCGGTGAGCTGCGCTCGTGACCTCCGACGTCCGCGCGCTGTTCTGCGACGGGGCCCGTGCCTGAGGCCGAACGACGCTGGACGATCGCGGTCGATCGTGAGCGCTGTATGGGCAGCGGCCTGTGCGCGATGTACGCGTCGGGCACCTTCGAGCACGACGACCAGGCGAAGGCGATCGTCGTCGACCCACGCGGTGACCCGATCGACGTGATTCGCACCGCGGTGGAGGCGTGCCCGACGGGCGCGCTGCGCCTGGTGCTCGACGATGGAGGAGGTTGAGCGACGTGTTGCTGGAGGGCAAGTCCGCAGTGATCACGGGCTCGGGGTCGGGCGTGGGGCGCGCTTCGGCGCTGCGCTTCGCCGACGAGGGCGCGCGTGTCGTCTGCGCCGACCTCCGGCTCGACTGGGCCAAGGAGACCGTGCGCCAGATCGAAGCGGCGGGCGGCATCGCGGTGGCCGACGAGTGTGACGTCTCGCAGGAAGAGGACGTCGCGCACATGATCGCGGCCGCGGTCGCGAACTTCGGACGGCTCGACATCATCTTCAACAACGTGGGCGTCCCGACGCCCCGGCTCGGGATGAGCTTCGAGGAGCACACCGTCGCCGACTTCGACCGCCTTGTCGCGGTGAACCTGCGCGGTGTGTTCCTCGGGTGCAAGCACGCGGTCGTCCAGTTCAAGGAGCAGGGCGACGGCGGCGTGATCCTGAACACCGGGTCCATCGCCGGCCTTGTCGGCTGGGGCGGCGCGGTCTACGGCGCGACCAAAGGGGGCGTGCATCAGCTCACGCGCGCGGTGGCGATCGAGTGCGCGCCGTTCGGTATCCGAGTGAACGCGATCTGTCCCGCCGCTATGCCGTACACGAACTTCGCCGCGGCGGGGGGCATGCAAACACCAGCCGGCGGTATCGACGAGGTCGCGCAAAACGTCGGGTCCATGCATCCGCTCGGTCGGCCGATAACCGCCGAGGACTGCGCCGAAGCTGCCGTCTTCCTCGTCTCAGACCGCGCCGGGAACGTCACCGGTGTGCTGTTCCCGGTCGACGGCGGGTACGTGGCGCGATGAGCTACGCACGCGACACGCAGCTCCTCGAGCGGGACGAGCTGCGCAGACTCTTCGACCTGCGCAGCAGCTACAACGTGCACTCGGGAGGCGACTACACCGACGACCCCTACCCGATCTGGCGCGCGCTGCGTGAACGTGCCCCGGTCCACGAGGGCACGGTTCACGAGCTGACCGGCTATCCCGGCGACGCAACCTTCCAAGGGCTGCCGTGCCCCGAGCGGCCGCACTTCTCGGCGTTCACGTACGACGCCTGCGACACCGCGTTCCGCGACGCGGAACTGTTCGCGTCGTCGCCCGACGCGGCCGGTCCGGATGCCGACGACATCAGCATCACGAGCAGCATGTTGTCGATGGGCGGCGCGCAGCACCGCCGCTACCGGTCCCTCGTGCAGCCCTCCTTCGTGCCCGCGAAAGCGCAGTGGTGGATCGCGAACTGGATCGAACGCACCGTGCACGTGCTCATCGACGGGTTCGTCGGCGCGGGCGGCGCCGAGCTCAACGTCGACTTCGCCGCCGCTATCCCGGTGATCACCATCACCGGCAGCTTCGGTGTGCCCGTCGACCAGGCGCTCGTCATCCGCGAGTCACTCAGCAAGCCGACGGCGGTCATCGAGATCCTCGAGCCGATCGTCGCGGCGCGGCGCGAGAAGCCGCAGGACGATCTCATCAGCGTGCTCGTGGAGGCGGAGTACACCGACGAGGACGGCGTGACCCACCGGCTGTCCGACCCGGACATCTACTCGTTCTCCCTGCTGCTCCTCGCCGCCGGTTCGGGCACGACGTGGAAGCAGATGGGCATCACGCTCACAGCGCTGTTGCAGCGGCCCGAGATGCTCGCGGCCGTACGCGACGACCGCCAGTTGCTGCGCTCGACGA
This sequence comes from Actinomycetota bacterium, assembly GCA_046727575.1. Classification (GTDB taxonomy): domain Bacteria; phylum Actinomycetota; class Acidimicrobiia; order IMCC26256; family DASPTH01; genus DASPTH01. The sequence continues at coordinate 8,676 of JBKPCV010000008.1, forward strand.
TCGAGGAATCGCTGCGCTGGGTGCCCACCGATCCCATGTTCTCGCGCTACGTCACCCGCGACGTCGAGTTCCACGGCGTGCAGCTGCCGCGAGGGGCGGTGCTGCATCTGTGCCTCGGCGCAGCCAACCGCGATCCCGCGCGCTGGGAACGGCCCGATGAGTTCGACATCCGCCGGCCGCCGAAGCCGACCCTCGCGTTCGGCAACGGACCGCATGTGTGTATCGGTATGCACGTCGCGCGGGCGGAGATGGCCGTCGGCATCGGCGCGCTCCTCGACCGTCTGCCCAACCTGCGGCTCGACCCCGACGCAGAGCCGCCGCGCTTCATCGGCATGTACGAGCGGGGTGCGACCGCCATCCCCGTGCTGTTCGGATAACCGCGAGGGAGAGCCGTGTGAGTGAACCCGGATACCAGCCGCCCGACATCTCATTGCTCGGCGAGGAGCACGTGCGGCAGTACCAGGCGACCAATGGTGAGGTCGGGTATCTCTGGAACGGCGTGCCGATCCTGCTGCTCAGTACCACGGGGCGTCGCAGCGGACAGCCGCGCACGACACCGCTGATCTTCGGGCGTGACGCAGACGACTATCTCGTCATCGCGTCGCTGGGCGGTGCACCCAAGAACCCGTCCTGGTACGTGAACCTCCAGGCCAACCCGAGGGCCGAGATCCAGGTGAAGGCCGAGCAAATCCCCGTGATCGCGCGCACCGCCTCCGACGACGAGAAGCCTCGCCTGTGGCGGATCATGACCGAACAGTGGCCCAACTACGACGTGTACCAGTCGCGCACGGACCGAGAGATCCCGGTCGTCGTGCTGTCGCCGTCATGACCGCGGCCGCCGCCCCGCTGCTCCCGTGGGCCGAGCGCGCGGCCGACCGGTCGCCCGCGGTCCAGCGCTCGCGGGCGCGCCAGATCGAGCAGGCCAAGGCGATCGTTGGCGCGGCGCGGCGCCTGATCGCCGAACGGGGAGCGCGCTTCACGACCCAGGAACTCGTGAAGGAAGCTGGCGTGGCGCTCCAGACCTTCTACCGGCTCTTCCCCGGCAAGGATCAATTGCTCCTGGCGGTGTTCGAGGACATGATCGCCGAGAGCTGCGCCTACTACGAAAGTGCTGCCCGGCAGCTCCCCGATCCGGTCGCCCGGCTGCGCTTCTATGTCACTGAGGCGTTGCAGTCGCTCAGCGGCGACGACGCGGGCATTGGCCCGCGTTTCGTCACAGCCGAGCACTGGAGGCTGCACCAACTCTTTCCCAAGGAGATGTCGTCTGCGACGCAGCCGTTCACCGACCTGGTGGCGCGCCAACTGGAACTCGCCGCGGCCGAGGGGCTGTTGGCGCCCAGGGATCCCCAACGCGATGCCTGGTTCGTCACCGAGCTCGTCATGGCCGTGTTCCACCACTACGCGTTCGCCGACACCCCGCCCGACATGCGCGCGATCAGCGACGAGTTGTGGGCCTTCTGCCACGCCGCGCTCGGCGGAGCCAACGCCACCGCGCGTGACCCGCGGACCGGCATCAGGAACGAGATGAGAACAGCGAGGAGACAGCAGACATGGGGAGACTCGTGAACGCACAACGAGGCATCCGCGCGGCCGTCTGTCTGGTCGTCGCGGCGATCACGACGGCAGCCCTCTCGACAGCAGGCGGCGCGGTCGAGCCGGCCACCGATCCCGGCATCGCGGCCAAGACGATCAAACTGGGGTATCTCTACCCCGGGACGGGGGTTGCAGCCTCGATCTCCAGCAAGGGCATCAAGGGGTTCCAGGCGCGTATTGCGCGGCAGAACGCCAACGGCGGCGTCAACGGCCGCAAGATCGAGTTCGAGGCGGTCGACGACCAGTCGTCGGGGCAGAACCTCACCGCCGCCCAGGATCTCGTGCAGAACAAGCATGTCTTCGCGGTCGTGAACCAGTCGCCCTTCGCGTTCCTGTCGTACCGGTGGTTGCTCGAGAACGGCGTGCCGATGATCGGGGCCGGGACGGACGGCACGTACTACTCCCAGAAGGGGAACGAAGACGTCCTCACGATGAACGGCAATGCCTTGCCGTGGGGCGACGTGACCTACAACACCACCGCGCATGCCATGAAGATGGCGGGCGGGAAGAAGGTGGGGGCGCTCGCGTACGGTGCAGCGTCGTCCTCGGTCGCAGCCGCGAAGACGTTCATGAACTACGCGGTACCGTCCGTCGGCCTCGATCCCGTGTACACCAACACGTCGGTCGACTTCGGGAGCTCGGACGTCGGCCCGTTGGTGCTCGGCATCAAGAACTCCGGTGCGGATTCCGTGTACCTGCCGATGGCCGCGGTGACGAACGTGGCCATCGCGCAGGGCCTGCTCCAGAGCGGCGTGAACATGAAGGCGGTCGTCCTCGGCACCGGCTACGGACAGGACTTCCTCGACTCACCGGCCGCCAAGGCGCTGGGTCCGAGCACGTTGTTCGCGACGGGCTTCACGCCGGTGGAGCTGAAGACGAAGGCCACCAAGCAGTTGCAGGCGGATCTCAAGAAGTACGCGGACTTCACCGGCGTCCCGGATTACGGTGTGTACACGGGCTATGTCCTCGCTGACTTCGCCATCAGCGCACTCGAACGAGCTGGCAACCCGCCGACGCGTCGAGGGCTCGTCGACGGCGCGCACGCGATCGGCACGTACGACCAAGCCGGCCTCACGTGCCAGTCGGTCGACGTGAGTGTCGCCAACCGGGCGAAGACGCCGAGCAAGAACTGCGGGTACTACCTCCAGGTGAAAGACGGCAAGTTCGTCCCCTTCCCGAAGGGCGGCAAGCCCGTCACGGGCGAGCTCGTCGGCTCAGCCGAGGCGCTCGCGGCGGCGAGGAGCGGCGCTGGGCCCACGACCACGACCGCCGCGCCCGCGCAATGAGCGCGACCACCGTCCAGGTCCCCGATTCGCTCGAGGAGCTGCTCACGCCGGCGTGGCTGACGCGTGCGCTCTCGACGCGGTTTCCCGCCGTGCACGTCACCGCGGTGACGCGCGGGCCCGTGGTCGAGCGGTTGTCGACGAACGCGCGGTTCCGCATCGAGTGCACGCCCGATGTTCCCGAGGGACTCTCGCCGACATTGTGCGTGAAGGGCTACTTCTCCGAGCAGGGTTGGTCCAGCCGGCAGGCCGGCGAGCCCGAAGCGAGCTTCTACCGCGATCTCGCCGACGACACCGGCGTGCGCACGTTGCCCAGCGTATGGGCCGATGTCCATCCCGAGACGCGCCACGGCGTGGTCATCACCGAGGATGTCATCGAGGCCGGCGGCGTCTTCCGCGACGCGCTGAGCCCCTGCTCAGTCGAGCAGACCGCCGCGCTCCTCGGTGAGTTGGCGCGTCTCCACGGGTACGCGTGGGAAGACGCGGAGACAACGGCGGCGCCGTGGCTGGTGCCGCGTGTCGGGCAAACGCTGCAGGTGCGCGGCATCAAGGAGATCCGGCAGAACTTCGAAGGACCGTTGGGGGTCCGCGTACCCGACGACGTTCACGAGCCTCAGCAGCTCGTGGACGCGTTGCGAGCGCTCGCGGCGCGCACGCGGGGGGCGGGATGGACCGTCATCCACGGTGACACGCACGTCGGCAACACGTTCCTCGACGGCGAGGCTCGTCCGGGGCTCGTCGACTGGCAGCTCGTGCAGCACGGCCACTGGAGCCTTGATGTCGCGTACCACGTGGCGTCGGCGCTCGAGCCGGCCGAGCGGGCACGCGCGGAACGCGACCTGCTCCGGCACTACCTGGACCGACTCGGGTCCGAGGGAGTGAGCCCGCCGTCGTTCGATACCGCCTGGGACGACTACCGCCGCTCCATGCCCTACGGGTTCTTCCTGTGGGGGATCACGCTGTTCGTGACGCAGGACATCATCGGCGAGTTGCTGTACCGGCTCGGTACCGCGGTGTCCGACCTGCAGTCATACGAGGCGCTGTTCGCGCCGTGAGTACTGGACGAAATCGTCAGACAGGGAGGTCGCCATGACCGAGTACCGCCTCATTTCCTCGGACTCTCACGTCACCATGCCCGACGAGGCGTGGCAGGAGTACCTCGACCCGGAGTTCCGTGACCGCGCGCCGCGAATCGAACACACCGACGAGGGTGACTTCCGCGTCTTCGAGGGTCGCCGGACGCCGATCATGACCCTCGACAACCTCGCAGGAAAGAAGCCCGAGCAGTTCTCGCTCAACGTCCGGAAGCTCGAGGACCAGCGCGCCGGCGCGTGGGACCCGGCCGAGCGAATCAAGGACATGGACACCGACGGCGTGGACGCCGAGGTCCTCTACGTCGGCGGCCCGCTCCAGTCCTCTGACCCGGCCCTCCGCCTGAACAGTGTGCGGGGCTACAACCGCTGGTTGTCGGACTACTCGTCGTACGCGTCCCGCCGGCTTCTCGGGATGGCGGCGATCCCGATCGACACGCCCGAGCGTGCGGCCGAGGAGGTTCGCTTCGCGGCGTCACAGCCCGGCCTCGCGGGCGGGTACATCCCGCTGTTCCCGCCCGAGGGCGACTACGGCGACGAGAAGTGGAATCCGACGTGGGAGGCGTTCCGCGAGGCCGGCATACCGATCGGGCTGCACGTCGGGGGCCGCCGTCCCGGCACCCCCACGGTCAACATCTACGAGAGCGCGCCGCGGTTCATGACCGGGCTCGTGATGAGCAAGTTGACCATGGCGGAGGCGGTCTCCGAGCTCATCCACGGCCTGGTCATGCTGCGCTACCCAGAGCTGAAGTTCATCGCGGTCGAGGGTCAGATCGGCTGGATCTCCTTCTTCCTCTACTACTCCGACCACCTGTGGGAGAAGCACCGCTTCTGGACCAAGAGCCAACTCGCCGAGCCGCCGGCCCACTACTTCCAGCGGCAGGTGTACGCCACCTTCATGGAGGACCCCGTCGGCCTGCGCGAGCGCGAGCACATCGGGATCGACAACATCATGTGGGCGAGCGACTACCCGCACTCCGAGACGACGTGGCCGAACTCCAAGGCCCTCACCGACGAGTGGTTCACCCGCTACGGCGACGAGGAGAAAGCCAAGATCCTCTGGAAGAACTGCGCCCAGCTCTACGGCTTGATCTAGCTGGGTACCGTGTTCTGCGCGGCCCGCTCCATCGCGTCCATACAGTCGCGCAGTGCGGCGGCAGGGTTCAGCTCGAGGACACGGCTCGCTTCCTCGTAGATCAGGATGTGACCCGCGGGGAAGTAGCACACCTCGCCCGCGGACACGACCTCGTCGGGTATGTCGCTGTCGGGCCAGTGACACCGGATGCGACCCTCGAACACGTAGAAGAAGTGCGGGCACGGGCACACTCCCCCCAATGCGCCGCGCGGAAACCGCCCTCGGCCGATGGCCATCCACGAGACGTCGCGTTCGGCAAGTCTCCCGGCCTACTGTGCGGCACGATCTCCCCACTCTCATGGTCGAACCGTGGCGACAGGCCCTTCTACAACACGCGCACGTTCGCATGGCGTCATCGAACTGAGCACAGAGGTGACGAGAGGCGGCCCGACCCGCGGCGGGTTCGTCGCTGGTGTGACCATGCTCAGTCGATGTCACGCTCCGTGGTCTTGTCTCGACAACGCGGTCGCCGAAGGCTTCTTCGCCACGCTCAAGACCGAGCTCGGTTCGCAACCGTTGCGATCAGACGGCGCAGCGATATGCCGATCGTCGTGGGGGCGGCACGTTGCGCGAGGGTGCGCGCGGCGTGCAGGCGTTCCGCGCGCAGGCCGGGCAAGTACAGCGAGGTCACCAGTTCCCTGGCGTCGTCGGGCGAGGTCAGCTCGTAGGCGAAGCGTCGACGCTGATCTTCGAGCAGCGTGAAGCCCGCGCGCGCGAGAAGCGCTTCCGGATGGGACAGCTGCGCGTCGTTCGGGTATGCGAGACGCCGGCGCAACGCAAGCAGCAGTAGGAAGGAGCGGAGACGGTCCGGCACCGTCCGCGGCGAGCTCGCGGGGAGCATGGCGACGAGGCGCCCACCCGGGCGCAGCACCCGCCTGATCTCACGCAACGCGTCGGGTAGCGGCTGTACCAGCATGAGGGTCATGGACGACACCACGGTGTCGAACGCGCACGCCGCGACTGGCACCCGCGTTGCGTCGCCCAGAACGATCGCCGACGCGCCGCGACGCCGCGCCCGTTCGAGCTCCGCCGGCGAGCGGTCGAGCCCCACCCAGTCACCCACGACGAGGTCGTACAACGGTGCGCTGCCGCACCCGAGGTCGAGGACTGACGCATCCGGCGCCGACGCCTGCGCGACCCAGTCGTACGGGTTGAGCCCCGCGTCGTGGCACCGGTCGAGGATTCGCTCCGTGACTCCGGGCTGCTCGCGATGAAACCTATCGAGGAAGGACTGCCAGTCGTCGCCCATCAACGGCACGGTAGAGCGCTCGGCGGCTTCGCTCGCACGGTCGGTCACTAGGGTGACCGCACCGATTTGCTCGGAAGCCGAAAGCGGGAGCACCGATGCCCGGCTACGACTTGGTGATCGTCGGGATGGGTTCGGGTGGCATCGTGGCCGCCGAGTTCGCCGCAAAGCTGCGGTTGCGGGTTGCGGTCGTCGAACGCGATCGCATCGGTGGCGACTGTTTGTGGACGGGCTGCGTGCCGAGCAAGTCGCTGCTCGCGTCGGCGAAGGTCGCACACCACATGCGCACGGCGGACGAGTTCGGCATCGAGTCCGTCGAGCCGAGCATCGACCGGGCGCGGGTGTGGCACCGGGTGCGGTCGATTCAGCAGCAGATCGCCGAGAGCGACGACCACCCGGATCGGTTCCGCGAGCTCGGTTGCGACGTTGTCACGGGCCACGGGCGGCTCACGAGCCCGACCACCGTTGACGTCGACGGGCGCGAGCTCAGCACGCGGTACGTCCTGCTCGCCACCGGGAGCCACCCTGTCGTCCCGCCGATCGAGGGACTCACCACCGTCGGATTCGTCACGAGCGAGAGCATCTTCACGTTGACCGACCCTCCGGCGAGCTTCGTGAACATCGGTGGCGGCCCATCGCGGTTGAGATGGCGCAGGCCTTCGCGCGTCTCGATATCTCATGCTCGCTGCTCCAGAGAGGGCCCCGAGTCTTGCCCCGAGACGATCCCACGCTCGTGGACAGGCTCGTCGAGGCGCTCCGCGAAGAGGGTGTTGCCGTGGCCGTCAATGTCGAGACGCAGCGGGTGAGCGTAGAACGCGGCATGAAGGTCGTGCACGGTACTGAGGAGGGCAAGCCCGCCAGGTGGGCGGCGGACGAGATACTCGTCGCGGTCGGCCGCCGGCCGAGCGTCGACGGTCTCGGCCTCGAGGAACTCGGGATCAAATGGGGCCCAAAGGGGATCGCGGTGGACGACCGGGGCCGCACGAGCATCGACACGGTGTACGCGTGCGGGGATGTCGCGGGACGGTACCTGTTCACCCATTCGGCGGCGTACGAGGCTGCTCGCATGGTGCGCGACATGTTCTTCCCGGGAACGGGACGTCTGGTCGCGAGCGTGCCGTGGTGCACGTTCACCGATCCCGAGCTCGCCCACGCTGGACTCACCGAGGCCGTCGCGCGCGAGCGGTTCGGCGCTGACGTCGAGGTATGGCGTCGCGATCTCGCGCACAACGATCGGGCGCGCAGCGACGGCGCCACCCTTGGCGCGGTGGTTCTGGTGACTCGCAAACGGCGGCTGGTCGGAGCTCACGTTCTTGCACCCGCAGCGGGTGAATTGATCCACGAACTCGCGGTCGCAATCGAGAAGCGAGTGAAGCTGGACGAACTGTCGCAGCTCATCCACGTGTACCCGACGGTGTCGACCTCGATCTGGCAGCTCGCCGGTGACGCCGCGTTGCAGCGGGCCGAGAAGCTGACATGGCTGGTCCGACGCCGGTCGTGACCGAGGCGGCGCCACGCGTGAGGTTGATCGATGCCGCTAAGCCTTGTTGGCGACGAGCAGGGTGTAGCCGGCGACGCCGTCCTCGACCGCGCGACGCGCGAGCGCGGCCCATTTCTTCGCGACGTCGACGTCGATCGCTTCGAGCGCGGGCAGGTTCAACATTCGTAAGAGCGTGAGGCGCGCGTCGATCTGGTCGATCATCTCGAGCAGGGCACCATCGTGCGACTCGCGTGTCGCCACCTCGAGTCCCGCGTCCGCAAGCAGCGCGACGTAGTCGTCGACCGGTCGGGCGTCGGCGAAGCAGGCGACCCAGCCGGCCAGTGTCTGCAACTCAGGATCCAGCCGGCGAGCATCGAGCACTACGTCGCTGATACCCACGCTGCCGTCGGGCCGCAGGACCCGGGCGATCTCGCTGGCAACAGTGCGCTTGTCGGGAAAGAGGCAGAAGGCGCACTCGCTCACGACTGCGTCGAACGACTCGTCTGGCACCGGGAGACATTCGGCGTCGCCGTGGTGGAACCGCACACGGTTCGTGAGCCCGCGCTCGATCGCCGTCGCGACCGCGCCGACGACCGTCTTCTCGCCGAGATCGACGCCGTCGACCTCGACGCCGAACTCGGTCGCCAGCAGAAATGCAGTCGTGCCGGAGCCACTCGCCACGTCCAGCACTCGCTGGCCCGGGCGGAGCGAGAGCGCCTCGGCGAGGCAGCGGGTGAGCGTGGAGCCCCCGGGGTGGTGGCTCTCGCCGAGCAGGTGGCGGACGATGTCGTGCTCGTACGCCTGCGCGCAGCACGCCTTGAGATCGTCAGGCGGCATCATCGCAACGCGCGCCCGACGTTCCGCTGATCGACCGAGACGTGTGCGGCGCGGTCGTCGTCGCAGCGGTGGGTCCGCGAGCCGTACTTCGTCGTGAGCAGCACCGGCTGGAGCTCGGCGGCGTTGGGGACGACCGTCGAAATGCTGACCCCGCTCAACTGCTCGCGGACCTGCTCCCGGTACCCCACCGAGTTGTAGGCGCAGAAGGGGATGAGACGCCCGTCGGGCGTGAGCATCTCGACGCAGCACTTCATGAGCTGCTTCACGTTCAATGTGTATGGGTCCTGGAAGTCCTGGATGACAATCGCGAACGCGCTGGTGGTGAGCGTCTTGAGCACCGCCGGGAGATCGATGCCGCACACCGCACAGTCGAGCTGCTCCGTGGTCAGCTCACTTCCCGGCGTCGCCGTGGCGCTCCAGAGCTTCTCGAGCGCGGCGCGCACCGCGAGGTCGGGCACGATGCGGTTGCTCACGTAGTCGAGGTAGTCCTCTACGTTGACGAGCCGTGGGACCGGTAGGACGTTGTCGCCGTCTACGAGCATGTACGTGATGCTGCGGCACGCCGGGAAACAGCACGGGACGGGGAAGAAGTCGGACACTCGGAACCACTCGGGGATCTGCTCCACGAGACCATGGATGATCTCGGAGTTCGTGAGGCGGTTCATCGGATCAAACTCGACGTGACGGCCCGCGTGGGTGACGGGCTGGAACGTGACCGCACGCACGGTGGGGTGCCGCACCCCGTACTGCACGATCGCGCCGAGCTCGTGCTCGTTGAGGCCGCGCTCGACGGCAGCGACGAGCGTCACCTTCAGTCCGAGCTCGGCGCACCGCGCGAGCGCCTGCTCCTTCGCGCTCCGGAGGTCGCGGCCTCGGATCGCCCGATGCGTACGTTCGTCGAACCCGTCGAACTGCAGGTAGATGAACGGTGGTCGTGGCTTGAACGCCGCCAGGCGTTCCCCGAACGTCCGATCGTGCGCGAGCCGGATGCCGTTGGTGTTCAACACGACGTACCGGACGCCCTTGGCGTACGCCATCTCGACCACGTCGAGGATGTGCGGGTGGATCGACGGCTCGCCCCCCGACAGCATCAGCACTTCGGGCTCGCCTTCGGCGCGGACGAAGGCGTCGATGGCTGCCTCGCACTGGTCCATCGTGAGCGAGAAGCCGTCGGGTTGGTGACCCGAGTCTGCGAAGCAGATCGGGCAGTCGAGGTTGCAGTTCGTGTTCACCTCGAGGAGGCCGAGGCACGCGTGCTGCTTGTGATCGGGGCAGAGACCGCAGTCGAGCGGGCAGCCGTCGCGGATCTCGGTCTGCGTGGCCAACGGGATCGTGCCCGGCTTGTTGAAGCGGAGCGAGTCGAGGTACATCTGCGCGTCGCCGTAGAGCAACGCTTCGAACTGACCGTGGTCGCGGCAACGCTTCCGCATGACGACACGGTTGTCCTTGATATTCACCTCGGCGTCGACAACCGCCTTGCACACCGGGCAGATGCTCTTCGTGTACTCGAGGAACACCTCGTCCCGGTCGAGGCGCGGCGACGGCAACTGCGTGGCGCTCATGCCGGTCAGCTCACACCACAGGCGTGGCGTGCGCAACGGGAACCGCGAACGACTCGCACCAGATCAGCACCGTCCACCGGCCGTCCTCCAAGTTGGTGCCACGAGGCACCGGATAGAACTGCGTGCCCTTGTTGCCCTTCAGAACGAGCACGTAGGGCTTGCCGTTGTCGAGGCCGTTCGCCGCGAGCACCGACCCGCCCGGGACCTTCGTCCCCACGTACATGAACAGCTGCGACTCCAATCCGGCATGCCCCACCTCGAGCGCCATGATCACGGTCTCGTCGTCGTGACGACGCTGAGCGACCGAGTTCTCCTTCGAGAAGTGCCCGAGCTTCGGCAGCGCGTACGCGGCGTTGTCGATGACTGCAACGGTCTGTTTGCCCTTTCCATCGAACGTTGACGCGCCAGTCGACTCCTCGTTGGTGAGGAGGATGTCACGGTCGAACCCCTCGGCTGGCCCGGCAAGATTCGCCGAACAGAACCGCGTGAACGCTGACGTAGCGTTGGCGGTCGTCGCCGCGGGACCAACCAACGTGTTCTCCTGGTACACGGTGTCGTAGGCGCGTTCACCCGAGACGACAGTGCCGGTCTCCCGTCGATCGTGAACTTGGACACCCGCCACCCATCCGATCTTCACCACGGGTTCGCCTGACGTTCGTGGAGCCGCCACGGCAGATTCACCCCGGTTCCGTATCGTCTCGCGCTGCACTACAGCCAGGACCGCCTCTCCCCCGCCAGGAGGTTCCGGATGAAGTTCCGCAGGCTTGGAGCGTTCGTAGTCGCATGCGGTGTGGTCGCTGGCGCGGCGACGACCGCTGGTGCGACGACCGGGAACCCGATCAACGCCGGCTCGAGTGCGCCATACACCATCGCAGTGATCGGCGACATGCCCTACGCCACGGAGAGCGACCTCACGAAGGTGGTCGAGCTCACGCAGCTCATCGACCAGATCAACCACGATCCAAAGGTCGACCTCGTCACCCACCTCGGCGACACGAAATCGGGGAGCACGAAGTGCACGGATGCCTGGAACGCGCAGATCCTGTCGCTCTTCCAGAGTTTCCAGGACCCCCTCGTCTACACGCCCGGCGACAACGAGTGGACCGACTGCCATCGCGCCAACAACGACCACTACCTCCCGACCGAGCGCCTCGCCGCCATCCGCGCGCTGTACTTCCCGAACCCCGGAGAGACGCTCGGCGGGCGAACCAAGCAGGTGCTGACCCAGGCCGACGCGGGCTACGTCGAGAATGTCATCTGGATGGAGTCCAAGACGGTCTTCGCGACGCTCAATCTTCCCGGCAGCAACAACGACACCGCGCCGTGGAGCCCGATCGGACTGGGTTGGACCGGCGTCAGCGACCCGACGGCGTACCCCACCCAGGTAGAAGAACACGACGCGCGCTCCGCGGCGGACCTCGCCTGGGTCGACCAAGCGTTCGCGATTGCTCGCGAAGGGGGCGCCGGTGCGGTTGTGCTGGCTCTCCAAGCGGACATGTGGGACATCGGACCGATCTCCGACTACGCACCGTTCGTGCAGCGAATCGGCGCCCAGGCACAGTCCTTTCCGGGGCCCGTGCTCCTGCTCGAGGGAGACTCGCACGTGTTTCGGGTCGATCACCCCTTCACGACCGGTGACCCGCTCCACCTTCTCTTCCCCAGTACGCCCGAAGCTCCCAGCGTGACGCGGATCGTCGTGGAGGGCGACGGGAACCCGACCGAGTACCTCCGGCTCACCATCGAGCCGAACGACGCAGCCGTCTTCAGCTGGGAACGGGTGCCGCTCGCGGCGTAGCGACCTCGAACGAGTTGTAGCGAGAGCACGCGCGCTCGGATCAACAGCGAGGGGAGCACATGCGACGATCATCGAATATCTTCCTGACCGCCGTCCTCGTCATCGCGTTCGTCGGCGTCCAGGGCGCCGGGGCGAACGGCTTTGCGGCGCAACCCGTTGACGATCATCCGGCCTCGTTGCGTTTCGCGACGTTCAATGCGTCGTTGAACCGCGGCACCAATGGCGCGTTCCTCGCGGCGGTGACGACTACGACCGACCCGCAGATCAAGGGCGTGGCCGAGATCATCCAGCGCGCCGCACCCGACGTGTTGCTCGTCAACGAGTTCGATTTCGACGCGCAACACATAGCGCTCGATCGGTTCAACGACAACTATCTGGCGATCTCCCAGCACGGCGCGCGGCCGATCTCGTACCCCTACCGGTTCACCGCGCCGTCGAACACGGGGATCCCCTCGGGTTTCGACTTCGACAACGATGGCTCTGTCGGAGGCGGCAACGACGCCTTCGGGTTCGGCGCCTTTCCGGGGCAGTTCGGCATGGCCGTCTACTCGCAGTACCCGATCGACGAGACGAATGTCCGCACCTTTCAACACTTCTTGTGGAAGGACATGCCCGGGGCGCTGCTGCCGGACGATGCGTCGACCCCCGCCCCGGCGGATTGGTACTCGTCCGACGAGCTGGCCGTGTTTCGCCTGTCGTCGAAGAGCCACTGGGACGTGCCCATCGCGATTGGGTCCAAGGTCGTGCACTTCCTCGTCAGCCACCCGACGCCGCCGGTGTTCGACGGCCCCGAGGACCGAAACGGTCTCCGCAACCACGACGAGATCCGCTTCTGGGCTGACTACCTCGATCCCTCGCGCAGCTCCTACCTCTACGACGACACGGGCGGCTACGGCGGCCTCGCCAACGGCGGGCTGTTCGTCATCGCGGGCGACATGAACGCCGACCCGCTCGATGGTGACAGCGTCGCGAACGCGGTGCAGCAGCTGCTCGAGCACCGACGCATCGACGCCCGCACGACCCCGACGAGTCCCGGTGGGCCCGAGCAATCGACGCTCCAGGGTGGCGCGAACCTCGTCCACCTCGGCGATCCCGCGTTCGACACCGCCGACTTCGCGGACACCACCCCCGGCAACCTGCGCGCCGACTACGTACTGGCACGGCGCGGCATGCCCAGCGTCCGCGCCGGCGTGTACTGGCCGCTCATGTCCGACCCGGCGTTCGCCCCGGTCGGCGTGTTCCCGTTCCCGAGCTCCGATCATCGCCTCGTCTGGCTCGACCTCGACGCAAGCCGCCTCTGAACCGAACTGGCGGTTCGTAACCATCCCAGGTCTCGTCCCCCCCGGGACCCACAGCGAAAGGGAGCAACACATGCGACGAACGCGAACGTGGATGACCGCGCCCCTGGCAATGCTCCTGGCCGTGCCCGTCATCGTGGCGGCGCTGGCTTCGGCCTCGAGCGCGCAACCCGGCAACGCCAACGGTCCCAAGCCTGCCAAGAATGCGACCCTCGTGATCGGGCACCGCGGTGCCAGCGGCTACCGGCCCGAGCACACCCTGGCGTCGTACAAGCTCGCGATCGAGCAGTGCGCGGACTTCATCGAGCCCGACCTCGTATCCACCAAGGACGGTGTGCTGGTGGCGCGCCACGAGAACTTCATCAACCAAACGACCGACGTCGCGAGCCACCCCGAATTCGCATACAAGCAGACGACCAAGACCATCGACGGCGTCGTCCTCACCGGCTGGTTCACCGAGGACTTCACCCTCGCCGAGCTCAAGACCTTGCGAGCCGTCGAGCGCTTACCTTCGGTCCGTCCGCAGAACACCGCCTACGATGGCCTCTTCGAGATCCCGACCCTGCAAGAGGTCATCGATCTCGCGCGCGCCTCGCGCACGTGCGACGGCCACGTGGTCGGCATCTACCCGGAGACCAAGCACCCGTCGTACTTCCGCTCCATCGGACTGTCGTTGGAAGAACCACTCGTCGCGACCTTGAACGCCAACGGGTATCGAGGCCCGCGAGCCCCTGTCTACATCCAAAGCTTCGAGGTCTCGAACCTCCAGCAGCTCGACACGATGACACAGGTCCCGTTGGTGCAATTACTCGACTGCACCGGCAAGCCCTGGGACTTCGCGGTGACCGGCGACCCGCGCAGCTATGCGACGCTGGCCACCCCCGCCGGCCTCGACTTCATCAGCACCTACGCCGACGGCATCGGGGCGTGCAAGAACCTGCTCATCCCCCGGGACGCAGCCGGGAACCTCACCTCACCGTCGCCGGTCATCGCTGACGCGCACACCAGGGGCCTCCTCGTCCACGGGTGGACCTTCAGGCGTGAGAACCAGTTCCTGCCCACGAGCTTCCAGATCGGCGCCGACCCGAACGCGTACGGCGACCTCCAAGGCGAGATCACCGCATTCCTCACCGCCGGCATTGACGGGTTCTTCACCGACCAGCCCGACGTCGGCGTCGCCGCAGTCGAGGCCTGGGAGTGAC
>JBKPCV010000009.1:0-21977 GCA_046727575.1 Actinomycetota bacterium
GTGCAGGCCGCGCCGGGGCCGGGGACGTGAAGGTGCCGAGCGTGGTGCTCGAGTTGCTCGGCGGCATCCTGATCGGACCGCAAGTCCTCGCGCTGGCAACGGAGACCCCGACGGTGGCAGCACTCTCGAGCTTCGGCTTGAGCTTCCTGTTCTTCATGGCGGGCCACGAGATCGAGTCCCCCGAGATCCGGGGACGGGCACTGGATCTCGCGACGATCGGATGGTTCGTGTCGCTGCTGCTCGCATTCGGAGTGGCGGCGGTGCTGTTGATCATCGGCTTCACGTTGTCCGAGTTGCTCATCGCACTCGCGCTCACGACCACCGCGCTCGGCACGTTGCTGCCGATGCTCCAGGACGCCGACCTCCTGCACACGAGATTCGGGTCCTACATCCTCGCGATCGGCGGCGCCGGAGAGTTCCTGCCGATCGTGGCCATCGCGCTCTTCCTCAGCGGCGACAATCCCGTCCACTCGACGCTACTGCTGATTGCGTTCGTCGTGCTCGCTGCTGCCGCGGTCGCGGTCGCCGTCCGTCCCACGCCGCCGCGGATCGTGGAGCTCCTGGGGCGTACGCTCGACTCGAGCTCTCAGCTGCCAATCCGCATCGTGGTGCTCCTCATCGCATTGCTGGTCTGGGTCGCGAGCGAGCTCAGCCTCGACATCCTCATCGGGGCGTTCGTGGCCTCGTCGTGCGGCTCGCGAACAAGGGCGCACAGCCTCACGTGATCGAACAAAGGCTGTCGAGTGTGGCGTTCGGCGTGTTCGTGCCGGTCTTCTTCATCGTGAGCGGCATGAGCTTCGACGTCGACTCGTTCCGCGACGAACCGGTCACGCTGCTGCGGGTGCCTCTTTCTCGGCCTGTTCCTCGTCATACGTGGAATTCCCGCTCTGCTGCTCTATCGCCGCGACCTGGCGCGCTCCGATCTCATCCCTTTGGCGCTCCTGTCTGCCACCGCGCTGCCGCTCGTCGTCGCGATCACCCAGGATCGGCCTCGACACCGGCCGGATGAAGCCCGAGAATGCCGCCGCGCTCGTCGGCGCGGCGATGCTCTCGGTCCTCGTGTTCCCGTTCGTCGCGCTAGCGCTACGACGCCGACACCCTGCTCCTGAGCCCGAGGTGCCGGCACCGGGCGACGAGCCGACAACGATCTACGAAGACGAGGGAGAAGCGTGAGGGATCATGCCGCGCGCGCGTCAGTTTGAAGCGCGCGCGAACCGGGAATTACACGACGAGCCGCGAACAAGGCGCGGAACTCGGGGAGACACACAGTGGAATTCGTTCTCTGGCTCATCGCGGTCATTCTCGTGATTGCAGGTATCGTCGCCCTCGTCCGCGGTGCCATCGCATACGGGCTCGTGCTGATCATCGTCGGGCTGCTCGTCGGACCCGGGGGCGTCAGCGTCTTCACATGACGCGCGGCGCTGCACGCTCGCACGCCCCCGTCTAGGGCCACCCCGCTCCTGGTACGTCCACACTGACCTGTTCGACGCGTCCGCTCATGAGCTCACGTGACAACTCGGCCTCGCCGAGCGTGTCAGCGGTCAGCATGTAGAGCGTGGCGCGCCCCGGACCACCGAGCACGCAGGCGACGGCGCGACGAGGAGGCTCCAGCTCCACGCGATCGACGATCTCGCCGCCGGCGCGGACCCGGGCGTAGAGCCCTGCGGTGACACACGCGGCCCAGACTGCGCCTTCCGCGTCGAGACACATGCCGTCCGGCGCGTGCGGGAGCTCGGCGAACACCGCACGATCCGTCAGCTGACCGCCCGTTCCGATGGCGAACGTCGTGAGCCTGCGACCGGCGCTCTCAGCGACGATGAGCGTTCCGCCATCCGGAGTGATCGCCATGCCGTTCGCCACCATCAGGTCGTCGGCCGCAACGCACGCCGCACCGTCAGGATCGACGCGGATCAACCCGCTCGGAGCAGGTGCTTCGCCCGCGTGCCGGTCGTAACCGAACTGCCCCACCCAGGCCCAGCCACCCTCCGGGTGGACGATCATGTCGTTGATCCCCTGCGGCGCGAGCGCGGTGACGTCGGCATGAACGACGAGTTCACTCCCTTCGAGCCGAAGCACCTCGCCGTCCATTGCCACGACGAGCAGCCGGCCGTTGGGGAGCCAACCGATTCCCGAGAGCGGCGACCCGTGTTGCGCGACAACCGTCGTTGTACCGTTCGCGGCGTCGACCGACAGCACACGATGCGAGTGCATGTCGGACAGGAACACCGTGTCGTCGTGCCATCTGGGCCCTTCGCCGAACGCGAGCCCATCTACGAGCACCGAGACGTCGCGGGCGCTCATCCTCGTCCGCTCTCGGTGCCGCAAGCGGCGCCGGGCCGCTCCGGCCACGCTCGCTGCTCGCCGGGATGCCCGGCTCGCGGCCGCTCGCTCATGGGAGCACTACGGCTTGGGGTCAGGCGGCAGCGGCCAGCGGAACAACTCCGCGGCGTTCGCGTACACCAGCTTGCGCAGGTCGTCGGCGGGAAGATGGCCCCAGTACTTGTCGATGACGTCCTGGGTGTCCGGCCACGTGGAGTCGCCGTGCGGGTAGTCGACCTCCAGCATGATGTGGTCGACGCCGATTCGTTCACGCGTGTCGATGGTCGACGGATCGTCGATCGTGCAGAACCAGAAGTTCCGCTGCAACACATCGGCGGGACGGACCTTGCCGCCTCCGAAGAGCTCGCCGTACCCGGAACGGTCGACGACGTTGTCGAGCCGGTCGAGCAGCATCGCGACCCAACCGATGCCACCCTCACTCATCGCGATCTTGACGTCGGGATACCGTACGGGCAGCTCGGACCAGAGCCACTCGGCGCACGCGCTGAGCGAGAGTTGTCCGAAGAGGGTCGCCCCGAGGCCGAGTCGCGGCGAGTCGTCCGGATAATCGGCCATGCCGGACGAGCCGACGTGCAGACAGATCACCGTGTCCGTCTCTGCGCATGCCGCGACGATGGGGTCCCAGTAGCCGCTGAACAGTGACGGTAGGTCGACCTTGTGTGGCCGTTCTGGCAGCGTGACCGCGCGGAAACCGCGCTCGGCGTTGCGCCGGATCTCGGCCGCGCCGATCTCCGGGTCGCTGAGGAACGTGATCCCGCACGGGATGCTCCGGTCGGGGTACGGCTGCCACCACTCGTCGTAGAACCAGTCGTTCCACGCGCGCGTCACTTCGAGGCCGAGCTCGCGATCCGACGCGAGCGAGAACACCCGACCCGAGAACCCGGTGATCTGGGACGGGAAGTTCACTGACGCCCACACGCCGTTCAGATCCTGGTCCTTGACACGCTCGTGGATGTTCCAGCAGCCGGGCCGGATGTCCTCGAAATTCACGGGTTCGATCTTGATGAACTCCCGCTTGCGTCCGGCGACGGCGTTCATCGCCACCTGCGTGTAGGTAGCACCGTCGAACTGCCAGACCTGATGGCCGAGCTCGTTCTCGATGATGCGGGGCGCGAGATCCGCGTACTTGGCGGACACCCGTCCCTCGAACATGTCGGGCGGTTCCACGAGATGGTCGTCGACCGAAATGATCGTGTACCGGATCTCCCGTGGTTCGGGATCGGGCAGCAGCGTCTCCGACCTGGTGACGATCGTCATGGTCAGGAGGATACGACGCGGGCGCCGCCTGCGTTCCCAGCGCCCGTCGCGCCTAGCCCGGTAGGCGCTGCGCCATCGCCGTCTCGATGGCGGCGTGGACCGCCGGTGAGTGTGCGTTCAGCAGCGCGAGATCGGTGCCGAACATCTCCAGCACGACCAAGTCGGTCGCGGCGGTGACGGTCGCGGTGCGACGCCTCGTCGCCAGGATGGCGGCCTCGCCGAAGAAGTCTCCCGGGCCGAGGGTGGCCACGTCCGCCTCTCCGTGGGACACCGTCGCCGTCCCCTTGTCGATCACGAAGAAGAAGTAGCCGGGTCCCCCCTCGCGGCTGAGCCGTAGACCCGCCTCCACCACACGCTCGGTGAGCTTGTCCGCAATCGCGGCGCGCTCGTCCTCGCCGAGCTCCGCGAACAGCGGAACGGCGCGAATGCGTGCCGGATCGACGGCCATGACGGTTCCTCGCGGTCGGTGCGATTTGCGGGCACCCTACGCCGAGGCCGGCAGCACGCCCACGCGTTCACCGCGAATTCACCCGTTGGATCCGATTCCTTTGGGCATAGAACCCGTGCGCGTGCCGTGGCCGTCGAGGGGAACGGCGTCGGCGACCACGTCGGTCGCGACCGCAGCTGGTCTACACCACGTGCAGGCCCTGCTCGTCGTCTGCAAGGTCGCACCTCGTCGAGCGATGCGTGCTAGAACTCCCTCGCTCACACACTGCAGGGGGTTCGTGATGGTCCTGGCCGACGACTTCGGCACCGGCGAAGTGTTCTTGTCGCTGCTGTGGTTCTTCCTCTTCTTCATCTGGATCTGGCTCTTGATCGTTGTGTTCGCGGATCTGTTCCGGAGCCACGATCTGTCCGGGTGGGCCAAGGCCTTGTGGGTGATCATCATCATCGTGCTCCCCTACCTCGGCGTCCTCGTGTACCTGATCGCCCGGGGCCACAAGATGTCGGAGCACGCGCAGGAGGACGCGCGGGCGCAGCAGCAGGCGTTCAACGCCGCAGTGCGCCAGGCCGCCGGTACGGGCGGCGGCGGGAGCACCGCCGACGAGCTCACCCGACTCGCCGACCTGAAGGACAAGGGCGTCATCGACGACGCCGAGTTCCAGAGGCTCAAGCAAAAGGCGATCAGCGGCCAGAGCTGAGCGTGCTTCGGCCGCGAGAGTCGCGGCATCCGACATCATGAGGCGCGCATGCTGAAGCACGAGTTCTCCATGGAGGTGCCGCATTCGGCGGCACGAATCTGGGCGCTGTTGCACGACTACGAACGCTGGACCGATTGGTCGGAGATGGTCGATCGCGTCGACGTGTTGTGGCCCGGTGACGAGCACCAGAACGGACGCCTGCGACGCGTGTTCTTCCGGCTTCCCGGCGGCGAGACGGGCACCTCGCTCGAGTTGGTCACCGAGGTCGTGCCCGAGCGGGGGCACACCTACACGATGCTCTCGCGCGACGGCAACGACCACGTCGGTCATGTTCGTGTGGAGCCGCTCGGTCCGAACCGGACGATGCTCTACTTCGACGAGACTGCCGACCTCGATCCCGAGGTCTACGCGTTCATCAACAAGCACAACGAGGACCACATGCGAGCGGCGTCGCAATACCTCACGGATCACCCCGAATACCGATCCGACCTCGTCGAGCCACCGGGCTGAGCGACATCAGCAAATCGCTTGCGGCAACGAGGTCGCGCCGCTGACATTCCGCAGCGGAACCTGCACATCAGTGTCTACGGCAAGGATCGCTGAGACACACTCCCTCCGTGTCGAATGTCACAGCGAGGAAGGTTGTGAGCGGGTCGCCGTCGCCCTACCATCCGCGCGCGACGTCGGTGACGGTCCGAGCCGGCGGCGGTCTCAGGGCAGATTGGACCACACGGAGGGGTGGCAATGGGCACTGCACTTGCTACATCGACGGGCACGCGCTTGGAGATTTCGGACGAAGCGCTCGACGCGCTGCGAATGGCGACCCGGGGCGATGTGCTCACCGAGCGCGACCCCGGCTACGACAGTGTGCGCGCGGTGTACAACATCATGTACCCGGGTCACCCGGCGTTGGTCGTGCGTGCGAGCGGCGTGGCCGACGTCGTCGCGGCGGTGAACTTCGCGCGCGACCACGACCTGCTGCTGGCGGTGCGCGGCGGCGGCCACTCGGTCGCGGGTCTGTCCAGCGTCGACGGCGGCATGCTCATCGACTTGGAGCGCATGAATGGCGTCGACGTCGACCCGGAGGCAAGACTCGCTCGCGTCCAGGGCGGTGCGCTGTGGGCTGACGTCGACCGCGACACACTGACGTTCGACCTCGTGGCACCCGGAGGTGTCGTCTCCGATACGGGCGTCGCGGGGTTGACGCTCGGCGGCGGCGAGGGGTGGGTGCGGCGCAAGTACGGACTGTCCTGCGACAGCGTCGTTGCGGCTCAGCTCGTGTGCGCGGACGGCCAGGTGCGCACAGCGTCAGCGGAGACCAATCCGGACCTGTATTGGGCAATTCGCGGCGGCGGCGGCAACTTCGGCATCGCCACGTCGTTCACCTTCCGACTGCACCCGCTCGACCCGACGGTGGCGTTTGCGGGCGTCTTCTATCCCGTCGATGCTGCCGAACAGGTCTGGCACGGCTTCCGCGACTGGGCCGAGCACGCGCCCGACGAGGTGTCGACGTTTTGCGGTTGCACGACGCTGCCGGCAAACGAGCACACACCGCCCGAGATCCACGACACGCCCTTCGTGGCGGTGGGCGCCGTCTACGCCGGCGATCGCGACCAGGGCATGAACGTGCTGCAGCCAGTGCGCGAGCTGGCGACGCCGCTGGCTGACATCTCCGGGCCGCTGCCGTTCACAGCCATCCAGGCGGCGTTCGACCCGTTCTTCGCCCGCGGCACGCTCCGCAGCTACTGGAAGTCGACCTATGTCTCGCAGCTGAGCGACGAGGTGCTCGACATCGTCGTGCCCCGAGCTCAATCCCGCCCGTCACCGCGCATCTTCCTGATCACGTTCCTCATGGGCGGCCAGATCAACCGCGTCGACCCGGAGGCCACTGCATACAGCGAGCGCTCGGCCAACTGGATGATCTCCGTCGACGGCAACTGGCATGACGCAGCGGACGACGACCAAGTGATCGGCTGGGTGCGCGACACGTGGTCCGAGGTCTCCAAGCTCGGCACTGGGACGACCTACCTCAACTTCACCGGGCTCGCCGACGAGGCGACCGACGCTGGCGTCGCGAGCGCGTTCGGCAGGAACCTGCAGCGGCTCGCCGAGATCAAGAAGCGCTACGACCCCGACAACCTCTTCTGCCTGAACAACAACATCACTCCCGCCTCGTAACGCCGCGAACCCCGGGACATTCGGCACAATCCAGAATTTCGCGCGCGGCGATGATTCTCGACCGGCGTGACGGTCAAGTATGGGTGAACGGTCGAAGGTCGACGACAGGAGATGCCATGCCCCGGATCACCCCCAATCTCTGGTTCGACACCGAGAGCAAGGAGGCCGCCGAGTTCTACTGCTCGGTGTTCCCGAACTCCGAGATCACAACGATCTCGTACTACAACGACGCTGGGCCTCGACCCGCCGGCACCGTGCTGACCGTCGACTTCGTACTCGACGGCCAGGAGTTCACCGCGATCAACGGCGGCCCAGAGTTCACGTTCGACGAAGCGATCTCTCTGCTGGTCAACTGCGCCGACCAGGACGAGGTCGACTACTACTGGACGAAGCTCTCCGAAGGCGGCGAGGAGAGCCAGTGCGGTTGGCTCAAAGACCGCTATGGGTTGTCGTGGCAAGTCGTGCCTGTCGGCATGGCCGAGCTCATGAGCGACCCCGACACAGGACGCGCGCAGCGCGCCATGCAGGCGATGCTCGGCATGAAGAAGCTCGACATGGCTGCACTCCAGGCGGCCGCCGACGGCGTCCAGTAGTCAGCGCTCCCAGAAGCTCTCGCCGCGCGCTCGAGCGAACGATCGGTGAACGTTGGGTGGCGCGTGGGCGCGGACACCCGATTCCGCCGAGGCGAAGCCGGTTGGCTCCGTAGCATCACACGCATGAGCGAAGCGTCGCGCCATGTCGAGTTCGAGGCGTGCTTCAACTTCCGCGACCTCGGCGGTTACGAGACGGCGGACGGCCGGCGGGTGCGTTGGAATGTGCTCTACCGCTCGGACACCTTGCATCGGCTGACGGCGACCGACATCCAGCAGTTCGACGTGCTCGGTCTGCGCACGGTGATCGATCTCCGTTCGGGTACCGAGCTCGAAGATCACGGTCAGTTCGTGGCCGCGAACGCGAATGTCGCGTGGCACCACGTCCCGATGCTCGACAGCGTGAAGCTGGCGCCGCGCGATCCCTCGGAGCTCGCTGCCGGGTTCGCGCAGCCCTTGGCACCTGGCGAGGGCTACGTCCGCATCGCGGAAGAGTTCAGCGGGTCGGTCGCCCGTGCCTTCGACGTGCTGAGTGGCGACGACGCCCTTCCAGCGGTGTTCCACTGCACCTCCGGGAAGGATCGAACGGGGATTATCGCGGCCGCGGTCCTCGACTTTCTCGGGGTACCCGACGACGTCATCGCCGCCGACTACGTCCTCACGGAGCGAGCGCGAGCACGCAGCACCACGTGGATCGAGGCGAACGAGCCGGCCTTCGCCGCGCTGTTGGCGCAGATCCCACCGGAGCGGCGAGTCGTGAGGCCCGAAACCATCCTGGGATTCCTTGTTGGCATCCGCTCCAAGTACGGCAGCGTCGCCGAGTTCCTCGCCGAGCTCGGAGTGCCAGAAGGCCGGCTCGACGCGCTCCGCGAGCGGCTCCTCGAGAAGTCCCCCTGGGCCGACCCGGGGGGTGCCGGTTGATGTCGGGCCACCGATGAGTTTCGGCGCGACCATCGGTCTCGACTGGAGATCCCACCGGACCGGAGGTCGTCGGCAATGGCGGCACTGAGGAAGCAGTTCAGGGCAACGTTACAGAAGAGTCCGAGCAAGGGTGGCTGGACCTTTGTGGTGATGCCGGACTCCGCGAAGTTCTTCGGCACGCGGGGCCTGGTCAAGGTACGGGGCACGGTCGACGGCCATCCGTTCCGGAGCTCCTTCATGGCTCTGGGCGACGGCACGCACAAGCTGCCGATCAGAGCCGACGTGCGGAGCGTCATTGCAAAGGAAGCGGGAGATACCGTGACCGTCCGACTGCAGGAACGCCTCGACAACTAGGCGTCCCCCGGGTTCACCACCCGCGTAGCGTTGCACGGCGTACGGCAAGACCGGGCGACAAAGGAGCCGGCCAGTGACCGTCCAACCGACACCGTTCCCGCTGACGTTCGACGTCGACTACCCCGAGCGCGAGCTGAATCGCTGGACGACCGCGTTTCGATTGATCCTGGCGATTCCAATCGTCATCGTGGTCGCGTTGCTCGCGGCCCTCGCAGGCCCGCACTTCGGTTTCGCCGGGCCGACCGTCGTCTTGTTCCTCCCGACGCTGTTGCTCATCCTGTTCCGCCGGAAGTATCCGAGGTGGTGGTTCGACTTCGGCCTCCAGCTGCTGCGGTTCGAGACCCGGGTGACGTCGTATTTGTTCTTGCTCCGCGACGAGTACCCGTCCGTCGACGATGAGCAGGCCGTCCACCTCGGCGTCCCGTACCCGGACGCGAGTCGGGAGCTGAACCGCTGGCTTCCGCTGGTGAAGTGGTTGCTCGCGATTCCGCACTACGTGGTGCTGCTCTTCTTGTACATCGCCGCCGTCGTCGTCGCGATCATCGCCTGGTTCGCCATCCTCTTCACGGGCCGCTATCCGCGCGGGATCTTCGACTTCATCGTGGGCGTGAACAGGTGGAATCTCCGCGTCGTGGCCTACGCGTTCTTCCTCTCGACTGACCGCTACCCGCCGTTCAGTCTCAGCCCGTAACTGGTCCGGCGATGGCAGCAGCCCGCGACGGTCTGACGTTGCACCTCGAGCGTGCGCTGCCCGCGCCGCGCCCGGACGTGTTCAGGATGCACGCGGATCCGGACATGTTGGCGCGATGGTGGGGTCCCAAGGGGTTCACCGCTCCGAGCATCGAGCTCGACTTACGGGTCGGCGGCCGCTATCGGATCGAGATGCAGCCGCCCGACGGCGAGCGCTTCCTCCTCAGCGGGGAGTTCCGCGAAGTCGATCCACCCGCGCGCCTGGCGTACACGTTTCGATGGGAGCCTCCCGACCCAGACGATCGCGAGACGCTCGTCGCGTTCTCGCTTCGGGATCTCGGTGACTCGACGGAGGTGATCGTCGACCAAGGACTCTTCGCCACCGAGGCGCGCCGCGCACTTCACGAGCAGGGCTGGACCGACACGCTCGATCGCCTGCAGGAGCTGATCGCGAACCGACACCGGCCCTGACTCTGAGCCGGCGCGCTCCCACACCGGCTTTGCCAGGAGTTTCACAGGCGGCACGGTTCATGCTCTCGACTCGCAACCAAGGGCGGTTCCCGGATCGCCACAGAGGAGGTCGTGCATGAGATTCAAGCCACGTCACGCCGCTGCCGCCGGAGCGTTGGTCGGCTTCCTCGGCCTTGCCGGAGCGGGCTACGCCTACGCGCAGTCGAGCACCACGACGCCTCCGACTTCCACGCCGGGAAGCGGGCAGTCGAACGGATCCGGCGCTGGGAACGACACGTCGCACTGTCAGCACATGGGCGGCTCTCAGGGTTCGACGTCGAACTCGTCGAGTGCGTCGTCCGGCGTCTGAGCGCCGCACGCCGTTCGGCAGCGGCCTGCGCACTGCGCCGTCAATCGCCCGGGTGCGGCACAATGAAGCGTGGTCGTCGCCTGTCCGAATTGTGGCAAGAGGAATCGCGTGCCGGGGGCGGCGAGCGGGCGCCCTCGGTGCGCTGAATGCCATCAGGATCTGCCGTGGATCGCCGAGGCCGGCGACGACAACTTCTCAACCGTCGTCGAGAACGCGTCGCTGCCGGTGGTGGTCGACCTGTGGGCTCCCTGGTGCGGACCGTGTCGCATGATCTCACCAGCGCTGGAGACAGTGGCCGGACGTCTACGCGGCCGGATGAAGTTGGTCAAGGTGAACGTCGACGAGAGCCCGGCGACGGCCCACCGTTTCGGTGTTCGAGGAATACCGACGCTGTTGATGTTCCGTCACGGTCAGCTGATTGATCGAAGTGTCGGTGCGCAGGGGCCCGAGCAACTGCAGGCTTGGATCGAGCCGCTGCTCACCGACGCCGCCTGACCGCTTTGGCGACTGTGTTCCAGCGTGGCGTGGCGATGGACTTCGGCGCGCATCTGCCACTCATGGACTTCGGGGGACACCCGTACACGCTCGACCACCTGGTCGCGTACACGAAGGCTGCAGCGGACCTCGGCTTCCGTGCACTCTCCGTCAACGATCACATGGTGTTCTCGGTGCCTTGGCTCGATGGGCCGACGGCGTTGGCCGCGGTCATCGAGCACACCGGCGACATGACGCTCGCGACCACAGTCACGCTGCTCGTCGTGCGTGGTCCCGTACCGGTGGCGAAGACATTCGGCGTCATCGATCGCCTCTCCGGCGGGCGCGTTGTCGTCGGGGTCGGGCCCGGTTCATCCGCGCAGGACTATGAAGCCGTCGGTCTTCGGTTCGACGAGCGCTGGGGCCGCTTCGACGAGGCCATCGAGGCGCTCAGGGCGCTGTGGCGACGCGACGGCCGCCCGTTTGTCGGACGGTTCTATTCGACGGAGGGAGTCGCGTTGAACCCTCGGCCCGCGCAACCGGACGGGCCGCCGATCTGGGTCGGGAGTTGGGGTTCCAACACCGGGCTTCGTCGCGTCGCTCGGCTCGGCGACGGCTGGCTCGCTTCGGCATACAACACGACACCCGAGATGTTCGCCGCGGCTTGGAAGTACGTTCGTGCTCGCGTCGTCGAGTACGGCAGGGACCCTGGCACGTTCCCCAACGCGCTCGCGACGATGTGGTGCTACATCACCGACGACCGCGCCGAAGCCGACCGCGTCCTTGCTGAACGAGTGGTGCCGACCGTGCACCGACCCGAGGCAGTCCTCCGCGAACGTCTGCCGATCGGGCCACCCGAGCATTTCGCCGAGAAGCTCACTGCCTTCGCGAGTGCCGGCGTCCAACGCGTCTTCATCTGGCCCGTTGCCGATGAGCGGCGTCAGCTCGAGTTGTTCTCCAGCCGAGTGCTCCCGCTCCTGGGGGACTAGCCCCAGGCGCGATCACGTGTGTCGCTCGGACGCGGGAGGACCGGCGCGCGATCACGCACGATCAAGCCGCAGCTGCACCGGTTCGACCACGCGACCGGTAGCGTGCGACGTGATGTCCGAGGCCACAGCGAGAAGACTCCGACGACTCGCTGACGAGCTCGAAGAGAGTGGCCTGCGCTTCGAAGGAACCGAACAGCTCCGCGAGGTGTTGGTGCACGAGATCGATCACGCCCTTCGCCCAGAGGTGCACGAGCGGCGGGTCTTGAGCAGCGGCACGATCCTCGAGCCGGTCTCGGATCCAGCGACGTGGGGCCCCGGCGCGCAGCTCGAGATCAATCGGGGACCAGTGGATCAACCGCTCGAGTACGCCCGACGCTTCGCCGACGGCCTATCGAGCTGGCTCTTGCGTCGCGCGGATGGCACGAACGAGTGGGTCGTGTTCGACCGCCCGGCCTTCTCGGAGCGTGACCTCGTCGTGCTCGCCGGCGTCCTCGACGCGACGATCATCCAGCGACATCCGGCCGGAGCGGTCCGGGTGGTCGGCGATTTCGGCGTGCTGCGCTGGCAGACCTTCTGGTGGCACCACGAGCCGCCCGTCAGCAGTTGGATCGACACCGTCGCTGCGAGCTCCGAACACGGCGATCCCGAGGTGCTCGAGGCAATGCTCGAGTTCGCGGTCCATGACCTCGGGTCGAGAGGGATCGGCTCGCTGCTCATCTACCGACCTCACGACGAGCCCGGGCCGCGCGTCGAGGAACGCCTACCCACGCCTCCACCGCTGCGCATCCGTCGAGCGCCGCACCTCGCGCCACTCTGGCACGCGCTCGCGCAGACCGACGGCGCGGCCATCTTCGACGCCGAGGGCGTACTCCGACGGCTCGGCGTTCGCCTGGTTCCGAGCGACGCGGCCGAAGAAACCGTCGAGCCACTTGGCGGCACGCGGCATACCTCCGCCCGCCGCTACAGCTACGACGACCCCCTCGCCACTGTGATCGCGGTCAGCGAGGACGGTCCGGTCTCCGTGCTCCGCAACGGGGAAGTGCTCGGCAGTTCGCCGAACGTCGGATGACGTGGCGCGCCGGCGCGCGCGACGACGCAGGTCGACCGTTCAGCTGCCCGTGGTCTTCTTGGTGAGCTTGAGGATCGGGGTCGGGTGGTCGGGTGCGGGTGCACCTTCGACGATGGGGTCGATCCAGCTGATGACCGTGCCGTCGCTGTAGGTGGAGTGCCTTGAAGACCAGTTGGTTGGTGGCCGATGGCAGGGTGCCGGCGAGGACGGTGAACAGCATGTATTGGTCGGGTCCGAAGCCGTCTCCGGTCGCGGTCCATGTCACCTTCGAGACGGCTTCGGTGACCTGCCCCTCGTCGGTGGTGCGCGACCGCGGCCGCGGCGAAACCCGCGTACGCCGCGAGGCCGTCGAAGAAAGCCAAGATGGTTTGCGCTGCTGAGGCGAGGCGCGACATCGCCGGGGTGCTGGCGATCAAGCCCGACCTCGTGACGCGTCCGACGTGGGGCCGACCACGTCTACTCGTGCAGCTATGAGTACCCGACCGGTTCGTTCCTCGTGTCGGTGAAGGAGCTGGCGAACCGTGCGGCTACGGTTCGCTACTTCGACGCGCTCGGCACGACCCTGAGCCGCCTACCAGACGGCATCCCGCTCGGCGACGGAGCATTCGAAACCTCGAACGGCTCGATGGTCGTGCGCAAGGACAATAAGGTCCTCGAGATCGACGTCTCGAGACTGCCGGCGAGCTCCACCAGACTCGAACTCAGCCCAGCGGATGTGGCGTCGAGCGTCGCGATGACCATCCTGGGCTGCTGGAAGGGTTGAGACTCGCGGCACTGGTCGTGGATTCGCGGCTCTACGTCGCGGCAAAGGCTCCGGCGCGGGTTCGAAGATCAGTTCGACACGAAGCGGTCTGGCAGCATTCCGAGGAGAAGGCCGAGCACCATGCCGAGCGCGGCAAGCGCGACTATCCACCGACCCCGCCGTTCACCTCGGACTGCCGCGAGGGTTCCGAACACCATGCCGGCCGGGCCGAGCACGAGCGGGAGCACGAAGACCGCCATCGCCGCGAGGCCCAATCCAGCCAACGCCCACCCTTGACCGCGCTGCAATCCCGTCGGCGTGGGTCGCTCCTGCACACGGACGAACATAGGCCGACGCGGAGCGCCTCACCACGTCGCCCGTGCCGCCGGGCGGGCGTTCATCTCTTCGACGCTGTCGGCCGTTCGGTGGGCACGCTGTAGCGGCGGATATACCCGGCGAAGCGCTCCGCCAACGCGGCGGAGTCGAGGCCGAATTCGGCGACGTCGTAGTGGTGCTCCCCGAACTTCCCCTTCGGGTGCGAGTCCACGTAGTTCCCGATCGAGGTACGCGCACGGTCGTCGAGCTCTTCGCCGCACGATCGGTAGATGGCCGCCACCGTGCCGACGGGATCCGTGACGAGATCGGCGTAGTGCACGTCGACTATCGGGTGCTGCGGGTGCGCGCCGCGGAACGCATCGATCCGTCGGATCGACTCCTCGAGCATCGCGGGCCAGTGCTGGGCAATGTACGCGCGCTGGTCGGCGTCGCTGAACGTTCCTGACAGCGTGCTGATGAGGCTGCACACCGACGCGCACAACACGACCGGATCGCGGTGCAGCAGGACGAGGCGCGCATCCGGGTACACCGACATCAGCTCCTCGAGGGCGATCGCGTGGTGGGGGCTCTTGAGGGTCCATCGGCCCCGTACGCCGTTGCTCTGCAACACCTGGAGCACGACGTGGTGGTACTCATAGGCAGAGCGGTGGTCGGTCGACAGCAGCCACCGGCTGTAGGCCGGCACGTTCGCGATCGCCTCCCACGACAGGCTCTTGAAGTCCTGGCTCATCACGGCGATGCACTCGGTCGCGCCGTCGGCCTCCTCGTGGTGCACCACATTGATGCGCGGGTTGAGCTCGGCCAACATCTCGTTCCGCGCCCGTACCGCATCGACACGCGGACCCGACCGGTGATTCTCTGGCGTGGGCGGCGGCACACTGTCGCCCGCCTCCCACATCAGCAGCGCCCGGTTCCGCGGATCCTGGTCGAGCAACCGGCTGAGGAGAGTGGTACCGGCTCGGAACATCCCGATCACGACGATCGGGGTGTCGATGCGCTCGGCGGCCACCTCGGGGTGGCGACGGATCCAGTCGACCACCCGCAACCGATTACCCAACGCGCCCACGATCGTGCTCCGCAGGGCGACGTCGCCGATCGCGTTCAGCTGCGCCTCGCCCCGCAACGAGTCGCAGAGGATCGCCAACCCAACGCGGAAGTCGTCGGATCCGAAATCGTGGAGCCCCGCCTGCTCGCCTGCTTCGCCAACGAGGTCGTCAAGTCGGAAGTCGAACACGTGAGTTACGCGGCCGACACGTCGACGACGGTGCGTCCGGTCGTACGCCGCTGCTCGTGGTCGTCGAGCGCCGCAGCAACTTCCTCCATGGTGACGACGCGGCCGATGACAGGACGGACCACACCCGACGCAACCAACTCCAACAGGGCTGCGTGCACCTCACGGCCGGTTTGAGGTGAGAACGTGTTGATGCCGAACCGCCGCATCTCGAGCGGCATGTCGGAGTATCCGAGCATCACTCCCATGATCGAGAAATTGCCCGTCGACACCTTACGCAACGGGCGGCCCGTGAGCCCGGACTCGCGGTCGTCGTTGAAACCAACCGGCACGTAGCGGCCTTCACGGGCGACGCACGTCCAGATACTCTCCGTTCGATCGCCGCCGATCATGTCGACGACCACCTCGGCGCCCTGGCCGTCGGTGAGCTCCATCACCCGGTCGAACACGTCCTCGGAGCTGTGATCGACGGGCGTCGCGCCAAGATCCCGGCACAGGCGACCCTTCTCGGGCCCGCCGGCGATCGCGATCACGTCGGCACCGGCGGCGATACCGAGTTGGATCATCGCGGTTCCTACTGCGGTCGCGCCCCCGACCACGAGGAGTGTCTCACCCGAGTCCAACTGCGCGCGTCGGTACAACGCGAGGTACCCCGTGTGGAACGGCAGCGTGAACGCGGCGGCCTCGATGTCATCGAGCTCGGGCGGAGCGTCGAAGACGCTCGTGGTCGTCGACAGTGCGCGTTCCGCTACGCCGCCGAACGACTGGTTGGTCATCGCGACAACCCTCCGGCCGATCCACTCCTGGGCGCCCTTACCCGCCGCCTCCACCACACCGCACACGTCCATCCCTATCGTGAACGGCACTTGTCCCATCACGCTCGCGACCGTGCCGCGGCAGCGGGCGATGTCACCGAAGTTGAGCGACGCGGCCGACACCGCGATGCGCACCTCACCGGCTCCTACCTCAGGCACCGGGATGTCCTGGACCCGCAGCGCATCGCGCGGGGCCGCGTGCTCCACCACTCGGACTGCCTTCATCGCGGCTTCCATTCCCTCGACGCTGCTGCAAGCGCCGAGCGTATTAACCACTGCTACATATGCCAAAGGCGGGCGTTGAACGCGACTGAGGTCGCCCAGATCGCGCCGGATCCGATCCCTGACAACGCGATGGGGATCGCCTGCATCCGATCCTCAGACGTCGGACGCTTCGTGGGCGTCATGCCCTCGACGCTCGACGTCGGCTCTCCGAACGTTCGTCCCGCATGTTCTGGTCGGAAGTAGCGACATACCTGCTCCGTCCATCTTGGCCTAGAACTACTGTCTCTCCATGGCGGCGAACTCCGCGGTAGATACCAAACTCGCATCCGCTGACGCTCTCATCGTCCGACTCCTCGAACACGTCCAGGGCGAGCGGAGTGCTGATCTGCAACTCGTAGCTCTCACCGCCCAGGCGCTCGCGACGGTGGCTCTCGTGAACGCGGTAACTGAACTCACGCAGACGCTGCGCAGCCGAGAGACATAGCGTTCGCCTGCTTCAGCGTTCGGTGTTCGCGTTCTGCGCCCAATCGCGCCGCCGGTCTATGCCACCGATCGTGGCTCATCTGAGGTTGCAAGCGGAGGGAGTTCCGCCCACGTTCTCGATGTCGACGCGTCGGTCTGCTGGCCGACGAACCTGGCGAAAGGGCTAGAGGATGGGCAAGCTCGGCTTCAATCCGCGGATCCCCGTCAACTGGAATCGGTGGTGGGTCGCGATGTGGGCCGTCGCCGCTCCCGCGGTGCTCGTGTCCGCGTTCTTCGTGAGCTTCTGGGTGTGGGTTGCGATCGCGATCGCCGGGCTCCTGGTGCCCGAGTTGATCAGTCTCGTCAAGCAGAACGATGGCCTGCCGCCGCTCACGTACACGATTCGGCATTTCCTTCCGAACTGGGTTGCGTTCCCGCTGATCTATTTCGCGCTCGGGAGTGTGGGCGCGCATTGGTTGGACTTCGACGAGCCCCTGCGCGTCGGCGCACTCATGGGACTCCTCGGTTGGTTGACCGACCACCTCGCCGTCACTTACGCCGCGTCGGACCCCTTCCCGTACACGAACCGGGACACGCGCCCGGGCGCGCAGGAACGTCGGCTTCCCGCCTAGTGTCCCAGGTCGTTCGTTCGGTGGCCGGACTAGCGCCCGAAGTGCTTGTAGGGATAGGGCACGAAGTCCGTACCGCTTCCCGGCGGAGTGCGCCATCATTGCTCGTGCCCGAGGCGTTCCCTCGGTTCAAGATCTGGACCACGAGTGGCTGGTGAGCGAGCATCGTGCGTCGACTTCGTCATCCCGCAGACCGCAGCGCCGTGACAACCGCGTGGGCGCGGCCGCTGTGGGAGCTGGCGGGCCGCGTACCCGAAGACGTCGCCGTCACCGATCCACGCCGGTCGCTCACCTGGGCAGTGCTGGACGAGCAGACCACCGCGTTCGGGCACGGGCTCGAGGGCTTCGGCCTTGTTCCCGGTGATCACGTCGCGCTCGTCGCCCGCAACAGTGTGAGCTTTGTGGTGGCGCTGCTGGGCGTGCAGCGGGCCGGGATGATCGTTACGCCGGTGAAGACCGGCTGGTCGGCGGCAGAGGTCGAGTACCTCCTCACCGACGCCAACTCGCGCGCGGTGGTCACCGACGTCAGTTCGGCACGCGCCGCCGCCGCCACGCTCGGCCTTCCGGTCGTCGACCTCGCCGACGGCTACGACCCGTGGCTGGGGCGGCAGGCGCGGTCGCCGTTGCCGTTCGACCGGCGCGGATGGCGCCTCTCCTACACGTCGGGCACGACGGGCCGTCCCAAGGGGGTCGTCCGGCCCGACGCCGCCAGCCGGCCGTTCAGCGAGGCGTTCCCAGCCAGCGCCGGGTTCGCCTCCGCCCTCGGCATCCCGCCGGACGCGCCGCACCTGGTGGTGTCCCGCTTGTTTCATGGCGCGCCGCTCACGTTCGCGCTCGCGGCGCTCGCCGCGGGTACGCCGCTCACCGTCATGGACGACTGGGATGCTGCAGGCGCGCTCGCCCACCTGGCGGCCGGTGCGGGGTCGACGATCATGGTGCCGACGATGTTCCGGCAGCTGCTGGCGCGGCCGGCAGCCGAGCGCGCCCGGCTTCCCGTCCCGACGCTGCGCACCATCGTGCACGGCGGCGAGCCATGCCCCATCCGCCTCAAGCAACGGATGGTCGACTGGCTCGGTCCGGTGTTCGTCGAGTACTTCGGAGTGAGCGAGGGTGCCATGACGCTCGCCACCAGCGAGGAGTGGCTCGCCCGGCCCGGAACCGTCGGTCGGATCCACACCGGCGCGGGCGTGAAGATCCTCGACGATGCCGGCCACGAGGTCCCTCCGGGTACGGAGGGCAACGTGTACTTCGAGGCCGGGGGCGCGCCGTTCCGATACCTCGGAGATCCCGAGAAGACCGCGGCGGCGTTCCGCGGCTCGGCGTTCACCGCCGGTGACGTCGGGTGGGTCGACGCCGACGGGTACCTGTTCATCTCCGGCCGGGCCGCTGACGTGATCGTGTCGGCGGGTGTCAACGTCTACCCCGCGGTGATCGAAGCGGCACTCGAAGACGTGCCCGGTGTGGCCGACCTCTGCGTCGTGGGCGGGCCCGACGAGGAACGAGGCGAGGTTCCCGTCGCGGTCGTCGTCGTCGCCACAGGCCACGACGTCGATGCCGTCACCGCCGCGCTGCGCGCCCGCGCCGACGATCGGATCGCCGCCTACGAACAGCCGCGCCACGTCGTCGCGTTCGACGAGCTACCCCGCGACGAGACCGGCAAGCTGCTACGCCGTCACGTGCGGGACGCGCTGTGGGGCGACGCGTCACCCTTCGCGGTGCGCGGTCGTGATGGCCGCGCCCCGACGTGAGCTGACATCGCCGGTCCGCACACCAAGGCCGAGCCGGCGATTCGTCGTGCTACCCGGCTGATCACGTGGTCCGGTCGGCTACACACCGGCACGTGTTCGCGTCCAGATCCAGCCCGTGCCCGTGTGGCCCGCTGTGACGATGTCGCGCAAGGTTTCCTCGCCCTCGAGCCGGAAGCCGAGCTTCGGTGGGATGGCGGCGCTCGCAGCGTTGGCCTGATCCATCCGGATCACAACACGCTCCACACCCAGCAGGTGCTCGAAGGCCGCGGCGGCGAGCGCGCCGGCCGCTGCAGTCGCGTAGCCGTTGCGTGTGCGGTCGGAGCGCACCCAATAACCGATCTCGACCACGCCAGGCGCTTTCGGATGGAGCCCGGCTCCGCCGACCAACTCGCCGCTGCGGGCTTCGATCAGGAAGTAGCCCCAGTCCTTGTCCGCGTCGAAGGCCGCCTCTCGAGTTTCGAGGAACTCGCGTTCCGCTTCGCGCGTCGGCATCGGATCGGCCCAGGGAAGCCAACGCGCGAGCTCCGGCTGGCTCACCTCGATGGCGCTCATCAGCCCGTCGAGGTCGTCAGTGCGGCAGCGGCGCAGCTCGATCGGGCCTGCTGGCAAGACTTCGGGCAGTGTCGCCATCGCGCCACGATGGCCCAGGGTCGCCACCTGCAGCGACCGGTTTTTTCGGAGCTCCAGCTCGCGTCAGCGCGGACTGCCGATCTGGCGCGACCGTCGCGGTGCCATGGTGTGTCGTTCTGGCGCGCGTTTCGGTGTGCAGGGTCAGTTCGGCGATGCCCGCGTGGCCATGAGGTATTCGGGTGATGGTCTGCTATCCGGGCATGGTGGCCAGCTCGCGCGCGATGTAGCGGCGTAGCTCGGATTGGGTACGCGGCCCGAAGGTCTGATGGCCACTGGGGATGGTCTCTCGGATGGCCTCGAGCTCGTCGCGAGTGAACTCACAACGTGTGGTGATGGGGTCAATGTCGTGGAGGCGGAGCGCGTTGAGACCGAGCACCTTGTGTTTGATCTCGTCAGTGAGCGCCGGGTAGCCGAAGCGTTCCTGGAACTCCTCGCTGATCTGGAAGGCCCGGAAGGCCTGGATCTGGTCCTGGGGCGCTCCGTAGAAGAGGGAATCGGTTCCCCACAAGACGTTCTCGGCTCCGACATGCGTGAGCAGCTTGCCGAGGAGATGCGCAGCTTGATCGGCGTCGCTCATGAGGGAGCGCCAGGTGGTCCCGAGTTCGGCGTACACGTTCTGGTTCGGGCCGATGCCGCCGGCGCG
Source organism: Actinomycetota bacterium (assembly GCA_046727575.1). Classification (GTDB taxonomy): domain Bacteria; phylum Actinomycetota; class Acidimicrobiia; order IMCC26256; family DASPTH01; genus DASPTH01. Next base: position 20,286 of record JBKPCV010000009.1, read on the forward strand.
CATACTGGTGATGAGACGGTTGACGCCGACATCGGCGCGCGCGGCGTCGTAGGGACCTTCGACGACGTCGGCCTCCCAACCCGCGTGATAGGCGACAAAGCTGACATAGGGATGGGCGCGCGCCGCGGGCCCGATGTCGACCGGTGACGCGTGCCGCGACGTGTAACCCAGCGTCGTGGACAGCCCCTTGTGCGCGGTGATGATCGGTATCCCGAGTTTGGCGGCCTGCTCGACGAATGCGTTCCCCACCCGTGGGAGAGCGGGGTCACCGTCGTCGAGACGCCACGCGTTGCCCGACCCGTCGTAGAGGTCGGGGTAGTTGGTGAACACCTTCCAGGCCACGATCGGATACGCCTCGGTTGCGGCGGCCATCGCGTCCAGACTCGCGGCCAGGTCGCCCACGTTCGGCCAGGCTTGGGCCTGGAGCAACACCCGCGAATCACGACACAGCGCTTCCCCGAGCCGGCGGGTCTCGTCCATCAACGCCATCGACTGGGGGCTGTCCTCGGGTGGGATCGGCAACCCCGATAGGACGATCATCGACGTGTCGCTCTTGAGGAACACCTCCTCCATGAATCGTGCGATCGAGAAACACGCGCGTCCATCGACGTCACCGCACTGGCGCTGCGGGAACCCGGTCCAGAAGTCGCGGGCCGGCGACGAGGTTGGCTCCGCCCGGTACTCGAGAAAGTGGCCCTGCACATCGAAGACGAATTCATCACCAGCCAGAGCAGCCCTCGCCGCATCACGGTCGACCGACGCCGTCGGGGGAATCTCGAAGCGGCCACCGGGTTCCCGGCCCTTGGTCGCGCGCGTCGCCTCGTCTGAGCACGCGTTCAGCGCCAACAGCGTGGTTGCAGCCCCACACAGCGACAGCAAGAACCTGCGCCGCGACACCCCCACCCGACGCGCGTTGAGGTCACAGTCAGAGCGAGCCCGACGGAGAGCCTCCCTCACCACCGGCGACAGCGGCAACGGATCGAACTCGCCGTTCGAACACGACCCGAGCTTTATCGGCATCAGCTCCATCCTTCACACCGACGCACAACACCAGCTCGAGGTTGCAACCCGCCAGAACCCCTACGTGCTGATCGGTGCGGGGCAAACCGCCGCGCGACTTGGCGTCTGGATCGCGGTTATGGCGCGTCCCTGGTCGACACTCCGAGGGGACCCCTGAGGAACTCGTCGTGGACTGATTGGCAGGAACTCTTCGTGGCCTGAACGAGCCGTGAGCTACGTGCCTCTCACTGGTCGGCCGTGACGAGCGTCTCCTCGTGTCGACGGTAGGTGTAATAGGGCGTGGGTGCCTTTCCGATGCGAACAGCCATCTGTATCTTCTCCTGGCCTGCGACCCCCATCAGCTCGTTGAACTGGCGTTGAAGCTCGGTCATCTCGGGGTACTCCTGCAGGACTTGGCTGCAGGGATGCATCTCCAGCCCGAGTTTCTCGGCGGCCAAGCTGGCTCGGGCGTAGGCCCGACCTGCCTTGATCCAGTCTGCTTGTGTGTTGGTCGCCGTCTTCAGGACGAGCAGCCCCTCCGCGCTTGCGAGCCCCTTCCGAAAGACCTTGAGGGAGGCGTTGATGGACCGCTTGCTGTACCAGCGGCGAGGGTCACCGTGCTTCAGGTACCACTCCAGCGCACGGACCTGCGGACCAACGGTGCCCATCTGCGGCAAACTGAGCCCGTCGCGC
>JBKPCV010000010.1:0-19684 GCA_046727575.1 Actinomycetota bacterium
GTGTGAGCGTGGGTCTCGCGCTCGCGTACCTCGGCGTCGTGTTGGGCTGATCACCGAAGGGCTCGTGATCGTCGACGACGTCGAGGTGATCAAGTACGTTGGCCGGCCTGCGCACGCCTGATGCTCGTCGCCGGCATTGCCATGGCCGGAGCCCTTGGCGCTCCCGTGCGCTACCTCCTCGATGGCTTCGTGCAAGAGCGGACCAAGGGTGTGTTCCCGCGCGGCACGTTCGTCGTCAACGTGACCGGCTCGTTGATCCTGGGCTTCCTCGCCGGGGTCACCCTGTACCACGGCTTCGCTGCGACCCCGAGACTCGTCCTCGGAACCGGCTTCTGTGGCGCGTACACGACCTTCTCGACCTTCACCTACGAGACGATGCGCCTCGCTGAAGAGCGCGCCTTCGGCGCCGCGCTGAAGAACGCGCTGGCGAGCCTTCTCGTACGTGCGGTTGCCGCGGCCGGTGGTCACGCGCTGGCGGCCCGCTGAGGCCATGGACACCGGCGCAGACCACGTCATACGGAACCGCAGCGTGCTGGGCATCGGACTCGGCAGCCTGCTGTCCGACACCGGGCACGAGATGGCGACCGCCGCGCTTCCGGGCTTCTTGTCCTCGATCGGCGCGCAAGCCGCCGCTCTGGGGGTCATCGAAGGAATCGCTGACGCGTCGATGTCGGCATCGAAGGTCGTCGGCGGCGTGATTGCCGACCGCCCCGGAGTCGAGCGCAAGGCGGTCACGAGCGGCGGATATGCGATCACTGCGCTCGGTCACGGAGCATTCGCGCTCGCCCAAGCATGGCCATTCGTCGCCGTAGCACGCGCGCTGTCCTGGATCGCGCGCGGCGGCAAGGCACCGGCGCGCGATTCTCTGCTGGCGGGCTCCGTGCCACCCGCGCAGCTCGGCCGGGCGTTCGGCGTCGAACGATCGATGGATTCGCTCGGCGCCATCGCCGGACCTCTGCTCGCCGCGGCACTCATCGTCGCGGTCGGCTACCGATGGCTGTTCGCGATCAGCGCGATCCCCGGTCTCCTCGCGGCGCTTGCCGTGCTCGTGCTCGTGCGCGAGGCACCCCGGATGCTGCGGTCTGCTCCCCACATCGGTCTGTCATTGCGAGGACTCGCGTCCGAGCCCGGCCCGTTCCGACGGCTGCTTGCCGGCGTCGGTCTCTACGGACTCGGCAACTTCTCGGCGACGCTCTTGATCCTGCGCGCCGCAGACCTGCTGCACAGCGACGGCAGATCATCCGCCGAGGCGGCCGCGATCGCAGTCGTGCTGTACGCCGCGCACAACGCAGCGAACAGTGTTTTCGCATACCCGGCTGGCGCGATCGCCGATCGGGTCGGACGGCGTCACATCCTCGTGTTCGGCATCGGTCTGTTCGCAGTCGCGAGCCTCGGTTTCATCGGCGACTCCCGCAGCATCGCGCTCCTCGCCGTGCTGTTCGTGCTCGTCGGCGCGTCAACGGCGCTCGTCGAGACTGGCCAAGGGGCCTACGCAGCCGAGCTCCTGCACGACTCGATCCGTGGCCGAGGATTCGGACTGCTCGGACTCGTCGACGGCATCGGTGACCTCGTCTCGAGCGTCGTCGTCGGAATTCTCTTCACTGTTACCGATCCTGCCTGGGGTTTCGTCTACGCGGCCAGCCTCGCAACCCTCGGCGCGCTCGTGCTTGCGGCACGTCCGCCGGCCTCAGCGACAGTGCGCTGAGCTGCGGGCCCTGCGTCGGTGGCGTCGTCTCTAGAGTCGGGTCAGTGAAGTTCCGGCCCCGCTTCGCTGCTCGATGTCGAGATAGTCGCACAGCATGTCTGCCGTGGCGGTTGCCCACCGGTCCAGCGCAGCTGCGCCCAGCTGTCGCGCGGCGACCGTCTTGCCGACGCTCTCGAGCGTCGTCATGAGGAGGAGTGCATCGAATCGGGCCTTCTCCACGGATCGCCTCCGCGTCGACATCTCGGTCACGAACTGCGTGAACCGCTCGATCCCCTCGACGTAGGGGCCGTCGGCCTCGGCACGGTCGCGCAGGAAGACGTCCATGTCGCCGAGCACGACGCCGAGCTCGGCCATCTCCGTCGACTCCGTCGCGAAGAACCACCGCGCGATCTCGATGACCTTCCGACGCGGCGGCCAGTCGGATTGACCGTCGAGGATCCCGCGGACGTGCTGCCATCCGCGGAGCACGGCGTCATCGTGGAGTGCGACGACGAGCGACTGCTTGTTCGGGAAGTACTGGTAGAGCGAGCCGACGCTGATGTCGGCCTCGTCGGCGACTCGCGTCGTGGTGAATGCGAGCGGTCCGTCTGATCGCAGAACACGAATGCTGGCTTCGAGGATCCGATCGCGCATCCGCCGCGAACGTTCCTGCTGCGGCTGCTTCCTGGGTGACAGCTCGGTGCGGGTTCCGGTCGGCATGGTGCGCAAAAGGCGAATGGCGGAATGCGAACGATACCTCGTATTTTTGACGCATGGACAACGCCGAGACGGGAAGTGACGCGCCGATGACAGCCCTGGCAGTCACCCGGGTGGTCAACGCCAGCGTGCTGTTGGAATTCGGCGCCGACGCCGTGCTCACGGATCCCTATTTCGACAACCACCGCCTCGTGCGGTTCAACGAGGCCATCGGGCTGACCGTCGGCGATCTACCGCGCCTCGCCGCCATCATCGGCGGGCACGGAGTCTTCGACCATTGGCAACCACGGTCGCTCCGGTCGTACCCACACCGCGACACCACGCCGGTGTTCGTGGCCACGCGACGCATGGCGCGGCTCGCGCGTCGAGCAGGGTTCACCAATGTCGAGGTGCTGACTTGGGGCGAGCGGCGCATGGTCAGCGACTCGTTGTCGATCACGAGCGTGCCCGGCGAGCGCATCACCGGCATGCTGACGAACAACTACGTGCTCTCGACGCCGGATGTGAGCGTCTTCTTCGGGAGCGAAGCTCGCAGTCTCGACCCCATCCGTGATGTCGCGAACAAGCACCGACTCGACGTCGCAGTACTTCCCATCGATGGCGCGCAACTCTTTCGCCGTACGCTCGTGATGGACGCCGCCACCGCGCTCGCGGCGGCCCGCACACTCGGTGCCCGACTGCTCATCCCGATTCACTACGCGCAGCGGCCGGTCTTCGGAGTGCTTCGCTGCCCGAGCGGCGTGCACGACCTGAACGGACGCGCTCGTCACATGAGCGATATCGAGGTCAACGTCGCGGCGACGGGAGCAAGGACGGTCATTCGTCTACCCGGATCGCCCGGGGCGCGGGCGTGAGCTGAGGCCGACGCGCTAGCGTTGCCGAACCGCAACGTGCGGTGCGGAGCGCCGGGAAGTCTGGTCGGCACGAGTCCAAGGGGAAGGACGCGTGCGCGACGAGAACCTCGAAGCCGGCGCGGTGGATGACCTTCGGGCTGGAGTGCGCGTCTCGTGCGCCTCGTTGGTCTGGACGGTCGCGGCGAGCACTGCCGCCGTGGTTCTGGGCGTCGACGCGGGCAGCACGGTGCTCGTCGCCTTCGGCGCGACCGGGCTCGTCGACGGTCTCGGGTCGGCAACACTGCTTGTCCACTTTCGTCACGCTCTTCGTCACGAGGCCGTCTCGGAGCGACGGGAGCGACTAGCGCTACAGCTCGTCACGGTCGGCCTCGCGGTCGTCGGTCTTGCCACCGCCGTCGAGAGCGTCGAGCGTTTGTTGCATCGAGCCGACGCTCGCGCCGCGCCGGCCGGTGTCGCGCTCGCCGCCGTGTCTGTCGGCGTGCTCGCGCTACTCGCTCACACCAAGCATCGAATCGCGCGACGCATTCCGAGCGGTGCCCTGCGCGCAGATGGGTGGCTGTCCGCCACCGGATGTCTGCTCGCGGTCGTGACCGTTGCCGGCACGGGCGTCACGGCCGCGTTCGGCTGGTGGTGGGCGGACCCCCTCGCGGCCTTCGCCGTGGGATGCGGCGCGGTCGCGATTGCCGGTGTCGTCTGGCGCGCCGAACGGGTCAATCCGCCGGTGCCGCCGGGACGTGCGGGAACAGTTCCTGGAAGGCGCCGATCCGGATGCGGTGACTGACGTCGGCCGGTACTCCGTCGAACAGTTCGTGCAGCGTCTTCTGCGTGTGCCCGAACGTGCCTTCATAGTGTGGGTAGTCGGAGCCCCACATCACGTTCTTCCAGCCCATTGCCTGGCTGGCGTGGACGGCGGAGTGGTCGTGCTGGAACGAGGCGTACACCTGCGTGTAGAGGTACTCGCTCGGCGGCTTCGACAGCGTCGGCCGGACCGCGGCACCGTGCTGCCGGTAGCCCTCGTCCATCCGGTCGGCGATGAACGGACCCCACGTCGCGCCGCCCTCGGAGACGAGGATGCGGAGGTCGGGGTGCCGGTCGAGCGCGCCGCAGGCGATGACCTGGGTCACCGCGCGCTGCCCGCCATACGTGGTCTCGACGTAGTTGAGCACTGCACCGCCACGGCCGCGGTGGTAGACGCCGATGCGCCCGGTGGGGTCGACCGGCTCGGTGCCGATGTGGAAGCCGAGGACCATGCCGTTCTCCTCGAGGGCCGCCCAGACCGGGTCCCATTCTTCGTCCTGCCACGGCGGCCGCTCGACCGGTGGGCGCACCGGGAAGAACCCGAGCTTGAAGCCCATGCCCGACGCGCGTTTGATCTCGGTGACGGTGTCTCGCACGTCGAGGAGCGGGATCGAAGCGGCCACGACGTAGCGCGGCGACTCCCGCTGGAACTCGATGAAGAAGTCGTTGGAGATCCGACACCCTTCCTTCACGAGCTCGGGCGTGCGGATGTTGAAGGTCCAAGTGCCGAGTGACGGGTAGATCGCTTCGCCCCAGATGCCCTCGCGGTCGAGGTCGACGATCCGCTTGTGGGGGTCGAACGCGCCCGGCGCTCGCGCCTCGCCCTCGGCCTCGTCGAGGTCATCCTCCTTCGGCCGCGCGGCAGTCCGCATCAGTTGCTCGCGCGTCCGGGGCTTCGGGATCGGCCGCTCGAAGCTCTGATCGTCGACGGTGATGATCTCGATGCCGCGTGCCTCGTCGCGCACCGTCTTCGGCATCTTCTCTCGAAGATGCTCCGGCAATTGCTCGTAGAGGTGCGGCGGTTCCATGTAGTGGGAGTCGCCGGAGTTTGCCCAGAGCTTGGTGTCTCGAGCATCAGCCATGGTGTTCGCTCCCGGAGAGTCGCGTCCCTGGATGTCTACCCCGGAGAGCTTATGACAATCACGTTTTCATTTCACGTTGTGCGAGGCTGGAAGCGAGAGCCGAGCACCGGGGCGCAGGTACCCCGCGCCGCAGCGAGGCGTGGCCGGAGCGGCCCGGCAGCGGAGCTGCCAAGAGCGGGAAGCCAGAGCCGAGGCGTGGCCCGAGCGGCCCGGCAGCGGAGCTGCCAAGAGCGGGAAGCCAGAGCCGAGGCGTGGCCCGAGCGGCCCGGCAGCGGAGCTGCCAAGAGCGGGAAGCGAGAGCCGAGCACCGGGGCGCAGGTACCCTGCGTCGCAGCGTGGCGTGGCCAGAGCGGCCCGGCAGCGGAGCTGCCAAGAGCGGGAGACAGGAGTGAGCATGGCGGTGCACGCCATCGACATCGAAGCGCTCGAATGGTTGACGCCGGACGACTCGTGGCCGGGAAAGGTCGGCCCGGACGAGCCACAGGTGCAGTACAAGCCGTTCGAGACGACGGCGAAACAGGTGCCGCGCGGGCAGCTCGTCTACTACGAGCCGGGCCACCACGAGGCGGAGCACAGCCACCCGGAGAGTGAGTTCTTGTACTTCATGGAGGGTGACGTCGCCGTCGGCGACCTGCGTGTCGGCGCGGGCACGCTCCTGTACATCGAGGGCTCGACGGTCTACGGACCGATCACCGCCGGCGCGAAGGGCGCGAAGTTCCTCCGTCTCCACCTCGAGGATTGAAGGGGGTGGTTTCGCCCGCCCACTAGCGGGGTGGGAGCTGTTGGACCGACCAGCGATTCCCGTCGGGATCGCGGAAGAAGGTGAACGAGCCCCACGGGAAGTCCTGCACGTCGCTCGCGTCGACCCCGCGCTCGACGAGCTCGGTGCGCGCGGCCTGCACGTCGTCGACGACGACCTGGAGTCCGGCGACCGAACCGGGCTCGGTGTCGACGAGGCCCTTGCCGAATGCGATCGAGCACGCGGAGCCGACGGGTGTGAGCTGGACGAAACGCATCTCATCACTCACGGTGTGATCGTGGTCCAAGTGGAATCCAACCTGGTCGACATAGAAGTCTTTCGCACGATCGACGTCGCTGACGGGCAGCGCTACGAGCTCCAGCTTGCAATCCACGCGCACTCCTCTTGTCGTAGTTTTCGTGGCGGTCGGGGGTCCGCCGGTGACGGTTGCGACCGACGGGCGATCATCGGCACCATACCGAGCATGTGCGGCCACGTTGTGTCCGCTTTGAGCGCTGACCAAGGGGAAAGCGATGCTCGACCTGGAGCCTGCAACAAGGATGTTGAGCGATCTCGTCGAACGCGTGCGCGACGATCAACTGCCGTCGCCGACACCAAGCGACGGGGTGTCGGTCGGTGACCTGCTCGATCACGTTGAGGGGCTGTCCGTCGCGTTCACCGCGGCTGCAACGAAGACCCCACTGCCGGAAGGCAGCCCGGGCCCGTCGGCGGACGCGTCGCGACTCGGTGCCGACTGGCGCACGCGCATCCCGGGGCGGCTGGCGGCGCTCGCTGGCGCGTGGCGTGACGAGGACGCCTGGATCGGCATCACCCAGGCCGGCGGCCAGGAGCTACCGGCGGAAGTCGCCGGTCGTGTCGCGCTCGACGAGGTGATCGTGCACGGCTGGGACCTCGCGGTCGCGAGCGGCCAGACGTTCAGCTGCGAGCCGGCGCTGATCGCGGCCGCCTTCGGGTTCGTCGAGCCGATGGTCGCCCAGAACCCGGGCGGCATTCCGGGGTTGTTCGGGCCCGCGGTGCCCGTGTCGGACGACGCGCCGCTGATGGAACGGTTGCTGGGCCTGACCGGGCGTGACCCCGCGTGGAGTCCCGCAGGAGCCGAGGCCTGATGAGTGACGGTGCGCTTGGACTGTCACATGTCGCGGCGGTCGCTCGTCAGCGTGTTGGGGCGCCGAGGAGGACTCCGCCCCGCTGAGAAGAGGTGAGGATGTCGATCAGCGCGAAGCCGATTGCGACGGAGAGTCTGTCGAAGCGGTTCGGCGACACGTTGGCACTCGACACGCTCGACCTCGTCGTCCAACCCGGCGAGGTCTACGGGTACTTGGGCCCTAACGGCGCGGGCAAGACGACGACCATCCGATTGTTGCTCGGCCTGTACCAGCCCACCGCGGGCCGAGCGGCGCTCTTCGATGTCGACGCGTGGCGCAGTCCCGCCGAGGCGCACCAGCGGATTGCGTACGTGAGCGCGGAGCCGAACCTGTGGCCGGCACTGACCGGCGCCGAGACACTGGAGTTTCTCGCACGGGTTCGCAACGGCGTCGACGCCCCGTACCGCGATCTGCTCGTCAAGCGGTTCCAGCTCGACGTGGACAAGAAGGTACGCGCGCTGTCACACGGCAATCGCCAGAAGGTGCAGCTCGTCGCGGCCTTCGCGAGCCGCGCAGATCTTTTGATCCTCGACGAGCCGACGGGCGGCTTGGATCCCCTGATGGAGATGGCGTTCCGCGAGACGGTGCTCGAGGCAAAGGAGCACGGCCAGACCGTGTTCTTGTCGTCACACATTCTCAGTGAGGTCGAGGCACTCTGCGATCGAGTCGGTATCCTGCGCGACGGACGGCTCGTCGACCAGGGAACGCTGGCACAGCTCCGGCACCTCAGCGCGCAGACGATCGAGGTGACCTTCGACGGCGAAGTGCCGAGCCTCCCGTCGCTTCCTAGCGTGGAGGTGGAGCGCGCGGGCGCGAACGCCCTGCGTTTCCAGGTCACCGGGAGCGTCGGGCCGCTGATCGACGCACTTGCGCACCAACCGGTGATCACCCTCGAGAGCCGCGCACCGTCATTGGAGGAGGTGTTCCTCCACCACTACGTGGCGGACGATGGCCGGCGCTAGCGCGCTCGCGCGGCGCGCATTCGCAGACTTGCGGACGAGGACTGTCTCCTTCGCGCTGCTGTTCCTCCTGATCGGATACGCGCAGGCGACCGCCTACCGCGGCGGATACCCGACGCGGGCGGACCGAGTCGAGCTCGCGCGTAGCTTCGGCGCCAACAATGCCGTCCGCCTGCTCTATGGCCAGCCGCGCGACTTGCTGTCGGTCGGCGGGTACCTCAGTTGGCGTGTCGGCGGCAGCCTGGTGCTGTTCGCCGCAATCTGGGGATACCTCGGCGCGGTACGCGCGACGCGTGCCGAGGAAGATGCCGGCCGGGCCGAGCTCGTGCACGCCGGGACCATGAGCCGTGTCGTGGTGTTCGCGGCGAACATGGTCGGGATCGCGCTCGGCGCGACCGCGCTCTGGCTCGCGCTGTTCGTCGGCTTCGTAGCAGGCGAGCTACCGGCCGGCGGTTCGGCGTATCTGGCGCTCGAGATCGTCTCCGTCGTACCCGTCTTCGTGGGTGTGGGGACGCTGGCCAGCCAGGTGGCCCCGTCCAGACGGCTCGCGACCGGCCTTTCGACCGGGGTACTCGTCGTCGCGTTCGTGCTGCGAGCGGTGGGCGACACCACGAGTGGGCTCGGCTGGTTGCGCTGGGCGTCACCGCTGGGCTGGGCAGAGGAGCTGCGTGCTTTCACCGGCTCGCAGCCAGCCGTGCTCGTGCTGCCTGCGTTGCTGAGCGTCGCGCTGCTCGTCACCGCCGTGTCGTTGCTCGTGCGCCGGGACATCGGCCGCGGTCTGCTGCAGGCGCACGACCGGGCGAAGCCCCGACTCGGCCTCCTCGGATCGCCGACCGAGCAGGCGCTCCGCTCCGAGCGCGGGTCGCTCGTTGCATGGGTGCTCGGGTTCGGGGCAGTGGCGTTCATCACCGGCGTCATCTCCGATGCGGTCCAGTCGGGAATCTCGAACGATCTCCAGCGCCAACTCGAGAAGTTCGGGTCCGAACAGGTGACGACTCCCGCAGGGTTCCTCGGCTTCACGTTCGGGTTCTTCGTGCTGGCAGTGAGCATCTTCTGTTGCACGCAGATCGGGGCGATCCGCGGTGAGGAGGCAGACGAGCGCCTCGAAACCCTGCTGGCGCTCCCGGTCCGCCGGCGCGGATGGCTCGCGGGGCGCCTCGGACTGGCCGCGGCCGGCGCCGCGCTGGTTGCGCTCGCCGCCGGCATTCTCGCCTGGGTGGGCGCTCTCACGCAGGGCGGTGGTGTGGCCTTGCCTGACATGATCGGCGCAGGAGCCAACATGCTGCCGGTCGCACTGTTCTTCCTCGCCCTCGGCTCAGTCGCGTTCGCGCTACTCCCGCGCGCGAGCACGGCCATCATCTACGCGCTCGTCGGTGTCGCCTTTGCTTGGTGGACGTTCGGTGCGCTCCTGGATGTTCCCGTGTGGCTGCTCGCGCTCTCGCCGTTCCACGACATCGGTCTCGTTCCCGGCGAGCCGTTCAAGGCAGGCGCGGCGGTGATCATGCTTGCCGCGTCAGCCGCCGCCGCGGTCGTCGCGATCGCACTGTTCGAGCGACGAGACATCACTGCAACCTGAAACGGGAAGCTATGGCACGGATCACGTACCTTCCGCGAGCCGACGCAAGCGGACCTCGTCGGCGCCGCTGCCGATCACCAGCGTGTTCGTCTCGACCGCGAACGCGCGACGGCCGGCGAGCGCGGAGAGCAGCCGGGCCTCGTGCCGATTGGCCGGCTTGGACCCCGCCATCCGGGTGGAGAACATCGGACCGAAGTCGAGCTCGTCTTCCACGAGCGTGAACGGCCCGCCGAACCTGTTCGCTCCACCCTGGCCCTCGACCCGGTGCTCGGCGGTGAAGGTGATCTCGAGACGAAGCCCTCCGGCGGTGGCTCGCCACCGACTGATTCCGTCTGCCAGGTACCGAACAATCCGCGGGCATCGTCGTCGGGTTCCACACGAGCCTCCTTCGTCGGAAGGCGACGACTTCTCCTCGACGGTATCCGCGTTCGTGCGTACTGCGGCTCTGCGCACGTTGGAAGGCTCGACGAGCAACATCGGACGAGCTGATGGCACAGATCCCGAGGCTGAACGCGCGGTCACCCGTTACGGTCTCCGCGGCGGCCACGCAGAACGCGCCGTCCGCTCCGTACGACCACGAACAGGAGAACGCCCGACAGCGTCGCCAACACCAGTGCAAGCACGAGTGCAACCTCTGGCAAGGTCAACGCGAATGTCATCAGCCCTGCGACGATGCCGTCCTCGGTGGAGCTGACGACCACGTTCGATACTGGTTCAGGCGACAAGTTGACCAGCACTCGTGTAGAAGCCTTTGCACCATGGGCGAGCAGCGCGAGCGTCGCACCCGCGATGCTCAGGGCGATCGTGCTCGCCGAAGCGTCACTCGCGTCGAGCAGCAGCGCACCCGCAAGGGGGCGGATGAAGGTCTGTACCGAGTCCCATGCACTGTCGAGATACGAGATCTTGTCGATGACGAGCTCGACCACGAACAACGCGCTGGCGACCGCTGTTCCGAGATCCACGAGCGCCCTATGACGCCGTCGAGGCGCGTGCAGTCCTGCCTTCGCGTGGCGTGACGGCTGGTCGACGCTCAGGCTCTCGCGCGGCCGCGGCCGAGCCGTCGGAAGACGAACGTCACCACGATCAGCACGATGATGACGCCGATGATCGCGCTCAGAATGCCGCCGAGGTCGAACGCGTCGTCGTCGCCGATACCGAGCCAACGGGTGAAGATGAGATAGCCGACAAGCGCGCCGACCAGCCCGAGCAGGATCGACACCGCCCACGACGCCGGACCTTTCATGTCCTGGAAGACGTCGTTGGGAACGAGTGCTCGGCCGATGAACCCGGCAACCAATCCGAGGATGAGTGCTCCGACCACACCAGACCTCCCAATCAAGCCCGCGTGGCCATTGTCGCGCCGCGGGAGGCCAATGGCTGCAGGCACCGCCATGCACTCTATGGGTAGCGTTTGTGGTTGATGAGCGGCACGCGCGGCGAATCGCGAGAAGGAGTCTCGCTCACCAATCTCGATGAGCCGTTGTTCGACGGCGCCGACGCGACCAAGCGCGACCTGGTGGACTATCTCGACGGGGTCGCGGACCGAATCCTCCCGGAACTGAAGGACCGGCCGCTGTCGGTGATCCGGGTGCACCGCGGCCAGGAAGCCTTCATGCAGAAGAACGTGCCGAAGTACACACCGCCGTGGGTTCCGACGGTGCGCTGGTGGGCGGAGAGCTCGAAGCGCGATGTGTCCTATGCGCTGTGCAACGACCGGCGCACGCTGCTGTGGTTCGCGAACCAGCGCGCAGTGGAGTACCACCCGGCCCTCGTGCGCGCGGATCGTCCGGATCGGCTCACCCATCTCGTGCTCGACCTCGACCCTCCCGAGGAGGACGGGTTCTTGATGGCGGTTCGGGTCGCCCATCTCGTTCGCCAGGTGCTGTCGGACGTCCGACTCCGAGGCGCGGTCAAGACCAGCGGCGCCAAGGGGGTGCACGTGTTCGTCCCGATCGACGACCAGACAGCACCGGAGGACGCAGCCGCCGCGACGCGCGCGATCGCGGCGCTGGTCGAACGCGTCGATCCGGACATTGCCACGACCGCGTTCATGAAAGAAGACCGCGGCGGCAAGGTGTTCGTCGACGCCACTCGGACCGGCGGCGCCACCGTGATCGCGGCGTACAGTCCGCGCGTCCGGCCCGGTGTGCCGGTGTCGTTCCCGGTGGATTGGAACGATCTCGACGACGTCGCGCCGGGTGACTTCACGGTGCACACCGCGCTGCGTCAGCTCAGCGACCGCGACTCGTGGGCCGCGCAGATGGCGGCGCGCCAACCGGTGCCCACCGAACTCGTCGAGGAAGGTCACGCCATCCCGGTCGCGCGCGTGCAAGCCATGCACGAAGGCAAGCGCCGGGCGCGCCGCCGACGCGGCGGCTAGCCGCTCGCGGCTACCCCGTCATCAGATTCGTGCGACAGCACCAGCTGCGACGAGTTGCTCAGCGCGATCCCGAGCTGGAGCAACAATCCGCTCGCAGACGCGGTGAGCGCGCGTCCGAACCCACGACCATCGAGCACATCGCAGCGGCGTGGGCTTAGGCTGCGCGACGCATGGTGGACGAGGCCGTCGCCGAGCGTCCGTCGCGCGTTGCCGAGCGCGCCACGCATGTGCGGTCGGGCACATTCGGCCCGGCTTCAGAGGAGCCGTACCGGCGTCGAACCAGCGACTACATACGTCTCGCCACCGCGATCGTCATCATCGTGGCGACGTGCTTCCACGAAGGCGACCTGACGAACACCGAGCGGGAGCTGTTCGCGTTCTTCAACGGCCTTCCCGACGAGCTCCAGTCGCTCTTCCGGGGGATCTATACCGTCGGTGCACTGTGGGCGGTCGCGCTCGTGGTCGTCGCGGCATTCGTGGCGCGGCGCTGGCGACTCGGCCGCGATCTGGCGATCTCGGCTGCGCTCGCGTGGGCCGTCGGACGGTTCCTCGGCGTCATCGTCGTCGACCACGGGAGCCTCGGCGACGGCATCAAGGTCCTCGCTCGCATCGACGAGAGCCCGTCGGTCCCCGTGGTCCGTCTGGCCGTCGTCGCCGCAGTGATCTGCGCGGCGTCGCCCTACGTGACGCGTCCGGTGCGGCGCGGCGGGCAGACCATCGTGCTTCTCTTGGCCCTGGCTGCCCTGTATCTCGGAACCGGCCTTCCCAACGGTGTCTTCGCTGCCGTGGTTCTGGGCTGGGGTGCCGCGGCAGCGGTCCACCTCGCGTTTGGCTCGCCAGGTGGACGGCCGACGCGCACGCAGGTGGCCGACGCGCTCGACGAGCTGGGTCACCCGGTCGAGGATCTCGAGATCGCGCCGTACGTGCGCGAGGACGGCACGATCGTGCACGCGCACGACGACGTCGGACCCGTTGACATCCGGGTACTCGGACGCGACGAAGCCGACGCGCAGCTCATGAACAAGTTCTGGCGCTTCGTCTTCTACAAGGACGGCGGCCCGACCCTGCACCTCACCAGACTCGAAGACGTCGAGCAAGAGGCATTCGCGCTGCTCCTCGCCGAACGTGCCGGTGCGCGCGTGCCGAGCGTGCTCGTGGTCGGCACGGCCGGTGCCGGCACCGCACTGCTCGCCACCCGGGCGACGTACGGCCGCCGGTTCGCGGACCTCGCCGCCGACGATGTCACCGACGAGGTACTGTGCGACATCTGGCGCGGCGTTGCGTGCCTCCACACCGCCCGCGTCGCACACGGACGGCTCAACGCTCGCCACATCGTGCTCACGGCGAACGGACCCGAGCTCGTGGAATTCTCCAACGCGTCGTTCGCGGGTTCGGACGCGCAACGTCTCGCCGACGTCGCCGAGCTCCTCGTGAGCACGGCGACGATCGTCGGCAACGACCGGGCGGTTTCGTCCGCATGGCAAGTTCTCGGCGCCGACGACCTCGCGGCCGCGTTGCCGTACCTCCAGTCGCCGGCGCTGAGCCACGAGATGCGACCTCACACGCGACGCGCCCGCAAGGTCTTGCAAGACGAGCTGGAGGCATTGCGGACTGCGATCGCGGTGGCGACCGGCGTCGAGGAGCCGCCGCTCCAGCAGCTCTACAGGATCGACACGACGAACCTGTTGATGGCGGTCGGATCACTCATCGCAGTCTTCGCCTTGCTCAGCCAGATCGGCGACCCGAGCGACTTCTGGGATACCATCTCGTCCGCCAATTGGTGGTGGTTGGCCTTCGCGCTCGCGGTGTCACTGTCCACGAACATCGCCACCGCGATCGCGCTCTCGGGCACGGTCCCGATCCAGCTGCCGCTGTGGCGTACCTCGGAGCTCCAGCTCTCCATGGCGTTCTCCAATCTGGCGGTGCCCGCGGTGGGCGGGATGGCGGCGCAGGTCCGCTTCCTCCAGAAGCAAGGAGTGGACCTCGCGTCGGCGGTCGCGTCGGGCTTCGTGCTGTCGACCGCCGCCAACATCTCGACATACCTGGTGCTCTTCGCGATCGCGGTCGCCCTGTCGCCCACGGCGATCCACACCGGTGACATCCCGGTGTCGAGCATCGTGTCGGTGCTGCTCGTCGTGCTCGTCGCGCTGATCCTCGCGGCGGTCTTGATCAGGTTCGTGCCGAAACTCCGTTCGCGAGTGGTGCCGCGCATCAAGAGCGCGGCCAGCACGATCTGGGCCGCCGTACGGTCGCCTCGACGCCTGACCGAGATGATCGCGGGAAACGCGCTGAACGGAATCCTGTACGGACTCGTGATGCTTGCGTGCATCGAGGCGTTCGGCAGCAGCATCAATTTCTGGACGGTGCTCGCCCTGAACATCTTCATCGGCACCATCGCGTCGATCATCCCGATCCCCGGCGGTGGTACCGCGGTGGGATCGGTCGGCATGTCTGGCGCGCTCACAGCGGTCGGTGTCCCCACCGAGGTCGCGGTGGCCGCGGTGCTGGCGAACCAGCTCGTCTGCAACTTCATCCCGGCGCTGCCAGGCTGGGTTGCGACCAAGGACCTCATGAACCGCGGCTATCTGTAACTCGTCATCCGTCGACGATCACGCCATCGTCGACGAGCGCGTCGACCTGGTCGGGGTGGTAGCCGAGTTCGCCGAGCACTTCCCGCGAGTGCTCGCCGAGCCGTGGACCGGCACGGCGAACGGTCGGGAGCTCATCGTCGAACTGCGCCGGTGCCGCCGACAGACGCAACGCGGCATGGCCAGGATGGGGCATCAGGTAGCCGTTGTCGACGACGGCAGGATCGGCCAGGACCTCTGGCGGTGACTGGTAGAAGGAGTAGATGCAGTCCTCGCCGCGTAGTCTCACCTCGAGCTCCGCGAGCGTGAGCCCGCCGATGACCCCCCTCACGCGCTCGACGAGGCGCTGGCGGTCGGCGAGGCGGGACTCCGGGTCGGGGTGTGAGGTGGTGAGGTCCTCGACCCCGAGCGCCCGGCACGCCTGGTCCCAGTAGCGAGCCTCGTCGATCATCATCAACGTCACGAAGCGGCCGTCCGCGCTGCGATAGGTCTCTGTCATCGGGCTGCGCAACACGGCGCTCGGATTGGCCGGGAGCTCTTCGCCGCTCAGCGACGCGTATGCCATGTCGGGGCCGAGCGTCCACACCGCGCCGCTGAGCAGCGACGTGTCGACGACCACGCCGCGGCCGGTCCGCATCGTGTGCACGAGCGCGGCGCAGATCCCACCGGCAAAGAACATGCCGGTGGGGACGTCACCCAGTGCCGGCCGCTGCTGCGTCGGCGGTTCGGGCGCGGGGTTCGAGAGCACACGACCGAGACCTCCGCGCGCCCAGAACGACACGGCGTCATAGCCACCCGCCTCGGCGTCATCACCCCGCTGACCCTGGCCCGAGCCCTTGGCGAACACCAACGTGGGATTGATCGCGAACAGGTCTGCGGGTTCGGTGCGGAGCTTGCGCCGGACGCGTGGCAGTTGGTTGGTGACGTAGACGTCAGTCCATGCGACGAGCTTCTCGAACACCTCCCGGCCGGCGAGTTTCTCGACGTCGAGCGCGATGCCTCTCTTGTTGCGGTTCACGAGCTCGAAGAGGAAGTCGTAGCCGTCAACGGTCGCGACCATCCCGCTGGCGATGATGCCGCGCATCGCGTCGCCCTCGAGGCGCTCGATCTTGACGACGTCGGCACCCCAGTCGGCGAGCACCGCCGCCGCGGACGGCACGAAGCCGTGCTCGGAGAAGTCGACGACCTTGACGCCACTGAGCGGACGGGTCATGCCCGGACCCTACGCGGCGACGGGCGAGTGTCGCGGCGCCGCAGCCCGCTACCCTCGACGGCTCGACTGTGGCGCGACGGGAGTACGAGTGCACGTCGAGGAGCATCACGACGTCGTCATCGTCGGCGCGGGTCCTGCGGGAGTGAGCTGCGCGCTCGAGTGCTTCGACATCAAACTCGACACCGTCGTGTTCGAGGTCGATGCCGAAGCTGGCGGTCAGCTGCGCGAGATCCCACATTCCGTGCGCAATGTCGCAGCCGGGCGATTCGAGAACGGCCGCGCCTTGCAGCGAGCGCTCCAGGAATCGTCGGCGATCCTCGGTGATCGCCTTCGTCTCTCGCAGTCCGTCGCCAATGCGAATGTCCGCGAGCGGTGGATCGAAGTCGGCGACGCACGCGTGCACGGCGAGGCATTGGTCCTGGCAACGGGGACAGTGAAGCAGCAGCTTCCCGCGGCGATCGACGGCGCCTTCGGTGGCGATGTGACGTACCTGTTGGAGTCGCGCCCACAACAGTTCGTCGGCCGTGACGTGGTGGTGATCGGCGGCGGCGACAGTGGCACGCTCGACGCGCTCGAGGTCGCCAGGACGGCGTCGTCCGTGCGGCTCGTCTACCGATCCGACGTGCTCACCGCACGACGCGACATCGTCGGACAGTTACGCAACAACCCCCGCATCGAGGAGTTGCCGGGGTGGGAGCTCCAGTCGGTGAGGGGCGGCGACCGGCTCGAGGAGGTCGTCCTCCTCCGGCCCACGACCGGGGAACAGCAGCGACTCGCGGCCGGAGGCCTGATCGTGAAGATCGCCCGCGTGCCGTCGACCCAGCTGTTCCTTGAGCAGCTCGAGCTCGAACGGAGCGGCGCGATCGTCGTCGACCGGGAACTGCGCACGTCGCAACCGGGAGTGCTCGCGGCGGGTGACGTCGTCGCGGGTGCCTACCCGCGCGTCGCACCCGCGATGGGCCAAGGCGTGCTCGCGGCGCGATCGGCTCTGCGCCATTTGCAAGGTCGTCCGTGACACGGCCGACAGATGTCCGCGCAGCGCGCTGAGGGCCTTCCTGCGGTCACCGACGTCGTGGCGGCGTTCCGGCGCGCCCTCGACGGGTCGGTGCAGGGATCCGCGGGCGGGGTGATGGATCTGCTCTTGGAGCTCCACGACAACAACCGCGCCCAGTGGACTCGCGAGGACTCCGTGCGCGACCCGAACGCCGATGACGCGGCGGTCGCTTGCGCGAAACGGGACATCGACACGCTCAACGCTCGGCGTCACCGTCTGGTCGAAGCCATTGACGCTGCCGCCGACGCCGCTCTCGACCAGGACTGGTCAGCGACCCCCTGCACGGAGAGCCCCGCGATGACCTTCGACCGGTTGTCGGTCCTCGTCATCCGGATCCACTTCACGGAGCGGGCCGCGCACTCATCACGATCCGATCGTGATGCGTACGCGACGCGGCTCCCAGTGCTCCATCGGCAACTCGCGACAATGGAGCAGGCGCTCGAGGCACTGCTCCAAGAGGTGCGCGACGGCCAGAAGCGTTTCGTGCCGTATCAGAGCCTCAAGCTCTACGAGTCGTGACCCGACGCCGGACGCCCGCTGTCCTCGCCCGCCGCGCTCAGGAGCGCCGCGACTGCGGCTGTGTGCAGTCGATATCCACCGCGGTTGAAGCCGTAGACGATGTTCGGCCCTACCGCAGCGGCATGCGCGATGCCGAGCGAGCGTGCGGCGATCGGAGCGGTGACGGCCACCGACGCGCCGTCGCCCGCCCGAGCTACGTGGAGCTCGCCGGTGCGTCCGATCCCGCAGACGCCACCTGGGATCCTCACGACCGCGACACCGCCGGTGCCCCATGCGAGGTCGTCGGGGAACCGGCCCGCGACGACCACCTTTCCGTCGGTCGGGTCGAGCCCCGCGAAGCCTCCGCCGTGCAACGCTTCCCAGTCGTAGTCGTCGATCGCCGTCATCGGCCGCTCGCTTCCCGCGGCCCAGATGACCGCGCCATCCCAGAGGAGCACGGCCGGCTGGAACCCGGTGTCGGCGTCCCACTGCATCCGACCGACGCCGTCGGGCGTCACCGACGCCAGGCTCACGCGTCCGTCGCCGCCGAGCGCGACGGCGGTCCCATGAGCAGCGCTCACCGCGGTCAAGGCACTGACCTTTCCCCACATCGGGAGCTGGACGGTCACATCCATTTCCTTGCGAGGGATCGTCGCGTCCAGCGGCTCGGACACGAGCACGCCGTTCGCGTTCCGCTCGCGTGGTTGGGACCCGACAAGCCGATCGTCGACGACGATCGCGCGCTCGACGTCTGCCGCGAAGGTGCGTGTCCAGAGGGGACGGATGCGGCGGACCGGGCCCGGCCGACGCAGGTCGTCGCCGAGGAACGCGCGCACCATTCCGAAGTGGTTCAAGGTGATCACGATGTCGGCACTCGGGATCTCGAGAATCGCGTGGACATCCAGGTCGTACTGCGACCGCTCGTCGTCGGTGAACGCGGACTCGTCGAACACGGCGCGGGGACGGAGATCGTGGCCAGCGAACACCACATTGCGCCCCAGGTTGTTCCACGCGCAGAGGCCTGCGAGGTTCGCGACACGACCGATGCCGTGCGGCTGCGAGTTACGGACAAGACTCTCCGGGTAGGAGTAGATCTCGACCGCGTTCACAGCAGCTCACCGAGGGCGCGGAACACGTCGTCGGGCTGAACAGGATCGAGGCACCGTGCCCCCACCGGGCACGTGCGCGGCTCCCATCGGAAGCCGCGCAAGCTGACGCGCTCGTGGTACGCGTAGTCCCGCTCTATCGACGCGCACGCGTCGTCACACGGATTGCCGGTCACGACTCGTGTGTGCGGCCACGGCCGGAAGAACACCGGGTTGGCGCGCGCGATGACGACCGTCGGCGTTCCTTGTTGCACGGCGACATGTGACAATCCCGTGTCGACGCCGATCACCGCGCGGCACGCGCTCAGGACGTCGACCGCGTCGCCGAGCGTGCCTGCGCGCTCCTCGGCGAGGCCGGCGCGGCGCGTCTCGGGACCGATTCCGTCGCGTGTGAGGAGCCGCACGTCGAGGCCCGAGCCGGCAACCCGCGCTGCGAGCGATCCCCAGCGATCCGCGGCCCACCGCTTCGTCGGGCCGTCGGTCTCCGTCACGAACAGCACCGTGGAGTCGAGCCCGTCTCTCGGGAGGGCTCGTAGGGGAGTGGGCCGCGAGAACTCAGCATCGATCCCAGAGTCGGTGCAGATCCGGCCGAGGATGTCGTTGATCGAGAGCCAACCGAACGCCTCGGTGAACTCGGGCGACCCCCACCAGTAGTCCCGTTGGAGCGGATGGTCGCGCAGGTCGACGAAGCGATCGCCAGACGACACCGGATCAAAACTGTCCTCGTCCACGCACCCGGCCAGGCCGACGATCCGCTCCGCGATCCGGGCCTGGGTGTCGGAGCGCGCGACGAGCCACGTCTCGGCGCTGGTGCGGCGGCCGTGCCCGATCAACGCCTGGATTGCGGGCAAGGACACGACGAGGTCGCCGAGGCCGAAGGAGATGGGCGCGATGTATGCGCGAGTCATGGGCCGCGTCCCGCCGCGTCGGTCAGGGCTGCACGTAGTCGGTGACGTCCTCGATCTGCAACGTCGCGAACGCGCGCCGGCGCTCCGCGCACTTGTTGCAGTGTCCGCAGTGACGTTCATCCTGTGGGTGGATACACGAGAACGTGTGCTCGAGCGCGAGGCCGCGTCCCAACTCGAGGACGTCGGCCTTGGTGAACCCCGCGAACGGCGTCAGCACGTCGAGCTCGTGACCCAACGCGCGTTGCGCCAACGACGCGAAGCCGCCGAAGAACTCTGGAGTGCCGTCGGGGAACGGGTTTCCCTTCAACGTGCCGAGCGCAACGGCGTGCACGTCGTGGAGCGCGCACCACACTGCTGGTTGC
>JBKPCV010000011.1:0-8430 GCA_046727575.1 Actinomycetota bacterium
CTCGACGAGCGTCGACAGGCGCACGTTGTTGCGGAAGATCGCGAACACGTCGGGCTCTTCCACGCCCTCGCGGAACAGGCGGACCGGCGGGAACCGGATCGCTTCCTGGTAGCACTCCGTCGCCGCGGGCGCCCACGATCCCATCACCATCCCGCCCATGTCCATGAGATGCGCCGAGTTCACGACCCAGGCCACGCGCTCGCCCTCGACGAACACCGGCCGTTGCACCATGACGTCCTGTGCGTGCAGGCCGCCGCCGTTGTGCGGGTCGTTGGCGAGGAACACGTCGCCGTTCCTGATCGTGTCGCCGTGCCGCGCGATCGTCGAGCGGACCGCGTTCATGGCCGCGCCGAAGTGGTACTCGATGCGCCCGCCGCCGGTCACGAGGTTGCCCTCGCCGTCGAGGATCGTCGCCGAATAGTCCTTGGACTCGGTGACCACCGGGCTGATCGCGGTTCGCTCGATCGTCACCGCGGCCTCGTCGCTGATCGCGTCGAGACGAGTCCGCAGCACCTCGAGGCTGATCGGGTCGAGCACCGGGCCGTGGTCGCGCAGCGCCTCCACCGTCTACGCCACCTCCACGACAAGGTTGTTGCGGCCGTCGACGCGCAGCTCGGCGCCCGGCGGCACCCACACCGTGGTGTCGACCCCATCGACGAGCGCCGGGCCGGGCACGCGTTGCCCCGGCAGCAGCGCGGGACCGGCGTACACGTCGACGGCCACGGGCGAGCCGGCCCGTGCCACGCGCACCCGCCGCGCCGACACGGGATCGGGCGGCGCCCGGGACGCCACCACCGGCGCCGCCGCCGAGGCGGGCTTGACGGTGCGCCCAACGCCGACCGCGCGCAAGCTCACGAGTTCCACCACCGCGCCGCCCATGAGGGCTCCCTCCCCGTACCGGCGCGCGTACTCCACGCGGAAGTCCTCGCCAAGACGATCCAACGTCCTGTGGTCGATGCACGCGTCCACGATCGGGACCGTCAGCTCCCACTTCTGGCGCTTGAAACGCAGGTCGGCCTCGAAGCGCGCCGAGCGTTCATGCGGTGGGACACCGTCAGCGGCGACGTCGGCGTCGACCTGCGCGCGCAACTTGTCGGCGACGACGGTGACCGCGTCGACGTCGACCGGGAACGACATCTCGAGCGACTGCGCTCGCTCCCGGCGCACCTCGGCGGTCGCCGCGCCGAACGCCGACAACACCGACGCGAGCTCGGGAATCACGACGGACTCGATGCCGATAGCCCGCGCGATGTCGGCCGCGAACAGCCCGCCGCACCCGCCGTAGCTCACCAGGGCGCGCCCGCGCGGATCGAGTCCGCGCTCGGCGAGCCGCCCGCGCACCGACTTCGCCATCCCTGCAAGCGCGACCTCCCGGACGCCCCACGCGACGTCGTCGCGCGACAGCGACAACTCGCGGCCCAGACGCGAGCAGGCGGCCCCGGCGGTATCAGCGTCGAGCATCATGTCGCCGCCGAGGAAACGGTCGGGTGCGAGGTACCCGAGCACCAGCAGGGCGTCGGTCACGGTCGGCTCGGTCCCGCCGCGCCGGTAGCACGCCGGGCCCGGAACCGCGCCGGCGGAGCGCGGACCAACCCGCAGCATGCCGCGCGCGTCGACCCAGCCGAGCGAACCGCCGCCGGCGCCGATCGAGTCCACGTCCACCAGCGACAACGCGGTCCAGATCCCCATCAGGTCCCCTCGCGCGCGCCGCGCCGGGGTACCACTGCTGACGACGGACACGTCGAACGACGTGCCACCCATGTCGCAAGTGACGGCGTCGTCGACGCCCGCAACGCGCGCAACCTCCACCGCCGCCGCGACACCCGCCGCCGGCCCCGACTCCGCCAGGCAGACGGGGATCCGGCGAGCTTCCCCGATCGTCGTCGAGCCACCTCCCGAGTGCACAAGGAGCACGGGCACCCGGAGGCCGAGGCGCTCGAGGTCGGCCGCCAGGCGGTCAACCCCAACGAACGCACCCGACGTGTACGCGTTGAGCAACGCGAAGGTCGAACGTTCGAACTCCCGGATAACAGGGTGCAGCGCGGCGCCCGAGGCGACGGGCAGCTCCGGGAACGCGTTGGCGAGCACGCCCACGGCTTGCTCCTCGTGGACGGGATTGCGGAACGACCAGAGGAACGAGATCGCCAGCGCCTCCACACGCTCGTCGTCGACGAGCACCCTCGCCGCGGCGACAACCTCCTCGGGATCGAGAGGCGTGAGCACCGCACCGTGCCGATCGACACGTTCATGGACCCCGACGATGCAACGACGCTCCACAACCTGCGCCGGCATCACCAACCAGCCGTCCTCGTTCACCCGCCTGCCCCGCGCGAGCGGGACGAGATCCTCGAAGCCCTTCGTCGTGACGAGGCCAACCCGGCGGCCGGCGCGCGACGCCAGCGTGTTGGTCACCGCCGTAGTCCCCAACCCCAGGCGCCGCACCCGCGGCATCAACGACTCGAGCGTGAACCCGGCGCGGGATGCCACGAGCCGGCACGCGTCAAGGACGCCTCGGCCGAGATCATCGGGCGTGGTGGGCGCCTTGGCGCGCCACGTGCGGTCGGGACCGATCAGAACCACGTCGGTGAACGTGCCCCCGATGTCGACACCGACCCACAGCACATCGCGATCGCGATCGGTGGCCGTCATGCGAACCCCTTCCTAGCCCACAACGGTCGCGCCGTCGACCGCCCGGGCGACACCTTGACGGGTAGGACCTTGGTTCAGCCGGTCGCCGAGTGCAGCACGCCGGCCGGGAGCGCGCCGGTGAGCTCGCCGTCTTCTTGGGTCACTTCGCCGCTGGCGACGGTGTAGCGGTAGCCACCCGCAGGGCGCCGCAGTCGGCGCGCGCCGCCGGGAAGATCGCTCACGAACACGTCTTGGTCCCAGTGGAGCTCGTCGAGCGCGAAGACGGTGAGGTCGGCGGCGAGACCGGGCTTGACCCGGCCGCGATCGTGGAAACCGAACACGTCGGCCTGCTTGCCGGTGAGCTCATAGACGGCCTGCTCGACGCCGAGGTCGCTCCGGTCGCGGACATGGCGGGTGAGGAACAGCGTCGTGTCACCGGCGGCACACATCATCTGCACGTGCGCGCCGGCGTCGCTCGACGCCACCACGGTGTCAGGGTCGACGAGCAGCTTCGCCACCTGGTCGACGTCGCTGTTGGCAACGCCGACAACGAGGATGCCCGGTCGCAGGTCGTTCTCGAGCACCCAGTCGGCGAACACGTCGGAGGGATGCCCACCGCGTGCCGCCGTCAAATCCGCGAGCGTGCGGCCCAGCCACGGCTCGAGCTCCGGCTTGCTCACCTCGATGATGCGCACGCGCTCGGGATGCGCCGACGGAAACAGACCCGGGCCGCCCCGGTCCCACTCCTCCCGTGCCCGCGCCCGCCACTGCGGATCCTGGAGGAGTTGCGTCCGTTCGGGATCGTCGACGGCGTTGGGGATGCGATGCCACTCCGACAGCATCATGAACACCATCGACGTCTCCCAGTTGATGCGGAAGTCGACGGTCCGCGGCGACATCTGCGGCCAGAACGGACTGCCACCGGCGCGCAGCTTCCGGGTCAGGTTCATGATCCGCTCGGAATACTGGGGATCCGTAGCGGACGCCACCAGCACGTTGATCGTGCTGACGACGTCGTGCTCGCCGCACAGCTCCACGAACTCGATCATCTCCTGCGGGTCCTCGGACGATCCGATGCGCGGGATGAACTCCACGAAGCCGCGCCCGTAGCGGCCCAGCACCTCGACCAGCGCGGCCCGTTCGGCGTGGTCCGCGAGACGGCTCGGTACCGGACGGCTCTGCGCGTCGCTGTCGAAATACGACGTGGAGAAACCGAACGCGCCGGCCGCAACCGCCTCGTCGAGGAGCGCCGCGATCGCGGCGCGCTCCGTATCGGTGGCGGCGCGCTCCCACGCGTCGTCACCCATCACGTACATCCGCATCACCGAGTGACCGAGCAACGGAGCGGCGTGCACTCCCAGGCCGCTCCGGTTCATCGCGTCGCGGTATTCGGGATAACGCTCCCACGTCCATGGGATGCCGAGCGCAAACGTCTCGCGCGGCATGTCCTCGATGTAGCAGAACAGCTTCGACAGGTCGTCGATGGCGTCGGGCCGCACCGGCACCAGCCCGAGCGAACAGTTGCCGATCAGCACCGTCGTGACGCCGTGCTGGGGCATCGGGTCACACGCCGCGTCCCAGAACAGCGACGGATCGAGATGCGTGTGCATGTCGATGAAGCCCGGGGCGACGTATGCACCACCGGCGTCGAGCACGCGCGCGCCGGTGTCGTCGAGACCCGAGCCCACTTCGGCGATCCGTCCGTCGTCGACGAGCACATCGGCCGCGCGACCCGGTCCTCCGCTTCCGTCGAGCAGCGTCCCTCCGCGCACCAGCAGTCGGCTCATCTCTTCACCCCTTGCGACCGGCGACCCTCAGGCCGTAACAGGTGCCATCTTTCCTCAACTCGGTGGGGCGACGGCCACCGAGACGGATCGGACAGGCCAACGTCTCGCAGGGCAACGGTCCTCTGCCGCCGGGGTGCGGAGCGCCACGGCTCGATACCGTCTATGGGGTGGCGCACTCCGACGAAGAACTCCGGCAGGCGGCCCTCGACCCCGTCGGGTACGAACTCGACGCAATGGCCGAGATGACCGCGACGCTCGCGCGTGGCATCGACAGTCCGACCACCCGGAACGCGTACATCGAGGCGATGCTCGTGCACGCCCGGAGCCTCATCGGATTCCTCGACGGGCGAGGACGCCGCACCGACATCAGGCCGAGCAACTTCTTGCACGAGCAGCGGTTCGCCCTGTCGGAACCGCGGCACCAACGCGCCGAGGCGTTGTTCGACATGACCAGCAAGTGGCTCGCGCACATGACGTGGGAGCGAGCCGGGAAGCTGGCCCAGGACGAGCAGCCCGGGTGGCTGCTGTTGATCGCGGGCCAAGTCCTCGACATGTTCGACGAATTCATGGACGCGCTGCGCGAGCACAACCCCAAGGCCGTCGAGTGGTTCTCGCCCTCCCGCGACCAAGCCCGGAGGCGGCTCCAGCAATAACACGCGAGCGTCGTGTCGACCGTCGCCTCCGACGACACCGCGCAAAATTCGTGGGCGCCCGGTGCAGAAGGGGGGATACTGAGCGCAGGTTGGTCGCGTGGCGCCGCCCGGGAGGAGGTCCTCATGCTGATCGCAGAGGTTCTTCGTACGAAGGGCTCATTCGTGGCGACGGTGACGCCCGACGCCACCGTCGCCGATGTGCTCGGGGAGCTCGCTCAACACGGGGTCGGAGCGCTCGTAGTCTCGTCGGACGGTGCACACATCGAGGGCATCGTTTCCGAGCGGGACGTCGTGCGGCACCTTCACCGCGTCGGGGTGGGGCTGCTGGAGGAGCCGGTAGGGACCATCATGACGTCGGAGGTCCGCACGTGCTCGCCGAACGACAACGTCGACGACCTCATGGTCGGGATGACCGAGCACCGCATCCGTCACGTGCCGGTCGTCCGCGGTGACGCGCTCGTGGGGATCGTGAGCATCGGCGACGTCGTGAAGAGCCGGATCGGCGACCTCGAGGGCGAGCGCAACGAGCTCGTGGCCTACATCACGCGCGGAGGTTGAGCGGCACCATCGCGGCAGTGCGGGGCGGGGTACATCCAGCCGCGGTTTGCGTCACGGGACGCAGCGCGTTGAACCGCTCGGTGGCGCGCGCTGGTCGTTCGCGATGGGTTGCCGCGATCCTGATGGCGACGGCGCTGACACTTGGTGGCGTTCCGATCGCGTGGGCTGCGAAGGTCGGCGACCAAGCTGCAGTCAACTGCGCCGGCTGGCTGGGTGATCCCGTCTCCGGCTCGGCGGCATGGAACAAGGCCGATCTCGACAACCAGCAGTGCGCGGGTGAGGGATTGCGCGTTCTCCAGCAGAGCCCCGCGGTGGCCGCGGCCAAGGCCGCGAACGCCGACGCCGGCGAGGGGGGCTTTGTCGGCGACCCGTTCCGGGAACCCCATCGATGGGCGGAGAAGCGAGGGAGTTACCAGCAGATCACCTACACCGACCGCGACGGGAACACGTGGCCGGCGGCGCTGTTCGGTCCGCGCGGCTCCGGCGGCGGGCCGTACCCGGGCGTGGTGCTCGTCTGTCATGCATGCTTCCCGCTCCCGCAAACGACCGAGAACGTCGGACTGTGGTACTGGGCGGCCGAGATGCTCGCCGAGGCCGGCTACGTGGTGCTGTACGCCAACGTCGGCGGCAACAGCGTCCCGCGGACGATCGACGCGACCGACTTCTTCACGGCGACTCCAGCCGCGCCGACGTCGCGCGGGGAGTTCAATCCCTGGTACGACCGGTTGGATCGCAACCGATTGGGCATCGTCGGTCACTCAGGTGCCGCCGGCGTCGCTCTCAGCGTCGGGAACAGCGATCCGCGCTACGACGCGATCGTGGCGTGGGACCCGGCGGCTTCCGCCACCCTCGATGGTGTGACGCCGCGGATCCCGACGATGATCCAGGTCGCGGACTACACCCTCCGCGCGGGGCCGGTGCCGGCCGCCGAGAAGCCGATCCCCGCGCCCGGCTCGAAGTACACCTTCTTCGACACGTTCCGCGCTGCCAAGGTCGACGTCATGCAGATCGCGCCGCGCGCCTCGACACACCTCGACTGGACCCGTTTCACCCCTGCGAACCCCTTCGGCCCCTCGATTGACCACGGTGTCTACGGCGAGATGGTCGGCGCGTACTACACGCTGGCGTGGATGGATCGGTACGTCGCGCCGTCGAGGGTTGCGCATTCACCCAAAGCCGCGCGCGACTCGAAATCCGGAGCCGAGAACGCGCTGCGGCGCCTGACCGCCAGTGGAAGCGACCGCTTCGATCGCTGCGCCGACGCGTACTCGATCGGCGCCGGCTTCTTCGACGCCGACAAGGCTGCGAAGGGCCCTACCAACGAGGCAGGGAACGTCCCGATCGAGATCGGGGGTATCCCCGTGCGGAACCTGCTGTCCTTCCTCTACAACTCCAGGTTCTTCCTCAACGGAGGTGCGTTGCATTGCGATGACATGCGAGCCGGCTGCCCGTGATTCAAACCCTCGGCAGCTCAGTTCCGATCAACTCCAGTTGGCGATAGGCATCCACGCCAGACAGTCTGGTCGCGTTGCGGATCGCCCAGACGGCTGAGGAGGGATGCGAGTGGCGGAGATCTTCTGCATCGACCAGCACGACGTGCCCTGGGTCGACTACGAACGCAGTCCCGGAGACGGCAACGGCATCCGGGTCAAGGCCTTGACTGCGAGCGTCGACACGTCCACCCGGGTGCAATACATCGAGTACCCGCCCGACCACGCCGATCCGGTGCACCGACACGACGAAGGAGAGGTGTTCATCGTCACCGACGGCGAGTTGTGGCTCGACAACGCGCGGTATCGTTCCGGCAGCATCCTGTGCATCCCGCCAGACGTCGACTACGCGGTGCGGAGCGGTCCGCACGGGGCTCGTTACTTCCGCGTGGTCATCCCCTCGTGATCACTGCGGCGCCTCGACGACTGCGGGAGGCGGCCTCTGGGCGCCCGATCATGCGGCCGGCTGTTGGCGGATCGCCGAGTTGAGGTAGGACGCTCCCAAGTATGCCGGACGCCTCCCTGCATTGCCGACCTATCGTCTTCCAGCAACGCGCAGGATGACCGGCGCGACACGGATTGAGAGATGGATCACATGCCTGGTCGGCGTCGAGTTTGGCCGCGGTGGCGATCACGAGGGCGTCGGGGAGACGCGGCCTGCGTGGACGTCTCTCCGTCATCGACTGACCAGCGCGGGGTCTGCTCACGACCTCGACACTGAACCTCAGACCGACTGGGCCAGCACCAGCGCACGCCTACGTGCTGATCGGTGCGGGGCAAACCGCCGCGCGACTTGGCGTCTGGACCGCGGTCATGGCGCGTCCCTGGTCGACACTCCGAGGGGACCCTGAGGAACTCGTCGTGGCGCGACTGATGGGCGGGAACTCTTCGTGGCCTGCACGAGCCGTGAGCTACATGCCTCTCATTGGTCGGCCGTGACGAGCGTCTCCTGGTGTCGACGGTAGGAGTAATACGGCGTGGGTGCCTTTCCGATGCGAACAGCCATCTGTATCTTCTCCTGGCCTGCGACCCCCATCAGCTCGTTGAACTGGCGTTGAAGCTCGGTCATCTCGGGGTACTTCTGCAGGACTTGGCTGCAGGGATGCATCTCCAGCCCGAGTTTCTCGGCGGCCAAGCTGGCTCGGGCGTAGGCCCGACCTGCCTTGATCCAGTCTGCTTGTGTGTTGGTCGCCGTCTTTAGGACGAGCAGCCCCTCCGCGCTTGCGAGCCCCTTCCGAAAGACCTTGAGACCGGCGTTGATGGACCGCTTGCTGTACCAGCGGCGAGGGTCACCGTGCTTCAGGTACCACTCCA
>JBKPCV010000012.1:0-8102 GCA_046727575.1 Actinomycetota bacterium
CCTGGCCAGTTGGGCAGCCACCCTCGACGACAGTGAGCGCGGCGACGACAACCACGCGCCGGCGCAGCTCCACCTGACCCCTCGGCGGTCTCGCTCCCGTCACCCGGCGACCCCGCTGAAGCCGCACAGAACTGCCGTTGGGCCCTAACACTGAAACGCGGAACGACAGTTCTGGCGCGCAAATGGGCTGGCTATCTGTCCCATTCCGACCACAGCGTGAGCGCGCGCAGCACTGCGGCAGTTACCGCGCCGTCCGCGGATCGCGAGATGACCGATCGATGAGGCTCAAACGCCTGTCTGCTCGCCCCCTAGAGCGAGCACGAGACGTCCGTAGGGACGCCGACACCCACGACCCCTTCATACCCCGAGCGCTGACTGTCGTCGAGGAGTTCTACGCGAATATGTCCTGGCTTCACGAGGTAGGCGAAGACCGTTGGACGGCCCTCGTTGTCAACGGTCGCCATTTCGATGTGCCACCCCATGGCCACCAGTTCCCGGGCATCAGCGGCGACGTCAGCGGACCAGTAGGCATAGTGATGCAATTCGGCAACTCGTGTTGTCGCCCAGACGCTTTCGAGCGTGCCTTCGATGACCTCCAGCCGCATCGGTCCGCCAAGTGAATGCAGTCGTCGCGTCGGTCCGGCGTATGCGCCAACCGTGGTCAACTCACCTTCGACCGTCCGTATCGGACTCCACGCGACGCCGAAGAGCTCTCCTAGCTGGGTGCGGGCGCGTTCGAGATCGCAAGTCGCAATTCCAAGGTGGTACGGAATGCGGTGCAGTGGCGTCGTGAGAAGACGGTTCATTGAGGTTCCTCGAGTGGTGCGCGCGCGCCGGACGGCGCGTCAGACCATACAGAGTGCGTCGAAACTGACCAGCAGCGAATAGACCCTTCCTAGACCGATGAGCGTGGACGCGTCCAGGTTGCCTGTACTCGCGCTCGCGATGCCAGCCACTCCGGGACGCCCAACGTCGGGGGGCGTCTCGCCAGCTCGGGCGTCCGAACCAACCGGCGTGCGACGCTTCTTCGGTCGCAGGTCCGCCTAACGCAGGTGATAGGTCGAGGGCCGCCGCCGACTCAATCAGGCAGTTCTGGCGCGATGTCAGGACCGGGGCGGCGTTCGGGGTTCGTGGTGCTAGCAGACCCGGTGGAGGATGCCAAGCCTGGGCAACGCCCCCTGTCCCGATGTGTGCGCCCCGACGTTGTATCTGTGGGGCGATCGTGACTCGACGGTTGGGCGAGTCGCTGCTGAACTCACCGCCGAACACATCAGCGGTCCCTATCGCTTCGTGGAAGTAACCGGCGCTCTGGCCACTTCCTAACTGACGACGGCGGAGCTCCGATCGTCATCAGCGAGCTGCTCGCCCACCTCGCGAGATCAGCGACCTAGACACTTGCGAGGTCCAATACACATCGCATGATGCCCGTCGCGGCTCGCTCGCCAGCGCGACCTGACCCCGACGGAGCTTTCGCCGCCGCGCTAGGTGCCCGGTGCAGGCAGGATGCCGACTTGGACGAGGTAGTCCGCCATGTTCCAGTAATCGCGGTTCTGCTTGATCTTGCCCTGAGCATCCAGACGACCAATCGAGATGCCCCGGATGCGATAAGGCTTGTTGGTCGCGGGAAATCCCCCAGCCTCGCCCGTGTTCGTCCCGAACATCTCCCATTCAAATGCGTAACGGTCACCGCTTTGCTGCTCGCTGACAGAGGTGAACGCGTAGTCCTTCGAGAACTGTTCAGCTTCGTCGACGAAGTTCTTGATCGCCTCCCGCCCTTCGTGGAGAACGCCGAGAGCAAGATCCTCGTACGTGGCATCCTCGGCCATGAAACCGGCGACGGTCGACCCGTCATGACTGTTCCAAGCGTCCAGGTACGTCTCGATCCAATTGGCCATCCGTCTACCTCCGCGGTCCGATCGCCTTACGCCACAGACTGCCTCATCGTGCGCCGCCCAACCAGGTGGCACAGGTACACCTCGGTCGGCGTCCCGGCCGGCGGCGCACCCAGGCGCTTGTGGATGCGCACCGCGGCGGACACGAGCGCGGGTGACACGTCGGTGGCCTGTTCACCAAACGGGCCTTCCAGCTCAGTCCACACGTGTTCGCCGACGGTGACGCCCTGGTACGCGTCGATCTGGAAGCCGCGGATACCGTCCTCGAGCTGCCACGCCATCGGCTTGCCCTTATTCGGCCCCCGGGAGCCGTCGTGCGGCGACGACATCGCGTTGTGCGCGGTAGCGAAGGCGACCTCACCGACCTTGCGGGAACACAGACGCGTCAACCCGTTACAGCGGAGGCCGGCTGCAGTCGCCGCAGGCGCGTCCACCACGACGATCGTCGCTAGCGCGAGCGCAACCATGGAGAGGAGTGACGCAGTACGGCGGACGTTAGGCGACCAACCCAACCTACGGGCAGCGCAGGGTTGGGGTTGGCCGGTCGTCGACTTCCCCGAACGCCTCCGTCGCAGAGGCGGTGGGCGGCTCGAGTCGTTTAGTTGAGGTAGAGCACACCGTTGGCGTCGCTCTCGCTCATCTTCAACCGCCACTTTGTTGGCGGCGTGTCTTGAGCGAAGAGGCGGGGCCCGCTCCGCGCGTCAGCGGATAGAGGCACAGGTGAAGCTCATCGACCAGCCCGTCGTCGATCAGGGCACCAATGACCGGACGCGGAACTCAGCTGTGTTCGTAGTCGGGATCGACCGCTACAAGGAGCGAGAGCTTGGCGCGCGTTCCTCAGAGCTCCAGGCGCTCGCGGTGGTCGTCGAGGCGGTCGGCCGGCCACTTGCCCGAGTACATCTCGTCGTGGGTCCAGTCCGGTTGCTTCGTGCGTTGCTGCTCGTCGAGCGTGACTGTGCCGTCACGCACGTCGGCGATCGCGGCGATGAACTCGGGCTCGACGGGCGGCGCGGTGCCTCTCGCGTGCGCCTCCATCGCCTCCGGATAGAGGTCGAAGACACTTCCGATCACGACCTGCTGCTGGGTCGCGAGGTTGCACCGCGCGCCGTCCGCGACGGTCGTGAGCTGATCATCGAGCAGATCGAGGTCGTCGAGGTGTGGCACTGAGTGCGCCACGCGCGTGAGCACGTCGGCGATGGCGAGCCCGTCGCCCTTGCACGCGGCGCATTGACCGCACGACTCCACCGCCAGGAACCGCGCCACGCCCGCGGCGACCGCGGCGAAGTCGGTCGCGTCGTCGTAGACGATGAAGCCGCCGGTCCCGAGCCCGCTGCCGATCTTCCGCATCGCCTCGTGACTCACCGGCGTGTCGAAGAGTGCCGCAGGGACGAGCGCGTTCGACACACCCGACATGGCCGCGACGAGCTCGCGACCCTCGAGTGGACCGCCACCGAGCACCTCGATGACCTCGCGCAAAGGCGTCCCCATCACGAACTCTCCGACGCCCGCGTGCTGCGTCTGCCCGCTCACCGTGCACACGATCGTGCCCGGTGATCCTTCCGTTCCCACGCTCCGGAACCAGTCCGCGCCTCGGGCGACGATCAGGGCCGCGTTCACGAACGTCTCGACGTTGCTGGCGAGCGTCGGTGGCGCCACCGTCTCGCCGCCTGGCCCCGCAAGCTCGACGTGGGCGGCGGAACTCGACTCGGAGTCGACGTCGGCGCGCTGCTCGACCACTTCATCGACGCCGCGCCGGTACGGCGGCGCGATGCGCGGGAACGGGTAGCGCCCGTCGATCACCTCGAGCAGTCCAGTTTCCTCGCCGTAGAGGTACTCGCTCGGGCCCGTGTGCACGCGCATGTCGATCTCGTCGGCCCATCCCGCACCCTTGATCTCGGCGATCGCCGCCTCGAGTATGGCGGTCTCGCGAAGGAAGGCCCGCTTGGTTCCGACGACGATCTCGTCGGCGCCGATCGTCAGCGCGGCGACGAGCGCACCCTCGATCACCGCGAACACGTTTGCGCGCAGGATGGCGCGGTCTTTGAACGAACCAGGCTCGCCTTCGGCCGCGTTCACGACGACCGCCGACGGCAGCTCCGGGGCACGGTTGGCCGACACCGTCTGCCACTTGCGCGCCGCGGGGAAGCCTGCGCCGCCGCGTCCGCCGAGGCCCGATCGAGCGATCTCGGCGAGCACCGCGTCGGGTCCGTTGGTCCGGGCGTTCCGCAGCGCGGCGCCACCACCAACGGCGACGTAGTCGTCGAGCGAGCGGATCGGATCAACCGGCAGGACGCGCGCTTCGATCATCCATGCGCCTTCCCTGTGAGAGAGACACCAAGCCGATGCTCTCCCGCGAAGTGGCAAACTTTACCGGTCGCCCACCCTCGCTCCCCTACCCACAGGCGCTCACCGAGTTCGCGACCGCGCTGCAGCGCGGCGGTCGGTCCGAGATGTGTATATCGTACACATCGAGGGGAGAAGTGAGTAGCGAGGACTGTGACCTACAACTTCGATAACGAGCTGCGTCCGTTTCTGGAGTTGCTCCCGCGGCGTCCCGCCGGCGACGCGCCGGTCGACATGGCGACGGCGCGCGCGAACGCGAACGCGATCACCGCCGAAATCAACGCCGCGGTGGACGCCTCCGGACTGACCATCGAAGATCATCTCGTTCCCGGTCCAACGGACGCGCCGCAGGTGAGGGTGCGCGTCTACGCGCCGACGGCGCACGACGCGGGCGTCGCGGGGATCCTCTACATCCATGGTGGTGGCTTCACGGTCGGAAGCATCGAGATGGAGCACTTCAACGCAGTGCGACTCGCGCGCGACCTGGGCGTCGTGGTGGTGTCGGTTGAATATCGCCTCGCCCCCGAGAACCCATTTCCGGCGGGGCTGGAGGACTGCTACGCCGTGCTCGAGTGGATGCATGAGCGCGCGTCAGAACTCGGCCTCG
The DNA here is from genome assembly GCA_046727575.1 of Actinomycetota bacterium. GTDB lineage: Bacteria > Actinomycetota > Acidimicrobiia > IMCC26256 > DASPTH01 > DASPTH01. The sequence continues at coordinate 4,843 of JBKPCV010000012.1, forward strand.
ACGCCTATCGGATCGCGATCGTCGGAAACAGCGCGGGCGGCGGCCTGGCGGCTGGGCTCGCCTTGCTCGCGCGCGACCGGAACGGTCCGCCGATTTGCTTCCAGTTCCTGGGCAGCCCCGAGATCGACGACCGACTCGACACTCCAAGCATGCAGCGGTTCGTCGACACTCCGATGTGGAGTCGACCGAGCGCGGAGCTCAGTTGGCGGGCGTACCTCGGCGAACACCACAGTGGTGACGTGTCGCACTACGCGGCGCCGGCGCGAGCCGCTGACCTCTCCGGTCTTCCACCCGCCTACGTGTCGACCATGGAGTACGACCCGTTACGAGACGAGGGCATCCTCTACGCGTCCCGACTCCTGCAAGCTGGTGTCAGCGTCGAGCTCCATTCGTTCCCGGGCACGTGGCATGGCTCGACCGCGATCACGAGTGCGACGATCTCGCAACGGCAAATCGAGGAGATGACCGCCGTGCTCCGGCGGGCGCTGTGCTCGCCGGGTTAGGCGCTGACGACCGCTCTTCCGACCAACTCGGCTACTGCTGCACGACGGAAGGCACGGCTCAGCGCAGCTCAGCGAGATAGTGCCGCGTCTGCGCCACGATGTCGTCGAAGAACGAGTCGTTCGTGACGCCCGGCGCCCGTATGGGCGCGCCGACCTCCTGGATGACGATCCCCATCGTGACGCGTGCGACCCACACGATGGCGCGCGCCTGCGATCGTGCAGAGAGCGAGGAGCGCGCGATGTGGCTCTTGAGTACGCCGACGGTCGACTTCCACGCTGCGGTGATGGTCGTGCTCGTGCCGAGCATCGTCGCCGCCCAGGGGTGGGCGACAAGATGGGCTCGAACGTCTCGCATCCAGCGCTCGACGCCGTCGAGCCAGTCGGCCCCGGGGTCGGCGTGCCCGATCTCGCGGAGTACGAGGTCGAGCACACCCTCGAGCAAGTCCTCACGGTTGCGCACGTGCCGGTACACCGCCATCGTGGTGAAGCCGATCCGGCTCGCCAGGTTCGCCATCGTGAGCGACGCGAGCCCCTCTTCGTCGAGGATCTCGCGGGCAACCGTCAGTACATCGTCGCGCGTCGCTGTTCGCCGGGGCTCGGCGGCAGCGCGGGCGGCCATCCCCGCATGCTAGATGCGCCTCGTACGCGCGCTAGTGCCGTCGAGAACGGGTTGGACTACCAGATTCGTACCGGCCCCTCTTCGAAGGCCTTCAGCGACGTATCGGCCGGGATGTCGTCGGGCGGCAGAGCGACGCGAACATCGTCGACCGTCGGCGCGTCGATCTCGACCGCGACTTTACGGAGACGGTCGAGGTCGAAGCCGTACACCCTCGCCGCGTTCCCGCCGAGCATGGCTGCAACCTCGATCGGATCCGTCTCGTGGAAGGTGTAGCGGAGCGCCTCACGCGTGTACGGGAAGGTGCTTTCTCGGTGCGGGTAGTCGCAACCCCACATGATGCGGTCGACACCGACCTCGTAGCGCATGGCGTTCTCGCGAGGCGTGGTGAAGCTCGAGCCGATCCAGACGTTTCGCGCGTAGTACTCGCTCGGCTTCATCGACACGTTCTTGATAACGCGTCCACCGATCCATGACTCGTTCTTGTTCGGGTCGAGCATCTTGTCGTACTGGTGGTCCAGCACCTTCAGCACCCCAGGAACCCAGTCGGCGCCACCCTCGGTGAGGATGAGCTTGAGGTTGGCGTGGCGCTCGAACACGCCTGCAAAGATCAACATCCAGAGCGCCCGATGCGAGAAGAACCCGCCCTCGATCAACCACATCGCCATCGTGGCGTCGTACGGCCCGTATTCAGGCGCCGCGTTCGCGGCGTGATGATTGATCGGCATGTCGAGCTCTTCGCACGTGGCCCAGATCGGCTCGTACTCGGTCGCGATGAACGGCGGGAGCCCGCTGTCCGGAGGGATGCCCGGAAGCAGGACGCCCCCGAACAGGCCCGCGTCGCGTGCCCATCTGATCTCTTGCACGGCGGCGTCGACGTCGTGCAGCAGAAGCTGCGCCATGCCGGCGCGTCGGCCGGGCGCGTCGTTGCAGAAGTCAGCCAGCCAACGGTTGTGCGCCTTCAGTCCCTCCCAGCGAAGCTCGTGCTCGCCGGCCTTGGGCGGGTAGGCGGTGAGGTTCCCGCTCGGGAAGAAGGGCGGGATGGTGTTCGGGAACAGAACCTCCGCCGCGAGCCCGTCACGGCTCGTTTCCTCGAGCCGCCGCTGCGACTCCCAGTTGCGGTAGGCGGTGGAGGCGCGCAGGTCGTCGAAAGGATTCTCGAACGCCTTTGCCCACTCGTCGAACTCTTCGTAGTACTTGCTCGGCAGGTAGTCGCGGTAGCCCTGGATGGTCGCGCCCGCATGGCCGTCGACCGACAGGATGACGTAGTGGCCGTCGGCGATGGTGTCGGACGTCGGAGCGGCGGTCGTGGCATCGATGCTCATGTCGCTCTCCCTCGGATGGCCAGACTCTGGCGCGGGCGATGTGTATATGCTACACATCAGGCGGGATTCGTCCAGGGGGAACCCGAATCGGAGCGCCCGAGGGAGGCACAAATGGCCCGGTTCAACCACATCGAGCTTACGGTCCCCAAGGGCACGCTCGACGATGACGGCAAGAAGAAGATCGTCGGCTTCTACCACGAGCTGTTCGGATGGGTGGAAGCAACGCTCGAATCGTCATCGAAGAACACCACGCTCTCCGACGAGCAGAAGAGAATGATCGAGTCGCTCTCGCGCCCGGGTTACCTGATCCTGCGGTGCTCCCCGAAGATGCCCGATCAGAGTCTCATCCTGTCCGAGGCCGAGAAGCCCCTCGACATCGGCGAGGGTGGCATCCCCTCGCACGCCGGGCTCCTGCTCGACAGCTTCGACGAGGTGCGCGAGGTCTACTCCAAGGCCAAGGAGATGCAGAAGAGCGATCCTGAGATCCAGATCATGAACGACGCCAACATGGACCACCACGGTCCCAACTTGGGCTTCTATCTGCGCTACAAGTCGCCCCTGTGGTGGGACGTCCAATACATCGACCGGTCGCGCATGCCGGTCGTGATCGACGACTGAAAGACCAGCGCTTGCGTTCTTGTGGCCTTGAGCATCCCCTCAGGGCATTGGATGCCACAAGAATGTGTATCGTTCCTGCGCGCTACGTACCGAGCACGACGACGCAGTCCGCGCCGGTCGATCCCGCTGGTGGGGGGTTCGGGAACGGCTCCACATCGACTGTCCCACCGACGTTCCTCGCGAGCACCGGCGCCTCCT
>JBKPCV010000013.1:0-8248 GCA_046727575.1 Actinomycetota bacterium
GCACCAGACAGCCGAGAAGGCCGAGCACGGCAACTGTGCGGGGCGATCTGCGTTCGAGCGGGGTCAGCGTCCAGGCTGACGCGTTGGTGATCCCGTAGTAGAAGAGGACCGTGAACGAACTGAAGCCGATTGCGCCCCGAACGTCGGCGACGAGCACGACACCGACGACGACGGCCGCGACCGCCAGGTCGGCGCGATAGGGAACTCGACGGGTGGGGTGGACCCGATCCAGCCACGCGGGGAAGTCTCGATTCGCAGCCATGGCAAAGGTGGCGCGGCTGACACCCGCGAGCAGCGACATCAGAACGCCCAGGGTCGCGAACGTTGCTCCGATGCGCGCAGCGGGGGCAAGCCAGTCGAGCGTGCCGGCACGGACCGCAGTCACGAGCGGCGCCGACGACGCTGCCAACGCGTTCGGGCCCACCGCGACGAGCGCCGCGAACGTCACGCTCGCGTACACGCCGAGGGTGATCGCGAGCGCCAGGGGTATTGCCCGCGGAATCGTCGTGCGTGGGCTCACGACCTCCTCGCCCAGCGTCGCGATGCGTGCGTAGCCCGCAAACGCGAAGAACAGCAATCCGCCGGCCTGCAGGATGCCGTGCCAACCATGGCTCGTCAGCGAACCGATCTGCTCCACGTCGGCCTGTCCACCGAACAGGCACGCGACGATGACGCACGCCAGAGCACCGAGAACTATGGCAACCGCCAGTCGGGTGAGCATCGCCGTCTTTCGAATGCCGGAGAAGTTCACGGCTGCCAACACGACGACCGCGGCGACCGCGAGCAGTCGCTCGAAGTGTCCGTTTCCCACGTATGAACCAAAGGTCAGGGCGAGAGCCGCGCAACTTGCGGTCTTCCCGATCACGAAGCTCCAGCCAGCCAAGTATCCCCAGAACCAGCCGAGGCGTTGTCTGCCGTAGACGTACGTGCCGCCGGACTCCGGATAGAGCGCAGCGAGTTGCGACGACGACCTCGCGTTGCAGTAGGCGACGATCGCAGCGGCCGCCAGGCCAAGGAGCAGCCCACTGCCTGCAGCGTCGGCCGCGGGCCCGATCCCCGCGAAGATCCCCGCGCCGATCATCGCGGCGAGGCCGACCGTGACTGCGTCGACGAGACCCAATCGGCGCGCGAGTCGCGTGGGCTCGTCGCTGTCGCGGCTTTGGTCGGTCATCCGCCGACGGGGGGCGCTACGCGCGTTCGCGGCGCGCGAGGTGTTGGAGCTCGATGCTGAGCGGGAGCGCGAAGGTGATGTACGCGCTCGTGAGGGTGTAGTCGGCCGTCGGTCCGTGAGTCGTACGCGAGCGGATGTCGGTGACGGACACCCGGTCGTCCTTCTCGGCGCGCGCCTTGGCCCGCGCGACGATTGCTTCCAGCTCGCCGAGCGTCGCCACCTGCAAGCCGAAGTGATCCACGACGGACGGCCGACCAGCCGCCTCACCCTTCGCCAGGTAGACGAACTGACCGAACGTGCCGGTGTACAGGATCAACGGATTGTTGCGCTCCCCGGTGTTGTCGCCCTCCGTCCACCCGAACACGTCGCCGTAGAAGTCGAGGATTTCGGCGCGGCCCTGCTCGTCGAGCAGCGTGGCGTCCATACTGATCGCGACGTGGTTGAGGCGCGGTGTGAACGTGTCGCTGCTCGTCATGACGAAACCTCCGGGACGACCAGCACCTTGCCCGCGACCTCGCCCGCCGCGAGTCGGTGCAGCGTGGGCAACAACTCGTCGAGACGAATGTCGTCGGGTTCCACGAGCAGGTCGAAGGGCATCGCACCGGAGGCGAGCAGTTCCAGCGACGACGCGAAGCCGTCGGCGTCGTAGTTGTACGCCCCGATCAGCGTCAGTTCGAGCACGATCATGCGATTGTGGTTGATGCTCGGCGGTGCGGACCCGGTGCCTACGAACACCAGCGTTCCCGCGTAGTCGAGTTGGTCGAACCCGACTTCGGCAGCTCGCGGGTTGCCGCTGCACTCGAACACAACCGAGAACGAATGCTCGGGCGGCCGGCCGGTGGGCGGCTTCGCGAGCTCGTCGGGCGTCACAGTGCTCGCAGCACCGATCTCGGCCGCGCGAGCCCTGCGCGCCGCGGCCGGTTCCGACACTGTGACGTCGCTGATGCCGCGGGCGCGCAACACCGCGGCGGTGAGGAGGCCGACGGGGCCGGCCCCGGTGACGAGCACCCGGTCAGCGGGGGTGACGCCCGAGAGGTTCACGCTGTGGATCGCGACCGCGGTCGGTTCGGTGAGCGCGGCGGCGCGGGTGGTGAGCGAGTCAGGGATGCGGCTGAGCCGAGCCGACGGGACCGCCTTGTACCGGCAGTAGGCGCCGGTGGAGGGCGTCGTCGAGTCGAAGCCCGGCGGGGGACGCTCGAGGCAGACCGACGGGCGACCGCGGAGGCATGCTCGACAGCGACCGCACCCTTCGGTGGGATTCCCCACCACCCTTGCGCCGGGTTCCCAAACGCCAGCGACCTCAGTGCCCGCGGTGACCACCGTGCCTGACCACTCGTGTCCCAGGACGGATCCCGGACGGGCGTAGTGCTCGAAGACGAGATGCAGGTCGGTCCCGCAGATCCCGCAGTGCGACACTTCGACGAGCACGTCGTGCGGACCGAGCTCGGGAACGGGTCGGTCCTCGACGGTGATCCGGCTGTCGCCGACGTACACAGCTGCCGGCATCACGCTCGCCACCACGCGCGGATCGTACAGCGAACCGTTCTCGCGTGTTGGCGTCGCTCACTGCTGCGAGTCGGAGAACCGCGCGTATCGCAGGAAGAGGAAGCCTTCGTCATCGACGAAGCCATGACGCAGGTCCCACGGCGCCGGGTCGGCGTTCGCGCCGTGGACGACGCGCGCCGAACCACCGGCGACGACGCGCGGCGCGAGCGTCAAGAAGAACTCGTCGATGAGGCCTTGTGCCACCATCGCGCCGGCGAGCGTCGGACCACCTTCGGTGAGCGCAACCTTGCTGTCGAGCATGGCCACGAGCTCCCGGAGATCGACATAGGGACCGTCGCCCGCCCGGACGACCGAAACACCGGCGGGCGGCGCGGGAGCACCCTCCGGTAGCACGAGCGTCGCCCGCCCCGATTCGAACAAGCTCATGTCGCCGGTGATGTCCGGAGTCCCGGACACAACGTACAGATCTGGTCCCTCGGCTGGAGTCGGTCCGTAGTGCTCGGCAATGACGGTGCTCATCCCGACGACCACCACGTCGGCGGCCGCACGCAGCGCGCCGAACACTGCGTGGTCGTCACGGTTCCCCAACCCGCCCGACACACCTGCGACGGCGCTGCCACCGTCCGCCGACGCGATCATGTTCAGCCGGACGAAGGCGCGGCCGCGCGGGCGCGACTCCGGCAGCGCGACATGCTCGGCGATGACGGCTTCGGGCGTCGGTCCCTCTTCGTTCAAGATGCGCACGCGACGAGTCTTGCTCGCCGCCGCATGGCTCGGGAAAACGCGTCGTCCCGTCGTGATTGGTACGCTCCCGCGCTCGACAGGCGACCGGGAGGTACCTGCATTGGACGTCGACGCAACGCTCGATCCCGAGATCGCAGCCGCCCTCGCGGCGTCGCCCATCGGCCAGATCGACTTCGGGTCGTGGGACCTCACGACCATTCCGCAAATGCGCGAGGCGATGGCAGAGATGCCGATGCGGGAGCTGCCACCGTCGACCGTGGAATTCCGCGACGTCGTCGTGGAGAAAACAGCAGACGGTGCCGCGCCCACCGTCCGCGTGTTCGGGGAGAACCCGGAGACGGCGCGTCCCTGCGTGTACTGGATGCACGGCGGCGGGTACATGTTCGGCTCGGCGCTCGTGCCCGAACCGCGTCTCGAGCGTTGGGTCGACGAGCTCGGGTGCGTCGTCGTGTCGGTCGATTACCGACTGGCGCCGGAGCACGCGTATCCCGCTCCGCTCGACGACTGCTACGCAGGGCTCGCGTGGACTGCACGCAACGTGGACGAGCTCGGCATCGACGCCTCGCGCATTGTCGTCGCCGGCGCGAGCGCGGGCGGCGGATTGGCCGCGGGCCTGACACTGCTCGCACGCGATCGCGGCGATTTCCCGGTCAGCCATCAGCTGCTCATCTACCCGATGATCGACGATCGCAACGCGACGGCGTCGAGTCAGATTGTCGGCGCCCCGGTGTGGAGCCGGGCCGCGAATCTCCTCGGGTGGCGGGCTTATCTCGGCCGCGACCCCGGTGGCGAGGACGTTCCGATCTACGCCGCACCGGCACGAGCGACCGACCTCTCCGGATTGCCACCGACATTCATTGCGGTGGGAACGCTCGACGTGTTCCGTGACGAGGACGTCCAGTACGCGTTGCGGCTGCTCGCCGCGGGGGTGCCGACGGAGGTCCACGTGTATGCCGGCGCGCCGCACGGGTTCGAGATGATCACGCCCGACGCGCGCGTCTCCCAGCGATGCCAACGCGATATCGACGAGGCACTCGGCCGCGCGCTGCACCCGAGCGCGACGGACGTGATCGCCACGCCCTGAACGCGGAGGCGCGACCCGACATATCAATCAGATCATGGTGAGGCCGCCGCTCACCGAGATCGTCTGACCGGTCATGTACGCCGAGTCGTCGCTCGCCAGGAACGCGACGACCGGCGCAAGATCCGACGGCTGCGCGATTCGGCGCATCGGGATCCCGCGCTCGAGCGCGTCGCGCAGCCCCGGGCTGACGTCGGCGACCTGACCGAGCAGCGCGGTGTCGGTCGGTCCCGGTGAGACGCAGTTCACCCTGATGCCGTAGCGCGCGACTTCGCGTGCGAGCGTCTTTGAGAACGACACGACGCCGCCCTTCGTCGCCGAGTACACGGCCTCGCCCGACGAGCCGACGCGCCCGGCCTCGGAGCCGGTGTTCACGATCACGCCGGATTCGCGCTCGATCATCTTCTGGAGCACGGCATGGCAGGTGTTGATCGTGCCGCGCAGGTTCACCGCGATGATCCGGTCCCAGCCCTCCTCGGTGCTCTCCACGAACGGCCCGATCACGTCGATCCCGGCGTTGTTGACGAGCACGTCGATCGGACCCAACTCTCGTTCGACTCGATCGACGGCTTCGACGACCCGTTGCCGGTCTGACACGTCGAGATGGACCGTCAGCATGCCGGTCTCGAACTTCGCCGCAACCTGGTCGGCGACGCGCCGAGCGGACTCGAGGTCGACGTCGGCCACCGCGACCGCGGCACCATCGGCTGCCAGCGCTTCGACGACCGCGGCACCGATGCCGTGCGCACCGCCAGTGACGAGTGCCGTCTTGCCCTCCAGTCTCATGGGACGTCCTCGCTGGTCGGGCCGGTGAACGTCGGCGGCCGCTTCTCGCGGTGCGCGGCGAGTCCCTCGGCGGCGTCGGGACCGCCGAAGCCGTAGAACTCGTACGCGATCGACGCGTCGAACGCAGGACCGAGCAGGCGATACGCGTGGTTCAACGTCTGCTTGGTCCAGCGGATCGCGCTCTGCGCGCCGGCTGCCAGTTCGCGCGCGATGGCCATCGCCTCCTCGTGGACGCGGTCGTCGTCGACACAGAGCGAGACCAGCCCGATCCGCTCGGCCTCCTCACCCGACAGCGGCCGATTGGTGAGGAGGTAGTACTTGGCCTTGGCCATGCCGCAGAGCAGCGGCCAGCAGATCGCCGCGTGGTCGCCCGCCGTCACCCCCAAGCGCGTGTGGCCGTCGATGATGCGAGCAGTGCGTGCCGCGACGGAGACGTCGGCGAGGATCGCGACCACCAAGCCGGCGCCGACCGCGGGACCGTGAATCGCGGAGACGATCGGCTTCGAACAGTTGATGACGTTGAGGACGAGGTCACGCGCCTCGCGCATGATGCGGGTGCGGACGGCGTAGTCGCCGATGATGTCGTCGAGGAAGTCGAAGCTGCCCCCGGCAGAGAACGCGCGGCCTGCACCGGAGATCACCGCGACGCGAGTGTCGGGATCACGGTCGACCGTGAGCCACACGTCGGCGAGTTGCCGGTGGGCGTCGGCGTCGACTGCATTGAGGCCGGGTGCGTCGAGGATCAGGTGGAGTACACCGGGATGCGGCCGCTCGAGTCGCAGGTTGGGAAAGGCCGCGTACCGCTCGCTGCGCACGGTCATGTCTCCTGCAACGCGGAGGCGACAGTGCCCCACCGCTCTGCGGCTTGGGGGGACGTCGGCCAGGCGCCGGGCTCGAGGTACGACAGGATGCGGTCCGCGACGCCGTCGTAGCGCGCGAGCAGTACACGGGGAAGTTCATCCCACGACGCGGTCACTGTGTAGGGCTCGAGCATGTCGTCGGTGAACACCGACGCCATGGCGTCCAGGTCACCTGCGCGCATGAGTCGGCGCAGTTCCTCCGCGGCGTCGGCGTAGCCGTGATGCGCGAGGACCGGCTCGTATGTCGGCGTGCTCGCGTAGAACGCGAGCTGCCGGCGAGCGGCGTCACGGAGCGCCGCCTGCTCTTCCTCCGTGTCGCCGACGATGATGAACACGGGCGCGATGAACGCGACGTCGTCGATGGACCGACCCGCTTTGTGCGCGCCGGCTTCGACGGCGGGCCGCACGACGTCCGCGAGGTACTCCCGAGAATGGAACGGGTGCACGTGGAACCCGTCGCACACTTCACCGGCCAGCTTGGCGAGGCCCGTGTTGACCCCCGCGATCTGGATCGGGACATCAGGAACGTCGATCGACCCCGGGGAGAAGAAGTCGGTGAGCAAGGAGAACGAGTAGAAGTCACCGGAGAAGGCGAGTTTCTCCTCACCCTGGAACGCCCGGAAGATCGCGCGGAGGGCGAGCACGTACTCGCGCATCCGGGCGACGGGCCGTGAGAAGTCTGCCGAGAACCTGCGTTGGACGTGCGCCTTCACCTGCGTACCGAGCCCGAGCTGGAAGTTGCCCCGCGACTGGTCGGCGAGGTCCCAGGCGATCTGCGCCGTCACCATTGGGCTACGCGGGAACGCGACTGCGATCGACGTGCCGACACCAACATTGCCGCGGCTCGCTTCGGTCGCGGTCGCGCACGGGAGGAACGGGTTGTGACCGGCCTCCGTGAACCAGATGGTCGAGAATCCGAGACGCGCGGCCTCGACCGCGAGCGGGCCGACGTCTCGGAGCCGTCGACCGAACCCGTAGGTGTCAAACTTCACCGTCTCTCCCTCGACGCACGACCCGTTCGGGTCGCGCGACTCTACGGCGCACGCAGGAGTTGGCGAGGAGGACGAGCAGTGAGTGAATTCCATGGTCGCGTCGCACTGGTCACCGGAGCCGCCGGACGGGGACTCGGCCAGGCGACGGCTCGACGGTTCGCTCGGGGCGGGGCCACGGTCGTCGTCACCGACATCCACGAGCGGCGTACGCGCGAGGTCGCGGAAGCGATCGCCGCGGACCATCCCGATACAAAGGTGGTCGGGCTCGCGATGGACGCGGGCGACCGCGGCCAGATCGAAGCCGTGATCGACGAGGTCCTGCGAACGCTCGGTCCCGTGCAGATACTCGTGAACAACGCGGCTGTGAACGTGATCGGGAGCATCTTCGACTACGACCCGGAGAACTGGGACTGGTGCGTGCGCGTGAACCTGTCAGGTCCGTGGTATCTGTGCCGTGCCACGATGCCGTTGATGCGTGATGCGGGCGGCGGCGTGATCGTGAACGTGTCGAGCTTGGCTGCGGACCTCGGCGGCGGGGGTATGGAGGCTCCGTACGCGGTCACCAAGGGTGGGCTGAACGTGCTCACGCGGTCGTGCGCGCACGAGGGCGGCCGGTACGGGATCCGGGTGAATACGGTGTCGTGCGGTGTGATCGAGGGGACGAAGTTCGTCGAGGATCATCCCGAGATCATCGCCGACGCACCTACGATCGTTCCGCTGGGGAGCTATCCGGACGCCGACGAGGTTGCCGAGGCGATTGCGTTCCTCGCTTCGGATCGGGCGCGGCACATCACCGGCGAGATCCTCGGGATCGCCGCCGGCGCCTATATGCGTACGTGATGGGCGGAGAGGCTCGCAGCCACCGACGACGGCCGACGCGACCTTGGGACGGTGGTCGCGTCGGTCGCGAGCTTGTTTGGAGGGGGCGTGAGCCGGTCGGGTGCCGGTGGCCTGGATGACGGTGTGACTCAGCGGCGACGGGCGAAGCGCGCGACCGAGAAGGCGCAGAACACGGCGAAGATGCCGGCGCACCACGCGAAGCTCAGCCCCACCCAGTAGGCGGTGCTGTGCCCGAGGCCGACGGCGTCGGCGCCGCCGAGGGTGAGGC
>JBKPCV010000014.1:0-3922 GCA_046727575.1 Actinomycetota bacterium
CGCCGTCCTCATGCTCCTGCAGACACGCGGCCAGGTGACCGCCGCCGAGGTCGCACGGGAGCTGGAAGTCTCGGAACGTACGGCGCGACGTGACCTCGAGGCACTCGGCATGGCGGGGGTACCGGTGTACTCCCGCCAAGGCCGCAACGGAGGATGGCAACTGGTCGGTGGAGCCCGCACCGACCTCTCCGGGCTCACCGCACCGGAGGCGCGGGCGCTCTTCCTGGTCGCGGGCCCGTCGTCGGCCGCCACCCCCGAGCTCAAGACGGCGCTGCGCAAGCTCGTCCGTGCGCTTCCCGAGCCGTTTCGCTCGGGCGCCGAAGCGGCCTCAGCCGCGGTCGTCGTCGATCCGAGCGACTGGGGTAGTCGCGCACACAGCCGCCCACCGCCCGCCCACCTCGAGGCAGTGCAGAACGCCGTGGTCGACGGCGAGCAGCTCGTGCTCGGCTACGTCGCGCGCGACCAGTCGGCGACCACGCGCGTCGTGCATCCGCTGGGGCTCGCGACGAAACGCTCCACCTGGTACCTCGTCGCCGACACCGACAACGGGCTGCGCACCTTCCGCGTCGACCGCATCACCTCGGTGGAATTCACCGGCGAACCGGTCGCCCGCCCCGAGGGCTTCGATCTCGAGCAGTCCTGGCGTCTCGTCACGGAGCAGGTCGACGCGCAGTGGCACGCCCACGCGCACGGCACCGCACTTCCCGACATCGTGCCGACGTTGCGCATGGTGTTCGGGACGCGGATCCGCATCGGTCCGCCTCGCCGCGACGGGCGTGTCCAGGTGGAGATGGGCGGGTGGAGCGAGGTCGAGCTCGCCGGCCAGCTCGCCGGTTTCGGCAGTGCGGTCGAAGTGCTCGACCCACCTGAGCTTCGCGACCGGCTGGCGCGCCTCGGGGCGGAACTGACGGTGACCTATCGACCTTCAACGTGACCACCGACGTCCTCGATCTCCGTGCACTCAACCGTGCGACGCTCGCACGTCAGCTACTCCTGCAACGCGCCTCGCTTCCGGTGGTCGACGCGCTGACGCGCCACCTGGCGGATCGAGTCCGATCGTGAGCGCGGCACCTGCGCGCTCCTCATCGACCACCTCGGCCGCGTCTCCAAGCAGGCGTCCTCCGAGCTCATCGCGAGCGGACTTGAACTGTTGCGCTTTCTCGAAGCAGATGCGGGCCGGTCAGACGTGCGCTTCGTCGGCCCTCGACTGAACGTCGTCCCCCTTACGCGAAGTGCGGCAGCCAGCGCGCGGTCGCGGCGAGCATCTCGTCGGTCATCGACACGATGTCGTCGTACGCGAGCTGCCCGGCCATCGGGTCGGCCATCATCGCCTCGAGGACGAGCGTGCGGTCGCCGGACAGCGCGGCCTCCACCGTCCACTCCTGCACGACGTTGATGCGCCGAAGGAACTCACCCATGATCCCCGGGACGGTGGCACGATCGCGACCTCGCACGCCCGATCCGTCCGCCACGCCGATGATCTCGACCACGCTCGCGTCGGGCAGGTTCGTGACGTTGCCCTGATTCGGGAGATTCACCGGGAGCGAGCGGGCGGTGCCCGTGACGATGCCGTCGAGCAGGTTCGCAACCAACTCACCCGACGGCATCGCGGTGACGTCGGAGGCGTCGCGTATCGACTCGTAATGCTCGACGTCCGCGGCCGCATCCGCGCGGTGCCCCTCCATTCCGTAGTGGTGCACGCGCCAGTCGCGTCCGTAGTCGTTGCCGGGATGCGCGAAGCCCGGCATGAACTCCACAGAGTGATGGTCGCCGGAGCCCGGAAACACGCCGAACCGGCGCAGGATCTCGAAGCGCACGCGGTTGTTCTCGAGCACGTCGAGCTTCGACCAGAAGTCCCCCGCCGAGACCTTCGTCCAGTGCATCGCGGCCGGCGGGTCCATCCAGATTGGTTCCGCAGCAGCCTGCTCAGGATGATCGAGGAGCGATCGCAGCCTGGCAAACGCGTCCGCATCACCGATGCGCAACTCGGTTGCGATCGGGTAGTGGTTGACGCCACCGAGCACAGGATCGAGGTCCTGCATGCCGCAGTCGAGCGCCAGGCTGAGGTTGAACGTCGCGCCGACCCACTCGTTGCACAGGCCGACGGTCTTGAGCGGTGTTTCACGAGTCACCGAGCGGCACAGCGCGGTCAGCGGATTGGTGACGTTGACGAGCCACGCGTCGGGAGCGATCCGTTCCACGTCGCGCGCGATCTCGAGCATCACTGGCACGCTCCGTAGCGCGCGGAGCACACCGCCGGGCCCGACGCTGTCACCGATCGGCTGGCGGATCCCGAACCGGCGTGGGATGTCGATGTCGTGCTGCATGCTCTCGAAGCCGCCGACGGAGAAGCAGGTGATCACGAAGTCAGCTCCTGACAACGCCTGTCCGCGATCGAGCTCGGACGTCGTCTGTAGCGGGATCCCCCGCCGACGCGCGATCTCTCCGCCCAGCTGCTCCATGAGCTGCACACGCTCGGCGTCGAGATCGTGCAAGACCACGCAGGCGTCGTGGAGTGAGGGTGTGTTCGCGAAGTCGCACAGGAGCCGTGGCGCCCAGTGGTAGCTGCCACCGCCCACGATCACCACGCGTGCACTCATCCTTGCGCTCCCAACGCCCACGCGACGCCGCCCGCGAGATGGCGCAGGTACGCGGGGCTCTCCCAGGCGCTCGGGAAGTGTCCGAGGCTCGTCGAGAACACCGACCCCTGCCCTTCCCGAAAACACCACGCCAGCGGGTAACCGAACGGCGGTCGGCGCGCGCCCGGCACGGAGAGGTCGAGGTCAGCGTCGCGCACTCGGAGCAGGACGCGCGCATCCGAGCGCAAATCACGGTACTGGTACACCTCGTCGTGCCACGCCCACTCCGTGCCGAGATGCGCGCAGGCCGGATGGGAGGGATCGAGCACGTCAGCCACGAACGTCCGGGTCCACGGATGACCGTCGAACCGTGCACCGACGAGGGCGCCGTAGTCGTTCCAGGCGTAGCACGAGTCGGTCGCGGAGTGGATTGCGATCACCGACAGCGTGCCCGCGCGGACGGCGCGGAGCATCACGTCCTTCTGATCGGGGCTCCATGGCGTCTCGCCGATCGTGAACAAGGCGAGCATCCGGGCATCGTGCAGTGCAGACGCGTCGATGGCACGCACGTCGTCGACTCGATGTGCCTCGAGCCCGTGCAGTTCGGCAATCTGCGCGACACCCACCGCAGCCTGGTCGAGGACCCCGTGCACGCCTGCGGGCCCGTCGCGATACGGCGCAACCTGCGTGACGAACAGCAGCTGGTCGGCCATCGATCAGGCAGTGACCGCTGGCGGCGACGCGAGCGTGCGCGCTGCCGCGTGACGCTTGACGTCCTCCTCGGCAAGGCGCTCTGGCCGTAGGTCGAGTCGGCGGAGCAACTGGGCGTTCAGCGCGACGATGATTGTCGAGAGACTCATCAAGATCGCGCCGGCCGCGGGCACCAGCGTGATGCCAGCCCACGAGAACGCGCCCGCCGCGAGCGGGATCGCGACGACGTTGTAGCCGGTCGCCCAGGCCAAGTTCTGCACCATCTTCCGGTAGCTCGCCTGGGAGAGCTCGATGACGCCGACCACGCCGCGAGGATCGGACGACGCGAGCACTACGCCCGCCGACTCGATCGCCACGTCGGTGCCGGCCCCGATCGCGATGCCGACGTCGGCCCGCGCGAGCGCGGGCGCGTCGTTGACGCCGTCACCCACCATCGCAACACGCAATCCGCGTGCCTGCAGCTGGGCCACCTCCTTACCCTTGTCCTCCGGCAGCACCTCAGCGAGCACCTCGTCGATCCCGATGTCCTTGCCGACCGCCTCCGCCACCTCGCGGGCGTCGCCGGTGATCATCACGACCTTCACCTCGAGGTCGTGCAGCTCGTGGACCGCCTCGCGCGACTCCGGACGGAC
>JBKPCV010000015.1:0-4987 GCA_046727575.1 Actinomycetota bacterium
TTGCAGGTCGTCGGCAGCGTCAGATGTGTATAAGAGACAGCGCACCTTCTCCCCGTGCGTGAGTAGCAGGAACGTGCTGGTCCGCACCGCGTCGAGGACCTGATCGGCCACGTCGGCCGGGTCCATGATCTCGAGGTCGCCGGGGCTGTTGATCGGTACGTCCTCGTGGAACGTGATCTGCTCACCGATGTTCGTGGCCACGGGCCCCGGACACAGACAGGTCACCCCCACGCCTTTGGGTCGCGTGTAGAGGGCGAGCGCTTCCGACAGTCCGACGATCGCCGACTTGGTCGCCGAGTATGGCAGTCGCTCGTACGCGTACGCCATCAGCCCGGCGGTCGACGCCGTGTTCACCACGTGACCGCTCCCCTGGTCGAGCAGACGTGGGAGGAACAATCGCAGGCTCCGCACGACCGAGAGCAGGTTGACGTCGACGCACCGCTGCCATGCCTCCATCGGCAGGGTCTCGGGCCGTCCGATGGGGATCACACTCGCGTTGTTCATGACGATGTCGACGCGCCCGAAGCGCCGCAACGTCTCGTCGTACACCGCGGCGAAGTCGTCGTCGCTCGTCACGTCACACCGGATCCCCGCCGCGTCGACGCCGAAGTCCCTCGCTTCACGTTCGACAGCGGCCGCCCGCGCGGCATCGATGTCGGCGATGACGGGGATCGCGCCCTCACGCGCGAACGCGAGCGCGGTCGCGCGACCGATACCGCTCCCGCCGCCAGTGATCACAGCGACACGCCCGCGCACATCATCCATCCCACTCCCCCTCACGCTCCGCTGTGCAATGCTCCGGGAGCGTACGCGAGGCTTTGGAGAGGGAGCCATGGATCTGCAGGGAACCGGAGTCTGGAGCGGTGCGCTCCGCTACAGCGATCGCGCTGCCGCGCTGGACGCGGCCGCCGAGCTCGAGAGCCTTCGTTACTCGACGTTGTGGGTACCGGGCGGTGTCGGCGGCGACATCTTCGGTGACTGCTCCGCATTGCTGGACGCGACCGAACGCGTCGTGGTGGCCACGGGGATCCTCAATCTCTGGATGCACGAACCTGCGGAGACCGCGGCCGGGCACGCCGCGCTCACGTCAGCGCACCCGGGACGCTTCTTGCTCGGCATCGGCGTCAGCCACTCAGCGCTGATCGACCGCGACGAGGCGGGCCGCTATCAGAAGCCGTTCGAGGTCACCCGCGCCTATCTCGACGCGCTCGACGCCCAGTCGCCTCTCGTGCCGGTTGAAGAACGCGCCCTCGCGGCGCTCGGTCCCCTGATGCTCCGGCTCGCGCGCGACCGCACACGCGGCGCGCACCCGTATCTCGCCAATCCTGACCACACGCGCTTCGCGCGCGGTGTTCTCGGTGAGGGGCCGCTCCTCATGCCCGAGCAACCGGTCGTGCTCGAGACGGATCCCACGACCGCGCGCGACCTGGCCCGCGCCCACTTCTCGATCTACCTCACGCTGCCCAACTACCTGAACAACCTGCGTCGGATCGGCTTCACCGACGAAGACTTCGCGGACGGGGGCAGTGACCGGCTGATCGACGGAGTGGTGGCATGGGGCGACGAAGCCGCAATCGCACGACGCGTGCAGCAACACTTCGAAGCCGGCGCCGACCACGTCTGCATTCAGGTCGTCACGCCGCGCGGCATCCAGAACCTGCCACTCGACGAGTGGCGCGCCCTCGCGCCGGCCCTGGTCAGCTGAGCGGCTCGCGACATCGTGCGTGCGCGCGTGGCTCGACTCCCTTGGCCGGTTGATTGCGCGTGATTTGTGACGCCAGGCGTTCCAAACGACGCGCGTTTTACCGGGTGAACTGACGGCGACCAGCGTCGATCACCCCGGCACGGTCGCGCGGCAGCACGAAGCCTTCGTCGATCAGGTCGTCGAGCAGCGCCGCGTACCGCTGCAGATAGTCGTCGATCGACCCATACCTGCGCGCGAGCTCGGCCGCACTGAACGGCCGCCAGCCGCCGAAATTGCCGCAGGTGTCGTTGATCGTCGACGCGCCGCAGGGTGGGAGGGCAACCGGCTCCGGCCGGCCCGTCGGCAGCTCGACGTCGGGAAAGCGAACGCCTCCGATCGGCTGCGCGTCGGCGTCCACCCGAGGCACGCGGAGGTCGACGCCGGGGAGGGCGTTGAAGTACTCGGACGGCTCAGGAGCAGGACCCAGGTCGAACCGCCGTGACGGCGGGAGCGCGTCGGGGTCGTCGACCAGTGTGGCGAGCAGCGCGCGCGCGTAGGCACCGGACTGAATGGGGTTGAGCGGGATCTCGACGCCCCCGTTACAGCCGAGCGACTCGAACACGAGCGACGCCCACTCCGGACTGCCGGGGCCGTGCGGTGCGGGGAAGTCGTAGTGCCGCGTCCGCTCGGGAAGCGGCGACGATGCGAAGATGCTGCCCCGCAGGCGGTAGTACTCCGTGTAGCTGGTGATGTCGACCAGAAACGGGTCGGATGCGCGGCGGGTCAGGATCTCGTCCGCGGTGAGCGGGGCGCGCGCCGGGCGCACGTAGGGATAGAGCGGCTCGCCGTCGTTCGCAAGACCGTTGATCGCGAGCCAGTTTCCCGCCGACAGAAGCGCGAACGCACCCGAGAACACTCCCGAACCGTCGTCCGGATCGACGTTGAAGCCCTCCGCGACGAGCGTGTTGACGAACCACGCGGACTGGCTCGCACCGCCGAGCACCCGGGTGTCGAAGTGGGCGGCGAGGAAGCGACCGAAGTCGCGCACGATCGCAAGCCCGACGCCCTGCGCGTCGTCCGGCACGCTCGCGCAGTGTCCGGTCTGCCACTGCACCCGCGCGTACGAGACGCCGGTGTCGAACAGACACCCGGGTCCCATACCGACCGGGTACTCGAGCCCCGACGGCGGCCCTCCGCGCAGGGCGACACCCGTCACCAATCCGAGCACCGACGGACCGCCGCGGTTCTCGGCGTCGACGACCACGGCGGAGCGCGCGTCGGCTTCCACCGGCTGGAGCACTTCGAACTCCGACTCGTACTGGTACGGCGTGCCGTACGAGTCGAGGCCCACGATCTCTTCGTCGTCGGAGACGCGTCCCCGCACGACGCCCCGGACTCGTTGATAGGACGTGCCGCCGAAGACGCCGACGTCGTCGACCCGCCCGACGTCGACCTCGGTTACATGCGAGCTCTGCAAATCCACGATGTTAGGTTCACGCCGTGGTGGAAACGACTTCGTTGGCAGCTGGGCGTTTCGTGGGGCAGAAGGTGCTCCGCAAAGAGGATCCTCGCCTCCTCACCGGGCGCGGACGCTACGTCGACGACCTGTCTGTCAAGGGCATGCTGCACGCGGCCTTCGTACGCAGCCACGTCGCACGTGCTCGGATCACGCGTCTCGACGTCGATGCGGCACGTGCGGCACCCGGCGTCATCACGGTGCTCACCGCCGCCGAACTGGAGGACGCTCGCGCCGGCTCGATGCTGCCGAGCATGTTCCAGGGTGCCGATGACTTCATGGCCCCGATCAAGCCCCTCGCCGTCGACGACGTGCGCTTCGTGGGCGACCCGATCGCGCTCGTCGTCGCCGAGAGCCGCTACCTCGCCGAGGACGCGGCGGAGCTCGTGGAGGTCGACCTCGAGCCGCTCGAACCGATCGTCGACTACGAGGCGGCCGCCGCGAATCCCGAACTGGTGCATGCCGACCGCCCGGCCAACGTGGCGATGCTGATGGGCGGCCCGATCGCATCGGAGCTGCAGCAAGTGTTCGACGGCGCCGCCCACACCGTCACCGAGACGTTCCGCCAGCACCGCTACAGCATGGTCCCGATGGAGTGCCGCGGCGTCGTGGCGCGCTTCGACCCGTTCGACGATCAGCTCGACGTGTGGTTTTCGAGCCAGAACCCGCACGAAGCCCGTCTCGTGTTCAGCCGCGTCACCGGCCTCCCCGAGAGCAGGATCCGGGTGCAGATCGGCGACGTCGGCGGCGGCTTCGGCCTGAAGTCGTTCGTCGGCCGCGAGGAACAGACCATCGTGCTCGCGGCGCACCTGCTGAAGGCACCGATCAAGTGGATCGAGGATCGTCACGAGCACCTCATTGCCTCGGCGCACGCACGGGTCGAGAAGATGACCGTCACCATGGCCGTCGACGAGGACGGACACTTCCTGGGCGCATATGTCGACCATCTCGACGACTCGGGGGCATATCCGATCGGCGGCGGCAGCGCGGGCCCGATGTCGTGCGCGCTGATCACGGGTCCGTACCGAGTCCCGCAGATCGGGTTCCAGACGATCACGGTGTGGACGAACACGTGTGGCAAGGCGGCCTACCGCGGTCCGTGGATGATGGAGACGGTCGCGCGTGAAGAAATGGTCGACGTCGTTGGGCGCGCCATCGGCATGGACCCTGTGGAGTTGCGCCGCCGGAACGTGCTGCACCGCTCCGAACTGCCCTACATGTCCGCGGGCGCGCAGTTCATCGACAACGTGTCGCCCGAGGAGACTCTCGAGCAGTGCGTGTCCGAGATCGGCTACGAGAAGTTCCGCGAGGAGCAGACGCAGGCGAAGGCCTCCGGCCGGCTGCTCGGTGTGGGATTCGCGCTCTACGTCGAGCCGCAGACGACATTCGGCCAATACGGCAACGAGCCGGCGCACCTGCGGATCGCGCCCGACGGACACGTCGACGTGTACCTCGCGTCGGGCGCCCACGGGCAGGGTCTCGAGACCACCACCGCGCAGCTCACCGCCGAGTTCCTCGGTGTGCACGTCGACGACGTGACCGTGCACCAGGGTGACACCGAGGCCACGCCGTACGGCGCGGGCACCGGCGGCAGCCGGAGCGGCCCGATGATCGGCGCCGCCGTTCACGACGCCGCCGATCTCCTGCGGAACAAGGTGTTTGCGATTGCCGGCCACCTGCTCGAAGCGGCGCCGGCCGACCTCCAGATGGAAGAGAGCGTCATCTCGGTCGCGGGCACTCCATCGAAGTCCGTGACGCTCGCCCACGTCGCAGCCACCGCGCACCTG
>JBKPCV010000016.1:0-2365 GCA_046727575.1 Actinomycetota bacterium
CGGGATGTGGCACCACAGCGCCGCGGTTCCCGGCCCCGGCGTTCCGTCGAGGTCGCCGAGTGGACGCCCGGTCGCGAAGCGGAGCTGGTAATGGTCGAGCACCTGCTCGCGCTGATCACGAGGTCCGGACCACGGCCGGCCCGTATCGGGTGGCGGGACCTGCGGCGCGCCGACCCATCGCGCTTCGTGCGGGAACGGCCGCGTACCGAGCGCGGCGAACACCCTGAGCACCTCCGTGTCGCCAAGGCTGAGTGTGACACGAGCCTGGGTGGTGTTACGCCCCGCGATCTCGGGCGTGATCGCGATGTCGATCGTGCCAGTCGGTCCTGCGTGATGGAGATATTGTGCGGTCGCCCACACGAGCGGCCGTCCGGTCGTACCTTCGAGCGCCTCGACCGCGGCGCCGAGCAACGCGCCGCCATGGACCGCGCCGGCATGGGTCAGCACGCGCGGCCGGATGTCGAGCCGCCACTGCAGGGGATCGTCGTGGCGTTCGAGCCCGAGGAACTCGCGAACCGGGCTCGCGGGGTCACGAGGGATCACCGGTACTCTTCCGCATCCAATCGGCGAGCGCGTCGAGCGCCTCGTCGAGCAGGTCGGGTTGGTTCTCGAAGTAGTGCGTTGCCTTCGGGATCATCCGCAGCTCGCGCGGCGCCTTCGTCGTGGCGTCGTACATCTGTTGCGCCATGCTGGGCACCACGACGGGATCCGCGGTCCCGAGCATCACCATCACCGGCACCTCGACTTCGGGGAGCCAGCGGAGCGAGTCGCCGAGCGTGTGGTCGAGGCTCCACTGGTTCAGCCACGATCGCAACGTGCTGCAGCGACCGATGCCGGCCGGGAGATAGTTGGCGATTGCGGGCGGACCCCACAGCGACACACCGATCTCGCGATCGCTCGGGTCGAGACTGCCGTCGAGGAACCGCAGATCCGCGGTGGTGCCGTGCACGACGAACGCCAAGTCTTCCAGGCCTTCGGGTTGGTGCCCCGGCTCGACGATCGCGCGCAGCTCGGCCTGCGCCCATGCCGAGATCCGCCGGTTGCGGGCGAGCTGCGCGGCGCGGTAGCGCTCCACGAAGCCTGCGTCGAACGGCGGGCCGTTGACGCCGTTGTACATGTCGAGCGACGCGTCGCGTTGGAATGGTTGGTGCTCGTCGACGATCGCGGGGTCCAGCCACTCGGCGCAGAGCCGCGCGCGTGAAGGGTGCGCGTTGAACATCGCGATCGCATCGACCGGAACGAGGCCCGCGCGCGTCAGGTCCGGACCACCGCCGGGAGGATCGCTCACCGACGGTGACTGCGCCTGCGCCTGGTAGTAGGGCACGATCGACGCGCCGCCGGAGTTGCCGATGAGCACCACCGTCTCGTAGCCCGTCTCGCGCAGGTGGCGGACCGTGGCGCCGATGTCGAGGAGGCAGTTCTCGAGGATCAACGCGGTGTCGTTGCCCACGTAACGCGTGGTGAGGCCGATCGCGCCGAACCCTCGCGCCGCGAGCCCGGGCAGGGCGTAGTGCCCGAGGAAGTTCGCCGCCGGATGGCACCACACGACGGCCGTGCGGGGCGTGGTGCCCGATCGACGCACCTCGCTCGCCCACACCGCTCCGGCCATGCGCGCGACGCCCGAGTAGATTTCGACCTTCCCGTGTGCGGCCTGCGGCGCCGCGAGCAAGTTCCGCTCCAACTCCGCCGTCATGTCGGGCAGTTTCGAGTCATGTGTCATGTCGGTTCGATGTCCGTCCCCTCGTGCTGCGCGAGTGCCGGTCGACCCGGCGATACCGTCGGTGGCCACTCAGTCTGACCGGAAACGGGGGCACGATGGAGCTCGACGATCTCGTACTCGTCAGCGTGGACGACCACGTGGTCGAGCCGCCGCACATCTTCGAAGGCCGGATGCCCGCCGAGTTCACCGACCTCGCGCCGCGCGTCATCACTCAGGACGACGGGTCCGAGGCGTGGGAGTTCGCCGGCCAGCGGATCGTGACGTTCGGTCTCAACGCGGTCGCCGGCACTCCGCCGGAGGAGTACGGGGTGGATCCGACGCGCTTCGACCAGATGCGTCCCGGCTGCTACGACATCCATGCCCGCATCGACGACATGAACGCCAACGGCGTGCTCGGCTCGATGTGCTTTCCGACGTTCCCACGCTTCTGCGGCCAAGTGTTCCAGGACGCGGCCGCCAAGGACCCGGACCTCGCGCTCACCGCGCTGCAGGCATACAACGACTGGCACATCGACGAGTGGGCCGGGACGTACCCCGGTCGGTTCGTCCCACTCTCGTTGTCACCGCTGTGGGACCCGCAGCTCATGGCCGACGAGATCGGTCGGGTCGCGGCCAAGGGCTGTCATGCGGTGACGTTCTCGGAGA
>JBKPCV010000017.1:0-9309 GCA_046727575.1 Actinomycetota bacterium
ACGGGTACGCGAGCTTGCCGTCGGGACCGCAGTTCGGAGAGTCCAACGCGGCCTTCGACCCCACGCCCGCCGTTGGAACGAACGGTCCGTGACTCAGCGCGGCGCCGGCGACTGAGGCCATGGCGGTGACGAGTGCGAAGACGACGAGCAGGACGATGACGACAGAGCCGCCGCGTCGGCGAGCTGCGGCCAGATCTCTCATGAGCCCCCCAAGAGTCCGAGCGTATCGCCGGGCGCGTGCCGCCCCAATAGTGCTGAATTCGCGACGTCTTGCCAAGTCATGTTCCTTTGCTCGCGGACACGGGACGCTGACAGCATCAGGGATGGCCGATGTCTCCGAGACGACGCTTCCTGGCGTGGGCGTCCGCTACGACTTCGAGACGTCGCAGGGCATCCGTATCGGCGTGCTCGTACGCCGTACCGGGCGCCGTGACCTGCTCATCTACTCGCGCGACGATCCCGATGCGTGCACGGCCGAGCTGAGCCTCGAACCCGACGACGCCCTCGCCCTCGCCGAGCTCCTCGGGGCGCCGCGGATTGCCGAGCACCTGGCCGCCGTGCAACAGCACGTCGAAGGTCTCTCGATCGACTGGCTCGTGGTCGAGGAGGGAGCGGAGTGGGCGGGTATGGCGCTGCGTGACGCCCGCGTGCGCACGAACACCGGCGTGTCGGTGGTCGCGCTGATTCGAGGCGACGGGGTGATTGCAGCGCCCGGAGCCGACGACGTGCTCGAGCCCGGCGCCACGGTGGTCGCCGTGGGGAGCGCCGAGGGTCTCGAGGCCTTCGCGTCGAAGATCGGACGAGGCTGACGGATGGTCGTCGCGGCGGCGACCGAGGACGTCGCCCTCGCGTTCATCGAACTCGGCGCGATCACGCTCGGCCTCGCCGTTCTCGCGCGCCTCTCGGATCGAATCGGTGTCAGTGCGATCCCCGCATATCTCGTCGCGGGGCTCTTCTTCGGTGAAGGCGGCATCGCGACCCCGGCGCTCTCGTCGGACTTCCTCGACCTTGCCGCCGAGATCGGCGTCGTGCTGCTCCTCCTCACGCTCGGGCTCGAGTACACCGCCGACGAGTTGGTCGACGGGTTGCGGCGCAACGTTCGGTCCGGCGCGCTCGACCTGGCGCTCAACGCGGCGCCAGGTGCGCTCGCCGCAGTTGCGCTCGGATGGGACTTCGAGGAGGCAGTGCTCCTCGCCGGGATCACCTACATCTCGTCGTCCGGCGTCATCGCCAAGGTGCTCACCGACCTCGGCCGCCTCGGCAACCGTGAGACTCCGGCGATCCTGAGCATCCTCGTGATCGAGGACCTCGCGATGACGGTGTACCTGCCGATCGTGGCCGCGATCGTCGCGGGCGAGGCGATCGGTGCAGGACTCGCGTCGATCGGAATCGCGCTGGGCGCGACCTTTCTTGCGCTCGTCGCCGCGCTGCGACTCGGGCATCACCTCAGTCGTGCACTGTCGGCGAGGTCGGACGAGGCGTTGCTGCTCGGCGTTCTCGGGATGACGCTGTTGGTTGCCGGTGTGGCGCAGAAGCTCGATGTGTCATCGGCAATCGGCGCGTTCCTCGTCGGTATCGCCCTGTCGGGCGCTGTCCAGCGCCGCGCCAGCGCGTTGATCGAGCCGCTCCGGGACCTGTTCGCCGCATTGTTCTTCGTACTCTTCGCGTTGCGTGTCGACGTCGCGTCGCTCCCGCCGGTGCTTGCAGCGGCTGTCGTCTTGGCGATCGTGACCGGCGCCACGAAGGTTGCAGTCGGCTGGTACGCGGCGAAGCGGATCGGTGTGGGAGTCCGGGGAAGAGCGCGCGCGGGCACCTCGTTGATCGCGCGTGGCGAGTTCTCCATCGTCATCGCTGATCTCGCGATCGGGAGCGCCCTCAACCAGGATCTGGTCCTGCTCACGGCCGCGTATGTGCTGCTGCTGGCGATCGGCGGGCCGTTGCTCGCACGTTTCGCCGACCACCTCGTGCCGCGCCAGTGGCGTGCCGCGCCACTGGCCAATAGCGTGCGACGAGGCGATGATCAGCGCGCGGTCGACGGAGGGAGCGGAACTTGAGCGAGCTTCCCACTGCAACACTGGGTCGCACGGGCCTGGAGGTCACGAAGCTCGGGTACGGAGCAATGGAGCTGCGCGTCGGCGAACAGGCCCGGGCTCAGGCCGGCGAGATCCTCAACGCGGTCCTCGACGCGGGGATCAACTTCGTCGACACATCACCCGACTACGGCGTGTCCGAGGAACTGATCGGCGAGCACATCTCGGGCCGCCGCACCGAGTTCTTCCTCGCCAGCAAGTGCGGCTGCCCGATCAACCAACCACCTCCCGCCGCCGGCGAGCGACCGCAGCACGTCTTCACGCCGGAGAACATCCGCGCCGGCGTCGAGCAGAGCCTCCGCCGCATGAACACCGACCACCTCGACCTCGTGCAGTTCCACGTCAGCCCGTCACGCCAGACGCTGGAGGAGAAAGGCGCAGTCGACGCGTTGCAGGAGCTCCGCGACGAGGGCAAGACGCGCTTCATCGGCATGTCGGGAACGCTGCCCAACCTCGCCGACCACATCGCGATGGGCGTGTTCGATGCGTTCCAGATCCCGTATTCGGCGCTCGAGCGCGAACACGAGGACGCAATCCGCGATGCAGCGGCGGCGGGTTCGGGCACCGTTATCCGCGGCGGCGTCGCTCGCGGCGCCCCGAACCTCGACGAGGCGAGCCTGGCGAGGTATCCCGACTTCTGGCGCCCGATGGTGGAGGCGCGCCGCGACCGGTGGGATCATGCGGAGCTGGACGACCTGCTCGAGGGCATGACGCGCATGGAGTTCATGCTGCGCTTCACCTTGAGCCACCCACAGATGCACACCACGATCGTCGGCACCGCGAACCCGCAGCACCTCGCTGACAACATCGCGGCGGCGCAGAAGGGCCCCCTCGCGCCCGACATCTACGAAACCGCCAAGCAGCGCCTGGCAGCGGCGGTGTAGGGCGAGCCGCGTGCCGGGGCTAGCGCGGTGGGAAGCGCACCGCGCCGTCGAGCCTGATCACTTCACCGTTGAGCATCGGGTTGTCGACGACCTGTTCGACGAGCATCGCGAACTCGTCTGGTTGTCCGAGGCGCTTCGGGAAGGGCTGCATCTCGACGAAGCTCTCGACCATCTCCTGGCGCGCGTTCGCCATTGCCGGCGTGAGGAACGTGCCCGGTGCGATGGTCACCACGCGCACACCGATCGCGGCAAGGTCGCGCGCCGCAGGGAGCGTCATGCCGACGATGCCGCCTTTCGCCGCGGAGTACGCGCTCTGGCCGATCTGGCCGTCGAACGCCGCGATCGACGCGGTGTTCACGATCACGCCGCGCTGGCCGTCGTCGTCGGGCTGTGTCTTCGCCATCTCGACCGACGCCAGCCGCATCACGTTGAACGTGCCGAACAAGCACAACGTCACCGTCCACGCGAAGCTCTCGAGATCGTGAGGTGTGCCGTCACGGCTCAGCACTCGTTTGCTCACGCCGGCGCCGGCACAGTTGATGACGACGCGCAGCGGTCCGCGGGCCGCGGCCACGCGAACGAGCTCGAGCACCTCGGACTCGACCGTGACGTCGGTGTGCACGAACTCCACTTGGTCACCGAGCTCGTCGACGATCGCCTTGGCACGTTCGTCGTTGATGTCGGCGATCGTGACGTTGGCGCCGCGGCGAACGAGACGGCGCAGCGACGCCTCGCCGAGGCCCGAAGCGCCGCCCGTGACGATGACGCTTGCACCCTCGATGTCCACGCCGTGATCGTGGCACAGCTTCCTGGCGCTGGCGAATGTCGCTACCTTGGGTCGGGTGACCGAGATCTCGGACCGCTATCGCCGTCGGGCCGCCGCCTTCAGCGAGCGCGTCGAAGCCGTCCCCGACGACCGCTGGGACGATCCGTCTCCCTGCGAGGAGTGGGTCGCACGCGACATCGTGCAGCACATGGTCGACAACGCGAGTCGGTTCTACGCGCTCGTCGGCCGCGAAGTGCCGCCCGGCCCGTCTGTTGCCGACGATCCGGTCGGCGCGTGGAAACACGCACGCGACGCGATCCAGGAAGGGCTCGACGACCCCGCGGTTGCGACGCTGGAGTACGACGGCCAGATGGGCAGAGGAACCTTCGAGCAGGGTGTGGACCGGTTCGCGGGTCCGGACCTCGTGATCCACGCCTGGGACCTGGCGCGCGCGACCGGCGGTGACGAGCGCCTCGATCCTGACGACGTACACGCGATCTACGAGGCGATGCAACCGATGGACGAGGTGATGCGCACATCGGGCGCGATGGGCCCGAAGCTCGAGCCGCCTCCGGGCGCCGACGCACAGACTCGCCTGCTCGCGTTCTCGGGTCGCCGCGCCTGACAGCCGATGGAGAAGCTGCTCTTTCTCTTTCCGCGCAAGCCGGGCCTGAGTCGCGAAGAGTTCGTCGACCACTACCTCGAGGTGCACGCGCCGCTGGGTCTCGAGCTCACACGGACCATGGTTCGGTACACGGTGAACCTCCGTGACGACGACGACCATGCTCCTCAAGGCGTCGACGCCTTCACGGAGACCTGGACGGAATCGGTCAGGGACTTCTTGGACCCGGCGAAGTCGTTTGCGACACCCGACGACGCCCAGCGGCTCATGACCGACCACAACTCGTTCATCGGATCGCCGTACGACGTGTATGCCGTCGACGAAACGGTGCGGAAAGGGGTGGAGCGACCGATCCCCACCGGCGAGCGCCCGAGCGGCACCCGCGCGATCGTGGCGATCACTGACATCGCCGTGTTGCACCGACTCGCGAGCCTGTTGCCGGAGGCCGACGTCGTGCGTTACGTCGAGAACCCGGTGCGCGACCCGATCGCGACCGAGGCATTCGGGCCCGTCCGTACTTTCGTTGCCATCAACCTCGCACCCGGGAGTCAGCTCGTGTCGAAGATCGAGGAGATCGTCGATGGCAGCGGCGCGGTGTACCTCGTGCACGAGTACGTGCAGAAGTAGATCGCTTTGAGCGCCGTGCCACCGATCGCGATCCGCGCCGACAGTCTCGTCAAGCGATTCGGTGATGTCACCGCGCTCGGTGGTGTCTCCTTCGAGGTGCCCGTCGGAAACGTTCTCGGGCTGCTCGGACCCAACGGCGCCGGCAAGACCACGGCCGTGCGGATCCTCACGACGCTGCTGCTTGCCGACGCCGGATCCGCGCAGGTCCTCGGCATCGACGTCACCGAGGACCCGCACAGAGTGCGCGGCTCGATCGGCTTCGCCGGTCAATACGCCGCGGTCGACGAGAACCTCACCGCGCGCGAGAACCTGAAGATGGTCGGCAGGCTCACCCACATGTCGCCGGCCGAGATCACGACTCGCGGCCGCGAGCTCCTGGAGCGGTTCGCGCTGAGTGACGCTGCCGACCGTGTCGTGCGTACCTTCTCCGGAGGGATGCGGCGGCGGCTCGACCTGGCCGCCGCGCTGATGCACCGCCCGCCGGTGCTCTTTCTCGACGAACCGACGACGGGCCTCGATCCTCAAGGCCGCAGCGAGCTCTGGGACGTGATCGAGGACCTCGTCGACACGGGCGTCACGGTGCTGCTCACCACGCAATATCTCGAGGAAGCCGACTATCTCGCCGACTACATCGTCGTCGTCGATTGCGGGCTCGTGATCGCCGAAGGGACGGCCGCGGAGCTCAAGACGAGGTTCGGGTCGACCGTCATCGAGGTCGGGCTCCGTGACCCCTCCGAGACAACAGTCGCCGTGGAGCGCCTGCGCCCCATCGGCCCGGTATCGGCCGACGGCAAAGTGCTGCACGTCACGGTGACGGAAGGTGACGGCGCAGTGGCGATGCTGGAGACGGTGCGCACGCTCGACGCGGCCGAGCTGCACCCGACCACCCTGTCGTTGCGGGAGCCGACCCTCGACGACGTGTTCCTCGAGCTCACCGGACACGTCGCGGAGCAACCGTCCGGGAACGGCAACCAGCCGCCGTCCAATGGCAGGCGACGTCGCAGGAGGTCGTCGTGACGACGGTGACGAGCGCTCCCGACACGCCTCCTGTCGTCGCCCCGAAGGTCGACCGTCCGCACCTGGTCGGCGACGCGCTGACCATCGCGTGGCGCAACCTCTTGAACATCCGGCGGAATCCGCAGCTGCTCGTGTTCGCCACGATCCAGCCCGTGATCTTCATCCTGAACTTCCGCTACGTGTTCGGCGGCGCGATCAACGCGCAGAGCCTCGGTGGTATCTCGTATGTCAACTACTTGATGCCGGGCATCTTCGTGCAAACGGTCGTGTTCGGGGCGCTGACGACGGCGGTCGGCCTCGCCGGCGATCTGCACCTCGGCATCATCGACCGCTTCAAGTCGCTGCCGATCGCACGCTCCGCGGTGCTCACCGGTCGCACGACGGCCGATCTCATCAGGAATTTCTTCGTCGTCATCCTGATGAGCGTGGTTGGTTTCGCGGTCGGTTGGCGTGTGCAGTCCGACGTGTGGGGACTCCTGGCCGCCCTCGCGCTGATCCTCGGGTTCTCCTATTCGCTCTCGTGGATCTTCGCGTTCGTCGGATTGAGCGTGAAGGACGCGGAGACTGCGCAGGCAGCGTCGTTCCCGATCCTCGCGCCACTGATCTTCGCGTCGTCGGCATTCATCCCGGTGCAGACGATGCCAGGCTGGTTGCAGCCGTGGGCGAAGCATCAGCCGGTGTCAGTGGTCTGCAACGCCGCTCGTGACCTCACGCTCGGTCTCCCCGCGGGCGGCAACACCCTCAGGGCGCTGGCGTGGATCGTCGGCATCGTCGCCGTCTTTGCGCCGCTCGCCGTCCGCAAGTACCGCAAGGTCACCTGACGCCTCGCCACACCCCGAACTTGCGTCAATACACCGCGGTATACGCGGTCTATTGACGCAAGTTCGAGTGAGGCGGTCGGCGGTCAGATCTCGGCCAATCGGTCGAGTGGGAACGGTGGTTGTGCGATCGCGCGTACCGCGAGACGGACGAGCAACAGCGGGTTGTCGTCGCCCGACGTACGGTTCAAGTCGAGCTCGCCGCAACCAGTGCAGCGATGCACGAGGAGCCACTCGCCGTCACCACGGACCGCGATGCACAGCGGTTCCATGAGCGAGCCGCAGTCCGCCGCGCGATCACCGGGCGTGATGTCGAGGTGCCGGCTCCACAGGCACTGTGGGCAGTGGTTGCGGTGGCTGGTTCCCGAAGCGAGCAGCGGGATGCTTGCACGACAATGGCCACAGGTGAACGATCCGGCATGGCGTGTGTGTGAACGGGTGCGCTGGTTGCGCGACACGGTGATACCTCCGACGGCCGCCGTACGAAGACGGCGCCGCGCGCACCGGCGAGGCGCGATCGTGCTCAGATCACGGTCACCGCGCGTTGCACCGGGGTTGGCACGCGGCGCAGAGCTCCAGCGGCCACGGTGCTGATCACACACCCTCCATTCCTCGTGAGTCGCTGAGGGACGCGCGCCAGTATGGCGACGCACTTCCCTCGCTCGCACGCGAATTTCGACGGCGATAGTCTCCACTGCCATGACGAACGACGACATCACCGAGATCAACCAGGTCATGGGCCTGTACGCCCACGTGATCGACGGCAAGCAGTGGCATCGGCTCGACGAGCTCTACACCGACGACGGTGCCTTCGACCTCACCGGGGTGGTGGGCACGGAGCTGCGGTTCGAAGGTATCGACGCGATCAAGGGTTTTCTCACGAGCGCGCCGCTTCCGCTCGCCCACATCGCGACCAACCCCTACGTCTTCGAAGAGGGCGGCGAGGTGCAGAGCCGCGCCAAGTGGTTCATGCCGACTGACGAGGGCACGATCAGCGGCGGCGTGTATCGCGACGTCTGGGCCAAGACCGACCGGGGCTGGCGTCTGAAGGAGCGGCGCGTCTTCAACTGGGCGGGCGCTGAGGAATAGAGCACGGCGACCGCGTCGTTCAACCACGAACGCCGGGTGTTCCGGCGCGCGCCCCCTCTAGCCTGGTTTTGGCGCACAGGCGATTCACAGCCTGCGGTGTCGAAACTGATGGGGACGCGAATCCCCGTGCGGAAGGCCGACGATGCCCGACCCAGGCGATCCCAACCCCCCACTGCTGCGAGCGTCGAACCGGCCGACGCCGCCGGAGCCGGGCTCCCAGTCCGCGTCGCCGGAGCCGAGCACGCTTTCAGGCGAGTCACCCGATCAACCGACGAACCCGCCGCTGGCCGGAGCCGAGCCGCTCGCGGGCGCGCCTCCTGTGCCTCCCACGCTTCCGCCGGCGCCCTCGCCGCGCACGTCGCCGCCGCCGAGCCCTTGGCGTCGCGCGATTGCTGCGATCGCGGTGGTCGCGACCGTGGCTGTCGGAGGGGCACTGCTCGGCAGCTCCGTGCGCGGCGGTTCCATGTTCTCGAACGGGAGCAGCTCGGCGAGCAACGCGGCTCCATCCGCGTCGTCCTTCGACACCCCGAGCGATAGCACCGACAACGGCAGTGTCGCGAGCAACGTCTCCACCGCGATCGTGAACATCACCACCACGCTCGCGAACGGCGCAGGAGAGGGCGCAGGTACCGGCATGCTGATCTCCGGCTCGGGCGAGGTGCTCACGAACAACCACGTCGTCGAGAACGCCGACACCATCTCGGTCGAGATCGGGGGCAATGGCTCGAGCCACTCCGCGAAGGTGATCGGCTACGACATGCGCGACGACGTCGCGCTCCTCAAGGTCGACGGCGTCTCCGGTGTCGACACGATTCCCGTTGGCAACCCCGACAACGTCGTCGTCGACGATCCCATCGTCGTCGTGGGCAACGCGCTCGGTCGCGGTGGCGATCCGTCGTCGACGTCGGGCACGGTCACCGGCGTCGACCGTCAAATCACCGCCACGGACTCCGACGGCTCGAACGCCGAGACGCTCACCAACCTGATCCAGGTTCAGGCCGACGTGCAGCCCGGCGATTCGGGCGGAGCGGTCGTCGACAGCAGCGGCAAGGTGATCGGCATGACCACGGCCGCATCGACGAACGGCTTCCGATTCCGCGAGGATGCCGCGGGCGTCGGGTTCGCGATCCGAATCGACAAAGCCCTCTCGATCGCCAAGCAGATCCAGAACGGCCAGGAAGTCGACGGCGTGCACGTGGGCGCCCGAGCGCTCCTCGGGGTCGCGATCCAGGACAGCAGTCAGAGCGGTCGCAACGGCGGCGCGTCCTCATCGGGGGGCGCGGTCGTCACCAGCGTGGGATCCGACACACCCGCCTCGAGCGCAGGCATCGAGCAGGGTGACGTGATCACCGCGATCGACAACACCACCGTGCGCTCGAGCAACGACCTCCAGGAC
>JBKPCV010000018.1:0-4133 GCA_046727575.1 Actinomycetota bacterium
TTCTTGGCCGTCGTTGACGAAGGCGGCTTCACGCGCGCGGCCGAGGCCGAGTTCGTGTCGCAGCCTTCGGTCTCGCAGGCGATCAGAGAACTGGAGGACGAGCTCGGCGCCGCTCTGTTCCATCGGCTCGGTCGCGGCGTCGTGCTCACAACAGCGGGTGAAGCCCTCGTCGGACCGGCACGTCAAGCGCTGCGCGACGTCGAAGTGGCACGCGCCGCGGTCGCCGCGGTCGCCGGCCTCGAGACCGGGCGGCTCGATCTCTGTGCGCTCCCGACGCTCGCGGTCGACCCCGTCGCGCCGCTCACTGGCGCGTTCCGCACGGCCCATCCCGGCGTGACCGTCTCACTCGCCGACGCGGAACGGCCGGCCGACCTCGCGTCGGTCATCGCATCCGGTGACGCGGAGCTCGGCGTCACCGTCGAACACGGGTCGAACGAAGGGCTCGCGGTCGTGCCGCTCGCCCACCAGGACATGCTCGTGGTGCTCCCGCCTGGTGCGCCGCGCCGTGCTCGTGCCCTTCCCGCGCCCGACCTGGTGCGCTATCCCATCGTCGCGACACCACGCGGGACCGCGAGCCGCGAGCTGCTCGACGACATCTTTCGGGCAGCGGAAGCCAACCCGAACATCGCCGTCGTCACCGCGCAACGCGAGGCCGTGATGCCGCTGGTGCTCGCGGGCGCCGGCGCGACGCTGCTCCCGCAGCCGCTGGCCGAGAATGCGGCGCTGCTCGGCGCGGTCGTGGTGCCGATGCGACCGCGCGTCAGCCGCGCCGTCGTCGCGGTGTACCGCGACGGGCCGCTCTCCGCCGCGGCGTCCGCGTTCCTCTCGATGGCGCGGATCAGCTGACGGCGCGCACCGGGAGACCGGCGTCGCGCCACGCCTGGAAGCCGCCGATGACATCGGTGGCGCGGCGAAGGCCGAGATCCTGCAGCGTCGCCGCAGCCAGGCTCGACGAGTACCCCTCCGAGCACACGACGATGACCTCGCGCTCAGCGTCTGCTTCTGGGATTCGAGCGTCGCTCGTGGGATCGAGACGCCACTCGAGCACGTTGCGTTCGATGACCACCGCGCCGGGTATCTCGCCGTCCCGGCGGCGTTGCGCCTCGGGACGGGTGTCGACGAGCAGAGCCCCGCCCTCCATCGCGGCCGCCGCGTCCTCGGCGGACAGCCGGTGGAGTCGCGACCGGGCCGCGGCCAGCAGGTCGTCGATGGCGGCCATCGGAGTCGGAGCGTACTGAGCATGGCGGGGAGAAGCTCGACTTGCGCACTAACCCGATCTTCTCTATCTTGTTCATTGAATAGCTGAACAACTCGAGAGGACCCTCCATGTCTCGGCGCCCCGCCACCCGGATCGTCGCCGCCGCGGCCCTGGCGATCGTCACGCTCACGGTGACCAGCGCGGTCGCGGCCGCCAAGACCGCCAAGGGTGAGCCGGTCACGCTCCGCCTCGGCTATTTCGCCAACGTCACGCACGCGCCGGCCCTCGTTGGAGTGGAGGGCGGGATCCTGACGAAGAAGCTCGGGAAGAACGTCGCGCTCCAGCTGAAAGTGTTCAACTCGGGCACCGAGGCCGTCGAATCGATACAAGCCGGCGCGCTCGACGCGAGCTACATCGGGCCCAGCCCGACGATCACTGCGTGGAGCCAGTTCGACAAGGGCGTCCGCGTCGTGTCCGGCGCTGCCTCCGGGGGCGCGTACCTCGTCGTGAAACCCGACATCAAAAACGCCGCGGACCTCGAGGGGAAGACGGTCGCGACCCCGCAGCTCGGCAACACCCAGGACGTTGCGTTGCGAACGTGGCTGAAGAAGAACGGCCTCTCCACTGACACCGCGGGCGGCGGCGATGTCTCGGTGCGTCCGCAAGACAACGCGACCACGCTCAACGCGTTCAAGACGGGAGATATCGCGGGCGCGTGGGTGCCAGAACCGTGGGCCACCCGGCTCGTCACCGAAGGCGGTGGCAAGGTCCTCGTCGACGAGGCCACCCTCTGGCCGACGGGGCAGTACGTGACGACACAGGTCATCGTCACCAGCGGGTTCCTGAAGGATCACCCCGACGTCGTGCAGCAGCTCGTGAACGCGCAGGTCGCCGCCAACGACTACATCAAGAGCAACACGGCGGACGCGGAGTCGCTCGTCCAACAGGGCATCCAGAAAGCGACCGGCAAGCCGATCGCGGGTGACCTCGTGATCGCCTCGTTCAAGAACATCGAGTTCACGAACGACCCGATCGCATCGTCGCTCGCCAAGGTCAACAAGCAGCAGAAAGCGCTGGGCTTCCCAGCCGCGACGAGCCTCAAGGGACTCTACGATCTGTCATTCCTCAACAAGGCCCTGAAGGCGGCAGGCGAACCGATCGTCCCCGCGGCGAACACGTGACGGCGGCTCCGTCGGCCCTCGAGCAGGAGTCGGCCTCGGCGTTCCCCCCCGCCGAGGTCGATTCCGCTCGCGCGGTCGTCCTGGACCATGTGTCCAAGGTCTACGGACATGCACGCGACGCCACCCACGCGCTCGACGACGTCTCACTCACGATCGGGAAGGGCGAATTCGTGTGCTTGCTCGGCGCGTCGGGGTGCGGCAAGAGCACGCTGCTGAACCTCGTCGCGGGGCTCGATCAGCCGACGCGCGGCACCATCGACGTCTTCGGTGCACACACGACGCTGATGTTCCAGGAAGCCGCGCTCTTCCCGTGGCTCACCGCACACGGCAACGTCGACCTCGCGTTGAAGCTTCGCAAGGTGCCGCGGGCCAAGCGGAAGTCACGCGTCGACGAGCTCCTCCAGCTCGTGAACCTCGTCGACTTCGATCGCAAGCGCCCGCACGAGCTCTCCGGAGGCATGCGTCAACGAGTGGCGCTCGCCCGGGCGCTTGCGCAGGAGGCAGAGGTCCTGCTCATGGACGAGCCGTTCGGCGCGCTGGACGCGATGACACGGGACGTGCTGCACGATGAGCTCGAGAAGCTCTTCTGCGATACGAAGCTCACCGTGCTCTTCGTCACGCACAACGTGCGCGAAGCCGCGCGCCTCGGCGACCGAGTGGTGCTGCTCTCGAGTCGGCCCGGACGCGTCGTCGCCGAGTTCCCCGTGGACATCGAGCGTCCCCGGCGGATCGATACTCCGCAGATCGCCGAGATCGCGGCGACGATCACCGACCAGCTGCGCGAGGAGGTACGGCGCCATGGCGGTACGTGATCGCGACTTCACGGAACTCTCCTCCGGACTGGACGCGCTCGAGACGCAGCTCGAGAAGCCGGTAAACCGAGGCACGCGACTCTGGCGCGCCACGTGGCCGAAGCTGCTGGCCATTGCGATCGTGTTCGGGATTTGGCAGTTCCTCTACTGGATCGAATGGCGGCCGAGCTTCGCGTTTCCTTCGCCGGCAAAGACCTTCGAGTCCCTCTACAACAACTGGGACGTCATCTTCCCCGCGGCGCGGCGCACGCTCGGTCGCGCGGTCCAAGGCTTCGCACTGGCCTTCCTGATCGGCGTGGTCGTCGGATCCCTCGTCTCGCGCGTGAAGGTGCTGCGAGCGGCAGTGGGATCGATGATCACCGGGCTCCAGACCATGCCGTCGGTTGCGTGGTTCCCCGCCGCGTTGCTCGTGTTCAAGCAGAGCGAAGCGGCGATCATGTTCGTCGTCGTCCTCGGTGCGGCGCCGTCGATCGCCAACGGCCTCATCAACGGCATCGACAACATCCCGCCCGTGCTGCTTCGTGCGGGTCGCGTGCTCGGCGCCAGCAAACTGGCCGCGTACCGCCACGTGGTGCTGCCGGCCGCACTCCCCACGTTCGTGGGCGGCCTCAAGCAGGGCTGGGCGTTCGCGTGGCGGAGCCTGCTCGCAGGCGAGCTGCTCGTGTTGATCGCAGGCAAGTTCTCGCTGGGCCAGCAACTCGACGCCAACCGGCAGTTCGGTGACGCGGCGGGGCTCTACGCGGTGATGATCGTGATCTTCGTGATCGGCGTGGTCATGGACGCGTGCGTGTTCGGCGTCGCCGACCGCGCCGTCCGCCGCCGCTACGGACTGATCGACGCTGCCGACGCCACTTGACGGTTCCGCCGAGCCGTCCTTCGAAGCCGCCTCCAGCCTCGAAATATCGACGATCTGCGATCGCGCCCGCCGATACGGTCTCGGAC
>JBKPCV010000019.1:0-3637 GCA_046727575.1 Actinomycetota bacterium
TCCCGGGCATACGCAGGTACACGATGCGAGGGTTGATCGCGAGCACCTCGGCGCGGTCCAGTCCCCAGTTCTCCACGACGCGCGGTGAGAAGTTCTCGGCGATGACGTCGGCCCACTCGATCAAACGGACGATCAGCTCGCGGCCCTGAGGTGTGCCGACGTCGATGGTGATGTCGAGCTTGTCGGTGTTCGCGGCTGCGAACATGTGGCCCCATTCCCACCAGTCGGCGCGCCCGAACATCCCGCCGGTGAGGCGCATGCCGTCCGGATGCGTCGTCGATTCCACGTGGATCACTTCCGCGCCCATCAGCGCGAGGAAATGCGTGGCGGCAGCACCGACCCACCACGACGTGATGTCGAGGACCTTCAAACCCGCGAGCGGCAACGCGGTCGGGTCGGCGTCCGGCACGGTTGGCGCGGGACGCGTCCGCACTTCGATGCGACCGTCGTGCTCACCGAGGCGCGGCGACGGCCGTGGCTCCGGGAGAGGATCGTCGTCGAAGCGGTACGGCCGGCGCGGGCGCGACGTGCCGTCGGGCCCGTTCACGAACACGCCGCGCGCGACCAGGTGCTCGTTGGCGAGGACGGTCTCCCCGTTGTAGACGGGCGTCACCGGGATGCGCAGCGCGGCGGCGGTGTCGACGATGTCCTCGACGGAGTGGTGGGGCATGAAACCGTCGATGATTTCCTGCCACTCGGCCATGTGGAGGTACCGCCCGCCGAGGCCGGCGAACTTCGGGTCGTCGAGCAGGTCCGTCCGCTCGATGAGCACGAGGAAGTTCTGGAACTGCGTCGCAGTGTTCGTGTTGAACCCGACGAAGCCGTCGGCAGCTCGTTCGACCGACGGTGTCTCCACGCTCCGTGCCGGCGTGACCGGGTCGGGGCGGCCGAGGCAGTGGTTGGCGAGATCACCGAACACCGAACCCGCGATCGCCATGGCCTCCGCCAGCGAGAGGTCGATGTGCTCGCCGACGCCGGTCCGGCGCGCCCGCGCCGCGGCCACCACGACCGCGGGCGCGCCGTACAGGCCGCCGACGTACTCGGCGAGACGCCCTCCCGCCTGGACCGGCTCCCGGTCGGCCTTGCCGCGGAACAGCACGGTGCCCGACTCGGCCTGCACGGTGAAGTCCGTCGCCGGGTGGTCCGAGATCGGGCCGCCCGCACCGAAGGGCGAGATCGACAGCACGACGAGCTGGGGGTGACGAACCCGGGCACCGTCGACGTCGAACACTCCGGGGCCGAAGCTCTCGACCACGATGTCGGCGCCGGCCAGGAGCTCGTCGACGTGCGGGTCCTGCGGCCGGCCCACGACCGAGCGCTTACCCGCCGCGAGATAGCGGAACAGGACACCGCCCTCGTCGGCGTTCGACGCGCTCCCCGAGGCGGCGTAGCTGCGGAGCGGGTCGCCGCCGGGCGGCTCCACCTTGACGACGTCGGCGCCGGCGTCGACCAGCAACTTGGTGCAATACGCCCCGGGGATTCCGGTCGACAGGTCGATGACGCGCAGGTGCGCAAGCGCCTCTCTCATGCTTCCCGCTCCTGGGCGGCTTCGCCGCGCTGCTCCACCCTGGGCGAGCTCAGGCTCCGCTCGCTGCTCAGGAACGAGCCTCGTGAGGTGGGTATCCCACCGAGCAGCGAGTGACCGATCGTGTCGGCGATACCCGGCTCGCGACGCTCGCTCATGCTTCCCGCTCCTGAGCGGCTTCGCCGCTCGGGCCGCTCAGGCCCCGCTCGCTGCTCGCCGGGATACCCGGCTCGCGACGCTCGCTCACCGCACCGGTCCGGGATCGGGCAGCAACGTCGCGTAGCGCGCGAACTCCGAGAAGCCGCTCGTGTCGAGCGGGTCGTCGTCGGCCATCACCTCGTCGAAGTGGTCGCGGAACGACTCGGGTGTCGCGTCCAGGGCGAAGTATCCGCGTGTGTGCGCGAACACGACGTGCGCAGCGCGACCGCCACCGACGGTGAAGGTCTCACCGGTACACGGCACACTCTCGTGACAGAGGTACGCGACGAACGGTGAGACCTTCTCGGGCGCGAACCACTTCTCCAACCACTCCACGGTCGGCGCGTGCGGGATCGCAGCGGTCATGCGGGTGTGCGCGATCGGCATGATCGCGTTCACCTTGATGTTGCCGTCGCGGTGGTCCTGGGCCAGATTGCGGCTCAGTGCGAAGACGCCTCCCTTGGCCGCCGCGTAGTCGCCGCTGCCGGCCGCGCCGAACACGGATCCCGACGTCGTGTTCACCACGCGGCCGTAGTCGCGCTCGAGGAAGTGCGGCCACACCGCGCGGAGCACGTTGACGGTACCGATCAGATGG
This sequence comes from Actinomycetota bacterium, assembly GCA_046727575.1. Classification (GTDB taxonomy): domain Bacteria; phylum Actinomycetota; class Acidimicrobiia; order IMCC26256; family DASPTH01; genus DASPTH01. The sequence goes on from JBKPCV010000019.1 coordinate 2,319, forward strand.
GTGCCGTAGACGCGCTGGTACGACTCCGGCTCGGCGAAGTTGCCCTGGCCGGTGATGCCGGCGTTGTTGACGACGATGTCGACGCGACCCCACGTGTCGAGCGCCTGCGCCACCAGGGCATCCGCGCCCACACGCGACGCGACCGACTCGGAATTGGCCACCGCCGTGCCACCGGCATCGGAGATCTCGTCGACGACCGCCTCGGCCATTGCCGGGCTGCCGTCCTCCATCCCGTCGCGGGATCCGCCGAAGTCGTTGACGACCACCTGGGCACCGCGCGCCGCGAGCAGCATGGCGTGTGCGCGCCCGAGGCCCCCACCCGCTCCCGTCACGATCGCGACCCGTCCGTCGAACCGAAGCTCTTCACTCATGGTCAGGACCATACGAGATGTGCGACAGTCTCCGCCCGCGAGAGCGACGAGAGAGGGGACCGAGATGATCGCCCTGTCGTGCGGCTTCCCACCGAGCCGCGATCTGCCGACGTACGCCCGGCTCGCCGAGTCGCTCGGCTACCAACGTGTCTGGGCGTACGACTCGCCTGCGCTCTACGGCGACGTGTGGATCGCGCTGACACGTGTCGCGGAAGCCACCGATCGCGTCGGCGTGGGCACCGCGGTCGCCGTCCCCAGCCTCCGGCACCCGATGGTCACGGCCTCCGCGATCGCCACCGTGGAGGAGTTGGCGCCGGGCAGGCTCGCGGTCGCGTTCGGTACCGGCTTCACCGCGCGCCTGGCGATGGGCAAGCGCGCGATGCGCTGGTCGGATCTCTCACGGTACGTGAACCAGGTGCGCGCGCTGCTGCGCGGAGACGTGGCCGACGTCGACGGCGCCGCGTGCCAGCTCCTGTACTCGCCGGGCTTCGGTCCGCCGCGGCCCATCGACGTCCCGCTGCTCGTCGCCCCGTCGGGCCCGAAGGGGTTCGCGGTCGCGCGCGACGTCGCCGACGGCGTCGTCGTGGTCGGCGCGATACCCGAGGACGAGCGGGACCCGCGCTGGTCGACGTGCGCACTGCTCGTCAACGGCACGGTGCTCGACCCCGGCGAGGACGAAACGAGTCACCGCGTCCGAGGGGCGGCGGGGCCGTGGTTCGTGACCTCCTACCACGCGATCTACGAGTGGGCGCCTCACGCGGTGGCGGGGAAGCCCGGCGGCGCGGAGTGGGTCACCCGGGTGGAGGCCGAGCGACCCGCGGGTGAACGGCACCTCGTGGTGCACGAAGGCCACGTCGTCACGGTCACCGAGCGCGACGAAGCGTTGCTCGACGCCGCGGGTCCCGAGTTGCTCGGTTCGGGTTGGACCGGTGACCGCGCCAGCGTGCG
>JBKPCV010000020.1:0-56711 GCA_046727575.1 Actinomycetota bacterium
GCTCGGGACCGATCAGCTCCTGGCGCCGACGTGGACTGCGCAGGTCGTGCGCAACTGGGGACCGAGCGCGCTCGACGACCAGCGCCTCGGCGCGGGGATCCTGTGGGCGGCGGGTGAGCTCCTCGGCGTCGTGGCGTTGACGATCGTCCTCTACCAGTGGATGCGTCACGAGGAGCGGCTCGCGGCGCGCCTCGACCGTCGGCTCGCTGCTGAGAGCGTCGGCCGAGAGGCGGACGCTCGGGGCCTGAGCGGCCCGGCGCCGCAGGCGCCAAGAGCGGGTAGTTGGCGCACAGGCGAAAGAGTGAGCGCCACTGGCGCTCACTCTGAGCACAGGTAACCTGCGGCACCATGGAGGTTCGCATCGGCATCGTCGACACCACGAAGGAACTGAGCGTCGAGCTCGACGGCTCGGCCGACGACGTGGTCAAGCTCGTCGAGTCTGCGCTGAGCGACAGTTCCCCGCGGGCGATGGTGTGGGTCACAGACGTCAACGGTCGGCGTGTCGGCGCGCCCGCCGACAAGATCGCGTACGTCGAGATCGACGAGGACGGCTCCACCAAACACGTCGGTTTCGGCCGGTAACGCTCCACGAACCGTGGGTTCGGCGCCCGACCTGCTGAATCGCCGGCTCCTCTTCTTCACGGGCAAAGGTGGCGTGGGCAAGAGCACCGTTACCGCCGCCACGGCACTGCTCGCGGCGGAACGCGGCAAGCGCGTCCTCTTGGTCGAGGTCGACGCCAAGGGCAACCTGACCGCTCTGTTCGAGCACGCTCCCGTTGGGTTCGAGCCGCGTGAGGTCTTTCCCGGCGTGTTCGCGATGCAGATGGATACCGAGGCGTCGCTCCGTGAATACCTGAAGGTGCAGGCGCACGTGCCGGTGTTCGGCCGACTCGGCCCGCTCGCTCGCGCATTCGATTTCGTGGCGAACGCAGCACCCGGCGTGAAGGAGATCCTGACGGTCGGGAAGGTGTGCTGGGAACTGCGGGAGTCGCTCGAGGGTCGCGCGCCGTGGGACCTGATCGTCGTCGACGCGGCGGCAACCGGTCACGTCGTGGGTCAGCTCGATGCGCCCCGCGCCATCCAGGAGCTGGTGCAGGTCGGGCCGGTGCGCAATCAGACCGACTGGATGGTCGAGCTGCTCGCCGATCCCTCCCTCACCGCGCTCAACGTCGTGACCGCGCCGGAGGAGATGCCGGTCAACGAGACCATCGACCTGGTCGCCCGCGCCCGCACCGAACTGGCGGTCCCACTGGGTGCGGTGATTGTCAACCGTGTGCTGCCTGCGCTGTTCACCCATGCTGACGAGGCCGTGTTCGACGCGCTGAGCGAACCGTCACCGTCCGAGGTGTTGGTCGGCGCCGCAGGGCCGGGCTCCGTGGAGGTGCTGGAAGCGGCGCGCCTGGCGGTGTCACTCCGGCGAGGCCGTTTGGTCCATCTCGCAGCTCTCCGCGACGCGGTGGACCTGCCGCTGTTGTTGCTGCCGTACCTCTTCGTGCGTGACCACGGCCTCCGCGTGACGCGCATGGTCGCTGACGCGCTCGGCCAGGAGCTCGGGTACTAGTCGTGCCGCCGACCGCATCGCTCGAGGCGCTGCTCGCCGCCCGCGAAGTCGTCGTTTTCTGCGGCGCGGGAGGGGTGGGCAAGACCTCGGTGGCAGCCGCCGCCGCGGTCGCGGCCGCGCAGCGCATCGGGGGCAAGGTCCTCGTGATCACCATCGACCCGGCGCGACGCCTCGCCGACGCGCTCGGCGTCGAGGCATTCGGCAACGTCGAACGGCGTGTCGCCCTCGACGCCGTTGCCGACGACGTCCCGCGCGGCGAGCTCCACGCCGCGATGCTCGACACGAAGCAGTCGTGGGACGAGCTCGTGCTGCAGCACGCCCCCGACGACGCTACGGCATACCGCATCCTCGACAACCGGCTCTACCAGAACGTGACAGCACGGTTCGTGCAGAGCCATGACTACATCGCGATGGAGCGATTGTTCGACCTCCATGCCAGTGGCGTCTACGACTTGATCGTCGTCGACACGCCTCCCACTCGCAATGCGATCGACTTCCTGGAAGCGCCCGCGCGGATGAGCGAGTTCTTCGGCGGTCGCCTCCTCCGATGGCTCACGATGCCCTATCGCACCAGCGGCGGACGTGGCGCGCGCATGATCAACGTGGCCAGTCGGCCGTTCTACCAGGTTGCCGACCGCATCCTCGGCAGTCGGTTCCTGCAGGACATCGCGGAGTTCTTTCTCAACTTCCAGTCCATGTACAGCGGCTTCGTGGACCGGGCGAAGGCGGTCGAACAGTTGCTCCACGACCGTCGCACGACCTTCGTCGTGGTCACGACGCTCGAGGGGGCGCCGTTGCGAGAAGCGGAGCAGTTCTGCGAGGAGCTCACCAAGCGCAAGTTCCATCTCGGCGCGCTCGTGCTGAACAAGACACTGCCGGCCTATCTGCTGTTACCGGAAGGTCAGCACTCCGCGAGTGTGCTCGAGCGCGAGAGCGACGCGCTGGCACGCGACTTGAAGGCCACCGGCGTACCGGCGCTCGACGACCCACCATCGACGGCCAGAGTTCTGCGTACGGTCGGTGACTCGTTCCGCAACTACGAAATCGTCGCGCGACGGGAAGCGGAGCTCCGCGACGAGCTCGCCCGCATCCCCGAGGTCGTGGCGAGTGTCCCGTACTTCGACTCCGACGTCACCGACGTGGCGGGGCTGGCTCGGATCGGACGCCACCTCTTCGCTGACACGTCAGACCTCGAGAACGCGGAGAAGCCGTGAGCGAGAATCGCAGCATCGAGCCGGACCTGCACGGCGGCGCCCTCCACCACGTCCAGCTCCTCACGTCGTCGTGGCAGCCGCTCGCGGATCTGTCGTTCTCCGATCTGCTGCTCATCGCGCCGCTGGAGTCCGATCCGTCTCGGTTCGTGATCGTCGCCCAGATCCGTCCCACGACCGGGCAGACCGTCTACCCGACCGACTTGGTGGGGTCGGTCATCGACGAGTCCGAACGACCGCTCGTTGCGCAGGCACGCCGAACCGGCGAGATCGTCGACGGTGGCGCCGCCTTGCTCGGCTCCGCCGAACGCGCCCACGTCGAGTGCATTCCCGTGCGCTTCCGCGACGATGTGGTCGCGGTCGTCGCACGCGAGACGCGCCCGACGCTCGGTCGCCGCATCGGCGAGCTCGAACACCACTACCTGTCGCTCTTCGACAGGTTCGCGCACATGATCGCCGACGGGACGTTCCCGTTCCGACAGCGCGACGAGGGGTTCGAGGATGCCCCGCACGTCGGCGACGGCGTCGTCGTCCTCGACCCCGACCTACGCGTCCGCTTCGCGAGCCCCAACGCGGTCAGCTCGCTGCACCGAATCGGGATTCAGTCGTACGCGTCGGGGCTGCGCCTCGCCGACATGGGACTCGACCAACACGCGGCCGAGGTCTCGCTCGCCACGCGCGCACCGGTGACCGAAGAGATCGAGCAGGGCGGGGTCTTTCTCCTGGTTCGCGCGATCCCGTACCTCGAGGGCAGCGACATTGCGGGCGTCGTCGTGCTCATGAGCGACGTGACCGAGCTTCGTCGCCGCGACCGGCTGCTGCTGTCGAAGGACGCCACGATCCGGGAGATTCACCACCGCGTGAAGAACAACCTGCAGACGATCGCGGCGCTGCTCCACCTCCAGGGGCGCCGCCTGGAGTCAGGCGAGGGCCGCGCCGCCCTCGAGGAGTCCGAGCGGCGCATTCGCGCAATTGCGGTCGTACACGAGACGTTGTCGCGGGGCGCGACCGACGTCGTGCGTTTCGACGACATTCTCCAACCGCTCGTGCGGATGGTCCAGGAGGCGGTCGCGACCCACGAAACGGACCTCTGCTTCGAGGTGATCGGCGACGCCGGGGCCCTGCCCGGTGACCTCGCGACGCCGTTGGCGGTCGTGCTGAACGAACTGATGCAGAATGCCGCCGAGCACGCCTTTCCGAGCGGAGTGGGCTGTGCGGCGCCGCACGCGAGCGGCCGGGTGTCCGTGCATCTGGCGCGGGACGACGCCGGGGTCGCGGTCGACGTCGTCGACAACGGCGTGGGACTGCCGCCCGACTTCGCCATCGAGCGGTCGGCTGGGCTCGGCTTACAGATCGTTCAGGCGCTCGTGACCACCGAGCTCGGAGGGTCCATCGAGTTGCACGGCTACGAGGGCACGCGCGTGCACATCACGATCCCGATCCAGCAGTGGGACGGTCAGCCGGCTCAGCTCGCGTAGAGGCGCTGCTTCGCGAGCCACGCCTTGCGCAGCTTGCGGCGCTCCTCCTCGGTGGTCCCGCCCCAGATCCCGGCTTCCTGGTTGGTCGCCAGCGCGAACTCGAGGCACTCGGCCCGTACCGTGCAGGCCGTGCAGATTCGCTGCGCGGTCTCGATCTGCTCGAGCGCCGGTCCGGTGCTCCCGATCGGGAAGAAGACGTCGGGATCGCTGTCGCGGCATGCTGAGCGATTCCGCCACGCGCTGACATCCCACTCGTGGGTGCGAACCCAGGTCAGTGCCACCCCTGTGCCTCCGGTCTCACGCTCTCCACAACTCGCACCAGAGCTCGTGCCCAAATTCACAACTACCCCGGCGCGAGCCTCTCGGGTCGCCCGCGATCGAGACTATTAACCCTCTGGTGACCTCCGCAAGGGCCTGACCAGGAATTTTTCGCCCGCCCGGCCTTCACCGCTCCTGGGAGCCACTTGCGGCGGCCCTCCTAGGATCCGCGCCCGTGACGCTGGTGCTCGCGCACCGGGGCGCCAATCGCCACGCTCCGGACAACACGCTCGCGGCGTTCTCCCGCGCCGTCGAACTGGGTGCCGACGGCGTCGAGCTCGACATCCACCGCACCGCCGACGGACGACTCGTCGTCCGCCACGACGCCAAGACCCCGGCCGGGCTGCTCTCCGACATGGGGCTCGACACGGTCCGCTCGGCGTTCCCCGACGTCCCGACGCTCGAGGACGCGCTCGACGTCTGCGCCGGGCTCCTCGTCAACGTCGAGATCAAGAACTCCGTCGAGGAGGGCGATAGGGATCCGTCGGAGCGTGCCGCCATCCTGCTCGTGGAGTTGCTGCAGCGCCGTGGCTGGCGGGATCGTGTGCTGGTCTCGTCGTTCAACATGCCGTCGATTGACCGAGTGCGGTCGCTGGCGCCGAACGTCTCGACCGGACTGCTGACGTGGCGCACCGACCCGTTGCAGGCGCTCGCAATCGCGGAGTCGCACGGGCATCGCGCCGTGCATCCCGGCGTTCGCTCGCTGCGCCGAGTGGGTGCCGGGGCGGTAGTGGCCCGTGCCCACGAACGAGGGGTCAAGGTCAACGTGTGGACCGTCAACAACGCCCGGGAGCTGAAGCGCCTCGCGGCCGCGGGCGTCGACGGCCTCATCACCGACGTCCCCGACGTCGCCCTGCGGGCCCTCGGCCGGTGACCCGCTCGGGCGGGCTTACGGCACGACGAGGTTGAGCGCGTCCGCCTGGTAGCGGACGGCGAGCTGGTCCGCGACGCCGAGGTAGTCGCCGTCGACCTGCCACGGAAACGGGCGGTCGCCGGTGAGCGCGATCTCCTCGGCACCCGCGCGCTGTGTGATCTCCAGCGACTGGTCGAGAAACCGCGTCGTCGTCAGCCCCGAGACGGCCGCTCGGAGGATCAACCAGACGCGCAGGTTGTGCAGCACGGTGACCGCGAGCCCGTGCTTCCGCAGATCGGCGCCGGGCGCGATCGTGAGGCGGCGCCGAAGGACGTAGGTGTAAGGGTCGGAGTTCGAGACAACCACGTACGGACCGATCCCGACGACGTCGCCGCCGGACTCGACGCACAGGCGAGTGTCACGGTCGTAGTGGCGGAGCCAGGTGTCGAAGGTCGCGATGGCGAACGCGGGATGCGCCAGATAGCGCTTCAGATACGACCGCTGTTCCATCTGCGCGACAACCGCGGCGTCGAAGCCAGCACCGAGATGGAACAAGAAGGGGCGGTCGCTCCCCGCTGCAGCGGTGGCAATTCCGACGCCGATCCGACGAAACGATCGAGCGGCCAGCGCTCGCTGCAGCTGGTCGGTCGCTTCCAATGGGTCGTGCGCGACGCCGACCGTGCGCGCGAAGACGTTGGTCGAACCGCCCGGGAGCGAGAAGAGCGCGGTGCTCGTGCCCAGGACACCGCGGGCGGTCTCGTTGAGTGTGCCGTCGCCCGCGAGCACGACGATGGCATCGAGGCCTCGTGTTGCCGCGTCGCGCGCCAACCGAGTCGCGTCGTCGCGTTCCGTCGTTTCGACGATGTCGACGTCGTGCTCCGTCGCGAGCATTTCGGCGATCTGCTGCCGCACGTTTGCGGTCACCGACGACGCGATGGGGTTCACGATCAGCAGCAGCCGCACGACGGCGCACCCTACCCGTACGATCGCGCCGTGGCGGATGTCGCGTCGTTGCGCGCACTGACCGACGAGATCGTGGTATGCCGTGCGTGCCCACGACTCGTCGACTGGCGCGAGCGCGTGTCGCGCGAGAAACGCGCCGCGTTCCGCGACGAGACCTACTGGGGACGGCCGGTGCCGGGCTTCGGGGATCCGAACGCTCGCGTCATGCTGGTCGGGCTCGCCCCGGCCGCACACGGCGGCAACCGCACCGGTCGCATCTTCACCGGCGATCGCTCGGGTGACTGGCTCTACCGCTCGCTCCACCGGCTCGGCTTCGCGAACCAGCCGACGTCAGTCTCGATGGACGACGGGCTCGAGCTGTGCGGCGCGTACATCGCCGCCGCCGTGCGATGCGCGCCGCCCGACAACAAACCGACATCCGGTGAGCGTGACCGGTGTCTGCCGTATCTCGTACGCGAACTCGCGCTGCTCGAGTCGGTGCGCGTGATCGTTGCGCTGGGCGCCTTCGCGTACGACGCGGTCGCCCGCGTGCTCGCGGCATCGGGCCTGCGTCTTCCGGTTCCGCGGCCGAAGTTCGCCCACGGCCTCGAGTTGCCAACGCCGCGCGCAGTCGTGCTCTGCTGCTATCACCCGAGTCAGCAGAACACGTTCACCGGCCGTCTCACCGAGCCGATGCTCGACACCCTGCTCCTCCGAGCGCGGGAGATCGCCGACGGGGTAGCCTCTCGCTGATGCCGACCGCGCGGCTGCTGCAGGGCGTGTACATCCCGCTCATCACGCCGTTCGCCTCCGACGGCACGGTCGCGCTCGCCGCGATCGAGCAACTCTGCTACCAGTACCTCGACGACGGCTGTGCCGGCATCGTCGCACTGGGCACAACGGGCGAGTCGTCGGCGCTCGACGCCGACGAGCAGCAGGCCGTCATTGACCGCTGCGCCACGGTGTGCCGCGAACGCGGCGCGCAACTCATTGTCGGCGCTGGCACCAACAACACGAAAAAGACGATGGCTGCCGTGGAGGCGCTCCGCGGCACGCCGGCGCTCGCGGCGGTGCTGATCGTCGTGCCGTACTACGTACGCCCGCCGGAAGCGGGCATTGTCGCGCACTTCAAAGCGGTAGCCGACGTGAGTCCGGTGCCCGTCGTGATCTACAACATCCCGGCCCGCACCGGTCGCAACCTCGGGCCCGCAGGGATGCTCGAACTCGCGCGTACTCCCAACGTCACGGGCGTCAAGCAAGCACAAGCTGCGCTCGACGCCGAAACGCTCGAGATCCTCGCTCGCGCCCCGGGCGGATTCTCGGTCCTGGGCGGTGAAGACACGTTGTTGTTCCCGCTTACGTTGATGGGTGGTGCCGGCGCGATCAGTGCAGCCGCGCACGTGTGCACGACAAGGTTCGTCTCGATGATCGACTGCGGGCTCGCCGGCAAGGTGGACGACGGGCGCGCGCATGCCGAGGCGCTCCTCCCGGTCGTGCAGGCGATGTTCGCGGAGCCCAATCCGGCGGTGTTCAAGGGAGTACTGCACCAGCAAGGGCGGATCCCGACGCCCGACGTGCGCCCGCCGCTGGTGAACGCCTCCCGGCCCGCGGTCGACCGGGCGCTCGAGGCCATCGCCGCTGCCAGCTGACGCCCGCCGTCCGGGCGCCGGCCGAAAGAATGTCGGCGGTTGCCTGGCGCGAGCCGGCCTGGTACAAATACGGGACAGGTCCGTTTCGAAATCCCCCCGAGTCCCCCCGAACCCCCTGGACCCCCTGGAGCCCGGCCCATGCCCAGTGCGTTGACGCAGCACGTCCAGGCGCGCGCGTACGAGCGGCGGTGGTGGATCCTCGCTGTCCTCTGCTTCAGCCTGCTCGTGATCGTGCTCGACAACACGATCCTCAACGTCGCCATCCCCACGATCGTGCGCGATCTCGACGCGACGAACAGCCAACTCCAATGGATGGTCGACGCCTACACGCTGGTGTTCGCGGGGCTGCTGCTCACCGCCGGCAGCCTGGGTGATCGCTACGGGCGGCGCGGCGCGCTGCAGTTCGGTCTCGTGGTGTTCGGCATCGGCTCGCTGGCGTCCGCGTTCGCCGGCAGCGCCGACCAGCTGATCGTGACGCGCGCCTTCATGGGGATCGGCGGCGCCTTCATCATGCCGGCAACGCTGTCGATCATCACCAACATCTTTCCGCCGCGCGAACGCGGCAAGGCAATTGGTGTGTGGGCCGGGACCGCCGGTCTCGCCGGCGTGCTCGGCCCGACCACCGGCGGCTTCCTGCTCGAGCACTTCTACTGGGGCTCGGTGTTCCTCGTGAACATCCCGATCGTGGTAGTCGGCGTGCTCGCCGGTATCTTCCTCATCCCGACGTCGAAGGATCCTTCACCGCCACGGCTCGATCCGGTCGGTGCGCTGCTCTCGATCCTCGGGCTCGTCACGCTCCTCTACGGGATCATCGAAGGACCGCAACAGGGGTGGGGTGACACCACGACGGTGCTGTGCTTCGTGGGCGGCGCCGCGCTGCTCGCGGCGTTCTTCGCGTGGGAGAGCCGCATCGACCACCCGATGCTGGACGTCAAGTTCTTCAAGAACCCGCGCTTCACTGCGGCGAGCAGTGCGATCACGTTGATTTTCTTCGCGATGTTCGGCACGACGTTCATCATCACGCAGTACTTCCAGTTCGTGCTCGGATACTCGCCGCTCGCGACAGGCTTGCGCTTCCTCCCGTGGGCAGCGGTGGTCATGGTCGGGTCGCCGCTCAGCGCCCGTCTCGTCGATCGGCTGGGAACGAAGGTCGTCGTCACGCTCGGGCTCTGTCTCGCGACGGCTGGGCTCGTCGCGATCTCCCAGCTCCAGGTTGACAGTCACTACTGGCCCGACGTGATCTGGCGACTCATGCTGATGGCCTCGGGCATGGCGCTCGTGATGGCGCCCGCAACCGAGTCGATCATGAGCTCGCTGCCATTGAGCAAGGCCGGCGTCGGGTCGGCGGTGAACGACACGACGCGCCAAGTGGGCGGCGCAATGGGCGTCGCGATCATCGGGAGCGTCCTGTCGTCGATCTATGCATCGAAACTCGGGGACTTCCTCGCCGGCAGCCCGGTACGGGGCAGCACCGCCACCAGCATCAAGGAGTCGCTGGGCGGCGCGCTCGCCGTCGCCAAGGGCTTCGCAACGTCGTCGCCCGATCTCGCAGCGTCGCTTGCCCACGCAGCGAATTCCGCGTTCGTCGACGGCATGCACGTCGCCGTGCTGGTGGCGGCCGGGGCCACGCTCTTCGGCGCCGTCGTCGCGTTCCTGTGGCTGCCCGCACGCGCCCGCCGCGAGGACGTCGAGGCGCAGTATGCGGCTCAGGCCGAGAATGGCCGTTCGCGCGCGGCATCGTCGTCACCGGCCGGCGACCCGGCTCCGGCGGAGGCCGGTCGATGACGACGACGGCCGACGTCGACGCCCGTCGCCCGGGTCGACCTCGGAGCCCCGAATGCGACGAAGCAATCCTGGAGGCCGCGGTCGAGCTCTTCGCCGAAGGCGGTCTCGACGGAGTAACGGTCGAAGGGGTGGCGGCGCGCGCGGGCGTCGGCAAGGCCACCATCTATCGCCGATACCCGTGCAAGGTCGACCTCGTGATCGCGGCGTCGCGCTCGTTCGCGGTCGACCGCGAGGAGTACCCGGATACCGGCAATACCCACGACGATCTGCGCGCGCTCGTCGACCGGCTGATCACGATGCTCACGACGACGGCTCTCGGCCGCGCGCTACCGATGATGGTGGCCGACCGCGCGCGCGTCCCGGAGCTTGCCGAGGCACATCTCGACATCGTTCGCGAGAAGCGCGCCATGCACCGTGAGGCCGTCCTGCGCGGCATCGCGCGCGGCGACATCAGCGCCGACGCCGACCCGGAAGCAGTGATCGACGCCTACGTCGGCCCGATCTTCTACCGGTTCCTGATCTCCGACGCCGCCCTCGACGCAGCCTTTGCCGACGCACTCGTCGACACGGTGCTCCGAGCCTTCTCCTGATGCTCTCGTTTTGGCGTCAAGCATTGGTGCATAGCGACGGTTCTTGACGCCAAAACATGGGCACAGGGCTAGCGTCAGGAGAACGCGGCGGTGAGGAGCTCGCGCTGTTCGCGGTCGTGCACCTTCGTGCTCCCGCTGGCCGGGCTCGCGCTCGCCTCGCGTGCGATGTGGCGGAGCTCGGCGCGGTCGCGCAGCAGCCGGTGGAGCCGTTCGTGCACGAACGTCCAGGCTCCCATGTTCTCTGGCTCCTCCTGCACCCAGAACACTTCGTGTGCGTTCGGGTAGCCGTCGAGCATCTGCGTGAGCTGCGTCGCAGGCCACGGGTAGAGCTGCTCGACCCGCACCACGGCCACGTTGGCCTGCCGCGCACCGCGCTCGTCCATCAGCTCGTGCGCGATCTTGCCCGTGCAGACGAGCACGCGCCATACCGCGTCGCGGTCGAGCTCCGCGGTGTCGTCGAGTAGCAACCCGAACCGTCCCGCGGTGAGATCCGTGCGCGTTGAGCGGGTGTGGTGCATCCGGAGATAGCGCTTGGGTGTGAAGCAGACGAGGGGCACCCGTTCCGCGGCGGCGATCTGTCGGCGAAGCGCATGGAAGTACTGCGCGGCTGTCGACGGGTAGACGACACGCAAGTTCCGCTCGGCGCAGAGCGCGAGGTAGCGCTCGATGCGCGCGCTCGAGTGCTCGGGGCCCTGACCCTCGAACCCGTGCGGCAGCAACAGGGCGAGGCTGCTGTGCTGGCCCCACTTGTCTGCGGCCGCCACGATGAACTGGTCGATGACGACTTGGGCGACGTTCGCGAAGTCACCGAACTGCGCCTCCCAGCACACCAGCGCGTCGCTGGAGACCGAGTAGCCGTACTCGAAGCCGAGCGCGGCGTACTCAGAGAGCACCGTGTCGTAGACCATGAACGGCGCTTGATCGTCGGCCAGGTGGTTCAGCGGTTCGTACTCGACCTCATCGGATTGGTCGACGATCACGCTGTGGCGTTGGCTGAACGTCCCGCGCCGGGTGTCCTGGCCCGCCAGCCGCACCGTCGTTCCCTGCAGCACGAGCGATCCGTACGCCAGCGCCTCGGCCAGTGCCCAGTCGATCTCGTCGCGGTCGAACGCCGTCCGGCGGGCAACGAGCTGCCGCTCGAGCTTCGTGTTGATCGAGAACCCCTCCGGCACGCGCGTCAGGCCGTCGATCACCTGGTTCAGCGTTTGTAGGTCGACCGCGGTCGTCACCGTCTCATCTGGCGACGCGTCGTCCGCCGACGGCCGCGGCGTGGCCGTGAGCTCGTCGTCGGTCGATGGCGCGACCGCATGCGTTTCCGCGAAGGCAGCGTCGAGACGCGCGCGGAAGTCGGCTTCGATGAGCTGCTCGTCGTCAGGCCCGATCTCGCCGCGCTGCATGAGCTGGTGCGTATAGATCGCGCGGACGGACTGGTGCGCGTCGATGAGCTCGTACATGCGGGGTTGTGTGAATGCCGGCTCGTCGGCCTCGTTGTGTCCATAGCGCCGGTAGCAGACGAGGTCGATGACCACGTCCTTGTGGAAGGCACGCCGGAACGCGAATGCGAGGTGGGCGACGCGTACCGCAGCTTCGGGGTCGTCGCCGTTCACGTGGAAGATCGGCGCCTGCACCATCTTGGCGATGTCCGTCGCGTACACACTGGAGCGACCGAGGTCTGGCGCGGTCGTGAACCCGAGCTGGTTGTTCACGACGACGTGCACGGTGCCGCCGACCTCGTAGCCGGGCACTTCGGAGAGGTTGAAGGTCTCCGCGACCACGCCTTGGCCGGCGAAGGCGGCATCGCCGTGTACGAGGAGCGGGAGCACCAGGTTCCGGTTGTCGTCAGATCGTGCGTCGCCGATCGCCCGCGCCATGCCTTCGACGACCGGGTCGACGGCTTCGAGGTGGCTCGGGTTCGCCGCCAGCGTGAGCCCGATCTCCGCGCCCGCGGGCGACTGGTGCTTGCCCGTGGTTCCGAGGTGGTACTTCACGTCTCCCGAGCCCTGCGCGCTCGCCGGGTCGAGCTCGCCCTCGAATTCTCGGAAGATCTGTTCGTACGACTTGCCGAGCACGTTGGCGAGCGCGTTCAACCGGCCCCGGTGGGTCATCCCGAGCACGACATCCGACATGCCGGCGTCCGCGGCGTCGCTACACAGCGCGTCGAGCATCGGGATGAGCGTCTCCGCACCTTCCAGGCTGAAGCGCTTCTGCCCGAGGTACTTCGTGTGCAGGAAACGCTCGAACGCCTCGGCCGCGTCGAGGCGCTCGAGGATTCGGTGCTTCTCGTCGGAGGACAGGTTGAGCTGGGTGCCCTCGACCCGCTCCTGGATCCACTCCTTTTGGTCCGGCTCCTGGATGTGCATGTACTCCACGCCGACGGTTCGCGAGTACGCATCACGCAGGACGCTCAGGATCTCTCGCAGTGGCAGGACCTTCTGTGGCAAGTGGCCGGCGCCGAGATTGCCGACGGGGAACTCGCGGTCGAGGTCCCAGATGGACAGGCCGTAGTGGGTGACGTCGAGCTCCGGATGCGTGTGTGGGGGACGGCGACCGAGCGGGTCGAGGTTGGCGATGAGGTGACCTCGCACGCGGTACATGTTGATGAGCGAGTGCACCTGCACGACCTTCTCGTGCTGGGTCGCCGGGTCCGCGAGCGCGCTGCGATCGGGATTCCAGCGCGCCGGTTCGTAGGGCATTGCCAGGCTCGCGAACACGTCGTCGTAGAAGCCGTCGGCTCCGAGCAGGAGGTCGTGGATCCGGCGAAGGAACTCGCCGCTCTCGGCGCCGGTGATGATTCGGTGGTCGTAGGTGTTCGTGAGCGTCGTCACCTTGCTGACGCCGAGCTGGGCGAGCGTGGCGGGATCGGCGCCTTCGTACTCGGCCGGGTAGCCGATGGAGCCCACGCCCAGGATGAACGACTGCCCGGGCATCAGCCGCGGCACGGAGTGGACGGTGCCGATCATCCCCGGGTTGGTGATGGTGCACGTCGTGCCGGCGAAGTCTTCGGGCGCGATCGTCCCACCGCGCACCTTCCCGATGATCGCTTCGTACGCGTGCCAGAAGGCCGCGAAGTCGAGGGTGTCGGCCTGCTTGACGTTCGGGACGAGCAAGGAGTGCGTGCCGTCTCGCCGTTGGACGTCGACGGCGAGACCCAGGTTCACGTGCTCGTGGCGCACCACCACCGGCTTGCCGTCTTCCTGTGCGTACGACGCGTTGAGCGTCGGGAAGTCGGCGAGGGCGCGGAGGACGGCGTACGCGATGAGATGCGTGAAGCTGACCTTGCCCGCGCCGGTGCGCGCCAGCTGGTTGTTCAGGATCTGGCGGTTGACCTCGAGCAGCTTCGCTGGCATCGCGCGGACCGACGTGGCGGTGGGGACGGTGAGGCTCGCTTCCATGTTCTCGGCGGCGCGCGCCGCCGAGCCCCGCAACGGTTCCGGCTCGTCGCCGTCGAGCACGAGGGGCCCGGGCCGGGGCGCAGGAGCCGGGGCCGGCGTGGGCGCGGTCTCGGCCTCTGTGGCGCCGCCGTTCGGCGCCGACGCCGCTCCGGAGAAGTACGCGCGCCAGTGCTCGTCGACCGATGACGGGTTCTCGAGGTACCGCTGGTACAGCTCCTCCACCAGACCGGAGTTGGGGCCCAGCTCGTCGAAGCGCGTCATGTCCCCATGGTCGCGCGCGGAACGCGCGAAGTGGCCAGCCTCCCGCTTACCGGCGGAGAAGCTCGGCGGTTTGGAACGCCAGGTCGAGCGACTGGCGCGCGTTGAGCCGCGGGTCGCACTCGCTCTCGTAGCGATGCTCGAGATCGCTCCCGCCGATCGCGGTCGAGCCGCCGAGGCATTCGGTCACGTCGTCGCCGGTGAGCTCGACGTGCACGCCTCCCGGCCAGACGCCGGCGTCGTCGCACGCGTTGAAGAAGCCATGGAGCTCCCGCATCACGTCGTCGAAGTGGCGGGTCTTGTAGCCACTTGCGTGCTGGAACGTGTTGCCGTGCATCGGATCGCAGATCCACAGCACCGGTTGGTCGCTGTCACGAACCGCCCGCAACAGCGGTGGAAGCCGCTCGGCGACCTGGCTGGCACCCATCCGGCTGACGAACGTGAGGCGGCCGGGCCGGTGCTCCGGGTTGAGGCGTTCGCAGAGCGCGAGGAGCTCCTCGGCCGTCGCCGACGGTCCGATCTTCACCCCGACCGGGTTCTCGATGCCGGAGTGGAACTCGACGTGCGCTCCATCGAGCTGGTGCGTGCGCTCGCCGATCCAGAGGAGGTGCGCCGAGCAGTCGTACCACTGGTCGGTCAGGCTGTCGAGACGCGTCAGCGCCTCTTCGTAGCCGAGGATGAGGCCCTCGTGCGACGTGTAGAAGTCGACCTGGTGCAGCTGGAGCTCGGTGTCGAGATCGATGCCGCATGCAGCCATGAACCGCAACGCGCGGTCGATCTCGGCCGCCAGCGCCTCGTAGCGGCGTCCTTCGACGCTCGTGTCGAGGAACTCGAGGTTCCAGGCGTGGACGCGCGTCAGATCGGCGAACCCACCTTTGGCGAACGCCCGGAGCAGGTTCAGGGTGGACGCGGACTGGTGGTACGCGCGGACGAGTCGCGACGGATCCGGGCGGCGCTCGTCGTGGTCGAACGCGAAGGCGTTCACCATGTCGCCGCGGAACGACGGCAGCTCCACGCCCTCGCGCGCTTCCACGGGCGCCGACCGCGGCTTGGCGAATTGGCCGGCGATCCTGCCGATCTTCACGGTGGGCACGCCGCTCCCGTACGTGAGCACCACGGCCATCTGGAGGATCACCTTCAGCTTGTCGCGGATCGCGTTGGCGGAGAACGCGTGGAACGACTCGGAGCAGTCACCAGCCTGCAGCACGAACGCCCGCCCGGCGACGGCCTCACCGAGCGCGCCGGTGAGGCTGCGCGCCTCGCCGGCGAACACGAGGGGAGGGAGCGCGCGGAGCTCGTCGAGCGCGCGCTCGAGGGCGGCCACGTCGGGCCAGACAGGCTGTTGCGCGGCGCGGAACTCACGCCAACTCTGAGGTGACCAGTCGGCCATTTAGAGATATCCGCTCGGCGAGGGCTGCTGGCCGCCCATCATGCCGGGCTCGAGCGCGCGTCGCCGTCGCATTTCCTCGAACTGCGACTGCGCCATGGCCTGCTGAGTGAACATCGTGGCCTGGATGCCGTGGAACAGTCCCTCGAGCCAACCCACGAGCTGGGCTTGCGCGAGTCGCAGTTCCGACTCGCTCGGGGCCTCACCCGTGAGCGGCAACACGACCTCACCCAACTCCTGCTGCAGGTCGGGGGACAGCACGCTCTCCAGCTCGTCGAGCGATCGCTCGTGGATCTCACGGAGGCGGCGCCGGCCGGCATCGTCGAGGGGCGCCCGGCGAACCTCGTCGAGCATCGTGCGCACCATCGACGCGATGCGGATCAGCTTCGTGGGGCTGGTGACCTGCTCGCCGTCCTCGGCCTGCCCATCGCCTCCGGCCCGACCCGGTGTGTCGGCCTGGGCGCCTGGTTTTTCGGCCGCGTCGACGAGCTCGGCCTGCACGCGCTCGCGGTCAGCCTGGTTGGTGGGTTCATCTGCCACGTCACGAGGATAGAAGCTCGGTCGGCCGCCTCCGTCACGGGGTCGGAGACCGGCCGCCCTTTTGCTCGACAAATGTCATCCCTGGAGGGGGGCGGTGCCGAACACTGGTCGTGGCGGAAGCCTCGACCTATGCGCAGACCGACGACGTCGGTCTCGTGATCGCCGTGGCGCGATACCTCCCGGACGCGCTCGCGGAGGCATACCGTCGCCATGCCGGTGCCGTCTTCGGTCTCTCCCAGCGGATGCTCTGGGACCGAACGGTCGCCGAAGAGATGGTGCAAGAGATCTTCCTGCGGCTCTGGGAACACCCGGAGCGCTTCGACCGAGCGCGTGGGTCGCTGCGGTCGTTCCTGCTCATGGACACGCACGCACGCTGCGTCGATCGCCTCCGGGCCGATGCTCGGCGGCGCGAGCGGGAAGAGAAAGCCACGCGCGCCGCGATGGTCGCGAACTACGACGTCGACCTCGAAGCGTGGGACCTCAACGTTGCGGAGCAAGTTCGCGAAGCGATGAACGCGCTCTCGGACGGTGAACGTGAGGCCATCGAGCTCGCATACTTCGGAGGGCACACCTACCGCGACGTCGCCCGGATCCTCGGGCAACCCGAGGGAACGGTGAAGAGCCGCATTCGAACCGGCCTCACGCGGCTGCGCCAGCAGCTGCTCGATCGAGGAATCGACGAGTCATGGATCGTGAATTGAGTCCCGAGGAGATCAAGGATCTCCTCGCCGCGTACGCAATCGACGCGGTCGACGAGGGCGAACGGCGCGCCATCGACGACTTTCTTGCCGCCGATCCGGACGCGCGTTCGGAAGTGATCAACCTGCAGCAAGCGGCCTCGTACCTCGCGCACACCGGTGGCCCTCCGCCGCCGGGAGTCTGGGAACGGCTCGAGCTCGCGATCCAGGATCAGACGAGCGCGGGGACGCCGGCACCACCTCGCATCGTCCCGGGCGCCCGGCGTCCTTCGTCGCAGACGCGCAGGTGGCAGCTGATCGCGGTCGCCGCGTCGATCGTCGCGCTCGTGTTCGGTGCGTTCCTGGTGTTCTCCAACGATGACGGGTCCGACCGAACGAGTGACACCGCGGCACTGGCGCAGGCGGCAGAACACACGCCCGGCGCACGCCGGGCGCAGCTCGTCGACAGTGACGGTTCTGTACGTGCGCGGGCCGTCGTGCTACCGGACGGCTCCGGCTATCTCACGAGCAAGCTGCCGGCCCTCCCGCCCGGGCGCACGTACCAGCTCTGGGGTGTGCGGTCGAACAACACCGTGTCGCTCGGCGTGATGGGGCGGAGTCCCTCTGTGGTCTCGTTCGAAGCGGCGAACAAGCCGACCGCGCTCGCGATCACCGAAGAACGCGCCGGCGGCGTCCCGGTGACCGCGAACAACCCGACCGTGATCGGCAAGCTCACAGCGTGACGACGGCACCAGTCTTCGTGCAATCCGTGGCCTTGGCCACGCCGTATTCCTCCTGGCGCGAGAGGAGCGGCGAGGTCACTGGCTCGCCGGCGAGCAACTCGATCGGATTCCCCCGGATCCAGGATCGGGGCCCGGCTCGCCGGACGCAGGACAGCCGGGTGGGCGTCCAGCCCGCCCGGCTGTCTCGCTTGCCTGCAACCTGAAGCGCGTAATCGCGCGTCATCTGGAACGCGTGGCGTGTCATATGACGCGCGATTGCCGCGTCAGGGCCGTGATGACGTGCCGGAACGCGTCGCGCGGGTTGCGAGTGAATGCCTTCCACGTGACGCGGTATGGCTCCCAGCCGGCCTCCACGAGGTCGTTCTGGCGCACGCGATCGTCCTCGAACACGGCGCGGTTGGAGTGGGGGACGAAGCCGTCGAGTTCGACGGCGACCATCTCTTCCGGCCAGGCGAGATCGATGTAGCGGGTTCGTCCACCGACGCGCACCCGGTAGTTCACGCGCGGTGGCGGAAGTCCCAACCTGCCGACCGCGCGCAGCGCCTTCGCCTCCCATCCATTCCGTGCGCGCCGCAGCTCCGGGTGGCTCTCTGCCAGAAGTGCGAGGACAACGCCACAGCCGCCACGTCTCGGAGCCGCGAGCTGTCGTGCCCGGGTCTCGATTCTGCGCGGCTCCGCCATCCCGCTGACGAGCACCTGGTCGAAGACATCCTCGAAGCGGTCACGAGGCAGCCAGGTCCCGAGATCGATGAGTGTGCGGACGGGCGTCGTTGCGCGTATGCCCTGCGCCGAGGTGATGTCCTCAGGTGGGAGCGCGTCGGTGATGTGGACCGAGCGGTGGCTCTTCCTCCTCGCCGCTCGATCCACAGTGATCTCCGGAACGCGGGGGAACGGCATCCAGCCGTACAGAGCCGCCGCACTTTGCCCGGAAGCGACGCCACCGAACGCACGGACTTGTGCGCTCAAGAGTTGACGATCGTCTGGCGGCGTCGCATGCGCAAGCCGATAACGCGCGGCGCGATCTCCTCCCATTGCACGCGCTGGATTCGACGTCGTATCGCAGGTCGCGAGAAGCCGCACTCGAGCGCTTGCTGCAGCGTCCACGTTTCGTGCTGACGTCCGGCGATCTTGGCAAGGGCGCGCTCTCGTCGATCCCTCACTGCTCTCCTCCAATCCGAGCGGGTCGGAGGAAGCGTCGAGGAAGTGAACGCGCGTCATCTGGAACGCGTGGCGTGTCAGATGACGCGCGATTGCGCCGCTAGCGCAAGCGGTGCTCGCGGTGCGCGCTACAGCCGGTAGATGCGCATCGCATTGCCCGCCATGAGCGTGTGCCGCTCGTCGTCCGGGACGTCAGCGAATGCCTCCTCGATGTACTTCTGCGAGTGCGGCCAGGTCGAGTCGGAATGCGGATAGTCGGTCGACCACATCATGTTCCCGATGCCGACCTCGTGACGGATCCGGATCGCCGTCGTGTCCTCGATGAACGTGTTGAGGAATTGGCGGTCGATGTAGACGCTCGGCTCTTCGGTGAGCGGTGACTGGCTCCAGAATCGGTGACGACGGAAGACGATGTCTGCGCGCTCCTTGAAGTACGCCAGCCACGACGCGCCGGCTTCCGTGAACACGAAGTGGATGTTCGGGTACCGCGCGGGGATGCCGGCGAAGAGGATGATCGCCATCGTCTCCATGAGCCCGATCGGCGACAGACTGATGAAGCTGAGGGCGGTGCCCTGTTCGTTGGGCGCGAGCGAGCCCATCGTGAACGCGTTGCTGCGGGGCTGGCCGATGTGGAAGTGAATCGGGTACCCGAGTGAGTCCGCGATCGCCCAGAACGGTTCGTACGCCTCGTCCCAGTACGGGATCTGCGGGAACGCGTCGAACAGGAACGCTCGGATGCCGGGGAGCTTGGCGGCGCGCTGCATCTCCTCGAGCGCGAGCTCCGTGTTCTGGAACGGCACGGTCGCGGGGCCGATGAGCCGCTCGGGCGCCATCGACGCGAACTCCGACAGGAAGTTGTTGTAGCTCTGGATCACCGCGCGCTGGAACCCGACGTCGATCCCCTCACCCGTTGGCGTGGCGCCGCCCGAGATCAAGACCTCTGCGTCGACGCCGTCGAGGTCCATGTCGGAGAGCCGCGCTTCGGGATCGAACGCGCCCGGCCGGATGTCGGACTCGTCGATGTCCTTCTCCTGATAGTCCTCGAACGGTCGCCCCGCCATGTGCGCCAGGCCCATGCCGGCCATCTTCAGCTGGTCCTTCTGCATGCTCTCCACCTTCTTGACCCACGGGTGGTCGCGATGCTCGGGAGGCAGGTAGCGCCCGAAGAACCCGGGCGGCAACGACAGGTGCGAATCCGACGAGATCAGGCGGTAGTCCATGGTCCGCCTCCTTCCCGCTCCTGCAATGTTGGAACGCGTTCTACCACGCGGGACACCTCGCCGTGTCTCCACGTGGCATGCACCGCTTCAGATGGTTTGTCCACCGACGTGGTGGGGCATACGAATCGCACGCGAAATGCCAACAAGGGGGGATCCGATGCCCGGGGCGAGTGCCGACGAAATCGACGAGATCGGCAATGAAGTGACGGCGAAGGCGAAAGCACTCGTCGCATCGGCGAACCAGCGGCGCCGTCACGCCTCGGGCGGTTCCAGCCGCCACGAGGAGCTCGACCGGCAGGTCGCAGCCATCGAGCAAGAAACGGCCATCGACCTCGAGCGAAGCGAGGAGCGGCTGCACAACCTCGCGGACATCAAACGGAGAGTCGCGCAGTAGCGCGTTGCAGTTTCAGCGTCCCGCCATGCGGGAACTCTTGCGCGGAGGACGGCGGAGGCAGGGTCACACGGAGGCGACATGCCGTACGTGGAGACGCACTTCCCGGCAACGGTGACGGCTCCGCAGACGATCCGGGGGTTCTTGCGCGCCGCGCTCCACACGTGGGAGCTCGACGGATTCGGCGAGCTCACCGAGCTCCTCAGTTGTGAGCTGGTCTCGAACGTGGTCCGACACCTGGGCTCGCCCGGAACCCTCCGGGCGACCTCCGACGGGAAGGTCCTCCGGATCGAGGTCGACGACGCCAGCACCGAGGTGCCGACCGTGCAGCATCCCGCTCCCGCCGATCCAGCTGGTCGAGGCCTGCTGATCGTCGATTCGCTGTCCACGGCTTGGGGCGTCGACATGCGGGACGACGGCAAGACGGTGTGGTTCGAGCTCGACGTGGGCACCGCGAACGGAGCAGAGGACCGCGCGAACGACGCGTGAGCGAGACCACGCGTTTCGTTTGAAGTCTTTCCTTCGCCGGGAAAGCTCGTTGACACGCATACCCATCCCAGTTTCGGAGGAGAAGCGACCATGGCTGATGTGGTCGATCTCGTCGAGTATGACCATCGCGAAGTCGAGCAGCTCTTTTCAGACTTCGAGTCGTCGCGAGATGGCGCCGTGGCAACGAAGATCTGTGACGAGCTCACGAAGCACACGTTCGGCGAAGAGCGCGCGGTGTATCCGGTGATCGCTGGGCAGCTGAGCGAGGGCGAGCAACTCGCACGCGAAGCCGAGAACGAGCACAAGAAAGCGCGTCAGTTGATCGGTCGGATCCGCAACACGACCGACGAGTCGCATCTGGCCGAGCTCATGTCCGAGCTCGAGCAAGCGATCCAGCATCACGTCAGCGAAGAAGAGAGCCAGATGCTTCCGAAGGCCCGGCAGGAGATCAGCAGCGACCAGTTGGACCAGATGGGCCGGGACTTCGAGGAGGCAAAGCAAGCGGCGCGCCGACAGTCCGGCTGACGCGCGCTGCCTGCCATTGATGAACGGGCCCTCGGTCGCCGGGGGCCCGTTCCTCTTCAGGAGACGGAGGCCACGATGACGTCGTCGGCTACAACCAAGAGGGATTCTTCCGGTTCTGGGAAAGGAAAGCTCCGGCCCGAGCTCACGAGGCTCAACTGATCGGTCGGATTTCGGTACCGAGGGAGGCGGTCGCATTGCCCAAGCACGTTGATACTGCCGACGTCGAGGCGCTCGTCGAGAAGGGTGCGCAGCTCGTGGAGGTGCTCCCGGCGGAGTCCTACGCGACCGAGCACCTGCCCGGCGCCAGGAACATTCCGATGGCGAAACTCGACGCGCGTACGATCGCGCAACTCGACCCGAGCCGTCCGGTCGTCGTGTACTGCTACGACCACGAGTGCGACCTCAGCGCGCGCGCCGCGCACCTGATCGAGGCCTTCGGCCTCACCGACGTGTACGACTACGCCACGAGCAAGGTGGCGTGGATGGCGCAGGGCCTGCCGGTCGAGGGTAACAAGCCCGCGTCGAGCCGTGCGGGCGCGATCGCGCGTCCGGTCGCCACGTGCGCGCTCTCGCAAACCGTCGGTGATCTCCGCGACCGATTCACGGGCGACGCCGATCTGTGCGTCGTCACCGACGACGCCGACGTCGTGCTCGGAGTCGTGCGGAGCGACGTGCGCCACTTGCCCGCCGATACGCCCATCGCGGAAGTCCTGCAGCCGGCGGCGCCTACGGTGCGCCCGAGCATCACGGCGGCAGAGCTCTCCGAGAGCATGCGCCGGGACGATCGGACCTACGTCCTGGTTACGCATTTCGACGGGGTGCTCGTCGGCATCATCGAACGTCCCGACCTCTATGGGCAGCACTAACACGACCCGGGCCCTCGACTCGGAACAGCCAGTCGAGCTCGGGTACTGGCTCTCGAGCGAGGAGCACCCGGCCTCGACCCTCGTCGCGAATGCGGTGGCGTCGGAACGCGCGGGCTTCCGCACCGCGATGATCTCCGACCACTTCGCGCCGTGGCTGCCGGTCCAAGGGCACAGCCCGTTCGTCTGGTCGACGCTCGGCGGGATTGCTTGCCGCACCTCGGCGCTGCGCGTCGGTACCGGCGTCACGACGTCGCTACACCGTGTGCACCCGGTGACGATCGCGCAGGCGGGAGCGACCATCGAGACGATGATGCCGGGTCGGTTCTTCCTCGGGCTCGGCACCGGCGAGCGGCTCAACGAGCACGTCGCCGATCAAGGCTGGCCGGCGCCAAGTCGGCGACAGGACGCACTCTCCGAGGCACTCGAGATCATCCGCGCCCTCTGGTCGGGCAGATCGGTCTCCCGCAGCGCCGACTTCTTCACCGTGGACCGGGCGCAGCTGTTCACGCGCCCCGACACTGCGCCTCCTGTCGTCATCGCGGCCAATGGCAAGGACGCCGCCCGGCTAGCAGGAGAACAGGGGGACGGGATGCTCGCCCTGGACCCTGATCCGGGCCTCGTCGGCACGTTCGAGGCCGTCGGAGGCGTGGGCAAGCCGTGTCTCGCGCAACTCCACCTGTGCTGGGCGCCGACCGAGGAGGAGGCGCGTCGCGCTGCGCACCGCTGGTGGCCGGTCGTGGGCCTGCCGGCTCGACTGCTGACCGAGCTCGCGCGCCCCGAAGACTTCGCGGCCGCCGTCCAACTCGTCACGGAGGAAGACGTCGCCGAGCGCATCACGTGCGGCCCGGATCCCGACGCGCACCTCCGTGCGATCCACCGCCTCGTCGCCGCCGGGTACACGAGGGTCTACCTGCACCAGGTCGGACCGAACCAGGCCGGCTTCCTCGACTTCTGCCAACGGGAGTTGCTCCCACGCTTCCGCCCGTCGACGTGACACGTCGACCGCCACCGATTGGGCAACATCGGATGCTCCCGATGAGCGCTCGACCGCAGTCCTCTCGCCGAGCGGAAACGATCAGCCCGTCGCGCCCCTCACCGCGTCCCCGAAGCCGAGGACCCCGCCGTTGGCCGCGACCAGCCAGTAGCCGGCGCCGCTTGGCGTGCTGCTGATGCCGACGACCGGGTACTGCGACGGCCAGTAGCGGGCGTCGCCGTGGAATTTCGCGGCGCCGAAGGCGAACACGGCGCCATCCGCTCGGGCGAGCCAGTAGCCGCCGCCGCCTGGCCTGGCGGCGATGCCCACGATCGGCGAGCTGGAGGTGCCACCCAACATCGAGCCATAGAACTGGGCGGAGCCGACCGCAGTCACCCTGCCGTCTGCACGGGCAATCCAATACCCGCCGTCGGTCGGAGCAATGCCGACGACCGCGTCGCCCGAGGGCACATCGGTCGCGGCCATGGTCGACGAAGTGCTGGCCGAGGGCAAGCCGGTCGCGGCCAAGGTCGACGGTGTGCTGGCCGAGGACAAACCGGTCGCGGCCCTGGTCGACCGTGTGCTGGCCGAGGACAAACCGGTCGCGGCGGTCGACGGTGTATTGGCCACGGCAGGTTCGACGGGTTCGGGAGGTTCGACGGGCTCGGCGGGTTCGGAGGACAAGGAGAGGGAGAACTCCGCCCGAGGCAAGGCGCTCACGCTGGTGATCCGCGTGCTCAGAACGCCGTAGTTGTTGGTGAGCGAGCTGCTGTTGTCGGAGTAGTTGACGACTGCGCTGGCCGCCCCGCTGTTCGCATCACCGGTCTCGATGCTGTTCCTCGCGGTGATCGTCGCGTCGATCGAGCCGACGTTGCCCGCGCGTCCACCGTTGGACCCGCCGACATCCTGGCCCCCGCCGGGCGAGCTGCCGACAGTGGTGAGCGGGGCGGCCGCCGGCGCCGGCTCGAGACCGGTTCCTCGACGTACCGACTCGTCCTGGGTCAGATCGCAGGCGCAGCCGATGTCCTCGGCGAGGTCTTCGGCCTGGTCGGACCCGACATCTTCGCCGGCGGTCGTCCCGCCGTCGCCGCTCGTCACCGTGACGTTGATGACCGAAGGGCTCGCTGCTGCGGGCGCCACCACGGCAAGGGTCGCGAGCGCTACTACCGCTGCCAGAACGAGGGCCCGCATTGACGTATCCCGGATCATCGAACATCCCCCTGGCGCCAGCGAAACGCCGCCTGCTTCTACTGAACCTTTCATCCTGCGCGGAGCCGTTCAGATTGCAAGCAGTTGTGAACGCAAAAGGCTTGTTGCCACCAAACCTGACTATTGCGCTTGCGGTAACGAACGCTCGCGCCAAACCACATTGTGAGCCGACACCTTGGAGAACGGCGCTCGGCCAGCGAAGGTCATGGCCATAGCGCCCTCATTGGGCTTTGCTCCTCTGCCAATATGTATTCGTAGCTCGCTTTCACGGCTGAAGTTACGATGGAGAGGCATGGCATGTCGCTGACAATTTCGGCACACGACCGTCACTCTTGGCAGGCGCGTGGCAGCCTTCCGCGTCTTTTAGCGCAGAACAGTGCTTTGCGTTGGTCGGAGACTCCGAACCGCGCTTGGAGCGTCGGCGCGCCTGCCGCTAATGACTGCATCAGGTGCCGCGTTCAAGCGATAGCGACTTCGCCTGTTGTTCGTTATCGGTTTCGGCAAGACCCCGTGTGAAGGCGCTGCGGATGGCGTCGCCGCGGTCTTGCACTCCCATCCGACAGTAAAGACACTTTAGGCGCCGATGCATTGTTCGCACCGAGTGTCCAAACTGCATCGCCATTTTCTCCATCGGCACATTCGCAACCAGAGCGCGAAGGAGCTCCACGTCCTCACTGACAAGTGCGGGATAGGTCTGTTTGTCGCGCACAAGCACGCGCAGTTCGTCGCCGAGGAATGACACCACGCCGCGCCTCGCCAGCGCCACAACCTCGGCCCACCCGGCGGGATCGCCGTCCCGGTCCAGCACGCCACTCGCCCCTGCGCTGATCGCGGAACCGGCCGTCGAACTCGAGAGTGGGGACACAAGTGCAATCGCTGTTGCAGTCGGCGCTTCGCACAGCAGCTCTTGCAGCCATTCACAGTCCGAGGGCACATCAATGCTGAAGAGCAACACAGCGGACGGAGCGTCAGTAAGCCACCGGCGGACGTCCTTTCGGTCGACGTCGACTACAGCGATACCCGCACGCGCGAGTTCGACGATGACGCCACGACGGTATCCGCCAGACACGTGACAGATACCGACTTGACGAATGGAGGAGTGGCGCACGGACACCTGCCACGTCCAGCGGTTGTCTGACCACGCAGCGTAACGGAACGATCAGGGGTTGCGCCATATCACTGATTCGCGAAGAGTTCGGTGAAGAGTCGACGGATCTTGAGTCGGAGGCCAAGATCGGCGTGAAGACCGTGTCACGCGGTAGTGGCGGTCACTCTGCACCTCGCTCTGACCACGACTTTCCGCGCACGTCAGGACAATTTTCGAGAGGCGCCCTCGGCAGGACTCGAACCTGCGCACACGGCTCGTCGTCGGCGCTGGTGTCGGGACGCGAAGAGGGCGCCCCGCCGCAGCGAGGACGCCCATGAGTCCCGGTGCGGGTGATGGGCTATGCGGCGGGTGCGGGCGCCTCGGCGCTCGCCCCATCCTTGGCCGGGAACGCGCCGTCGTCCGCCGCGTCGCCGATCCCTTGGAGCAGGGTTTGGTATGTCGGTGCCTGTCGTGCCCGCCCCGCAGCGCTTCTTCGCCGTGCGCGGCGCTCACGGCTGCGGCGACCCGGACGAGAGTCGCGTTGCTCTCAGTGGCGTGCGACGAGGGCCCGCTTCCAGTTCTCGTACCCAGCCTCGTCGCGGGCGGCGAGGCCAAGGAGTTGAGCGGCGCGGCGGGTCGCGTTTGCGCCGGCTTCCCCCAATGAGGGTGCGCAGAGCGGTGTCCACGACCGCGGTCTTGTTGACCCTGCCGCCGAGCACGCTGGCGAGGAACTCGCCCCGCCGCCGAGTCCAGTAGCAGCGTGCCTCCTGTCGCTCCCGCTCGGGGTCGGGACCTCGGCACCGTCGTCTTGACGCGCCGACGTGTGCTTCTTGGTCCGTGGGTTGTGGCTCTTCCAGTCCGTGCAGACCGCAACGAGTTCGGCACGCCCGTCCCAGGTCGTCTAGATAGTCACGGCGTGGCAGGGCGGCTTGCGGTGCTGACGGCGGGGCTCGGTGTCCGAAAGCGAGCACGCCGAGAGGAGCGGGCAATGCGCCCCCCGTTTCGTCCATTGCGAGGGGGCTGGGTGCGTGGGGATGATGGCCGCTTCCCTCATCGGTCGCTGATCTGCCCGAGGAACTCGCCGCCGTCGACGTCGACCACGACGCCGGTGACGGCCGGGTTGACCATCAGGGCGACGGCCATGGCGCCGAAGTCGCGCACCTCGCCGGGATGGGGGATCAGTTGACGGGTGCGGCCGATCCCGATGCCTCCGGGCGAGATTGCGTTGACGCGCAGCGGCGCGAGCTCGATCGCCGCCGCGAGCGCGAGCATGTTGAGCGCCGCGTGAAGGGTGCCGTAGATCCCCAGGCCGACCTGCGGGCGGCGGCCGCTTGAGCCCGACGTGAAGGCGATCGAGCCTGCGGGGGCGATGTGCCTGGAGGCGGCGTGGAGCAAGCCGTATGTCGGCCAGAAGCGGTTGTCGAACGGCTCGCGGGCCGCCTCCACTGGGGTGGCGTCGATCGTTGTAACGGACCCGCCGGTGCTGATCGTGATCGCGAGGTGGTCGAAGCCCGCGTGACGTTCGAGGAGCGCCTCGACCGCGCCAGCATCGGAGACGTCACACTGCTCGGATACCGCCTCTTGGGCCCCATCGGCCATGGCCAGCTCGGCAGCGCGCTCGCTGCGAGCACGGTCACGGCCGATGACCACCACAGTCGCCCCGGCTGCGGCCACCGCGCGGACAACAGCGAGGCCCATGTGGTGGCCGCCGCCGGCGACGAGTACCTTCTGACCGGCGAGCGAATAGGGCAGCGCGCCCGTCTCGGGGGCGGGATCTTCGCTGACGTTGCTGGTGCTCATACGATCTCTCCTCTCTCGGCCTGGGGCAGGTCGGTCATCGGCGTCTCTGCGGCGCGCACCGCCCGTGCTCTACCGGCCAGCGCGAGCGCGCTTGCGATCAGTGACCCGAGCGCAGCGAGCGCGGCGCCGGCGACGAGCGCGGCCTGGTAGCCGTCCACGAGCGCCGGCGCAGGGGTCTTGTCACCGCTGGTGGCGCTGGCGACCGAGACGAGGATGGCCACGCCGAACGCGCCGCCGATCTGCAGGGCGGTGCTCACCATCCCCGAAGCGAGTCCCTGCTCGTCCTCGGCGACACCCTGCGGCTCCAGCGGAAGGCGAGTGTCTCGCGGTGATGGACACGCTTGGGGTCCTTCGCCGCCAGCTTGGTGCCGGCGAAGCCCATGATCGCCGGCACGAGGGTGACCGACGCCGCCATCGTCATCAGCACGGTGATTGACGATGAAGAAGTCCGGGACGATGAGGAAGGTGCCGGCCATGAGCGCGGGAAGCGCTCGCCCTGGCGTGGTTGTGGTCCGATTACGTCGCCGGCGCGGGAGCACCGCACGCGCAGCTGCTTCACGATCGACGCGGGTGCCGGCTGGCGGCGATGAGTCCACGGCGTCGACGGTCATGACCGCGACTGCGGCGGGGCGACGAACTGGAGGTCGGTTGCGATGCGTCCGTCGGTGTCGAGGACGAGGGTGTTGATGCCCCAGTCGGCGAGCTCGTTGCCGCGGCCCAGGTGCAGCTCCCTCTGAAATGGATGAGTGACCATCTCCCACCGCAGCAGCACGCAGTCGTGGTGGCTCGCCGTTCCGGCCTCGCGGAATCGGTGCTTGTCGGGACCGATGAAGGCGGCGACGACATCGTCGACATGCTTGACGACCTCGTCAATGCCGCGCGAGTCGCTGTTGGCGGTGACGACCCGACTGTCAGACGCGTAGAGCCGCCGAAGCGCCGCGTGCCGACGCTCGGCGATGAGCTCGTTCCAGGCGGCGACGTAGTCGTCCACGAGATCAGCGATTGGGCGCATGGTGTACTCCTCGGTTCAGAACAGGGCCGGTTCAGAACAGGGGTGGGTTCAGGATGGGGACGGCAGCTAGCTGGGCGTCAGTCGATCGCCGACGTCGCCGATGGCGATCGGCTCGCTTTTCGGGAGTCGGGCGAGCTGGCGGGATTGGGCCACGAGGCGACCGGACGCGTCCCACAGCTCGAAGTCCTCGTCGTGGTACCCGTCGATGACGTAGCTGGTCGTCGCCCGCGACGCGAACCACTCCGAGTTGGGCTTGGCGCGCACGTGCAGGGACAGCTCGATGGTGGTGGAGGTGGTCGCACCGAGCTTCATCACCGCAGGAGGCGCGGCGTCGACGAGGAACGGGATGGCGAACAGGTCGTCACCGCCGCCCTCGGTCAGACGCATCCACACCAGCGAGGTCGCCGGACGGCTCCCCGGCGTCGGTGGCTCCTCGCGTGCGCCGAGCCGGTATTCGACTCGGTCGGCGATTGGCGCGGTGGGCCGAACCCCGCCCTCGTGCATGTCGATCGCTTTGTCGGGCGGCGGCAGGTCGGGGTTGGAGCCGAGCATGAGGTTCTGGCCGCCCGACAACGACGACGTCGAGAACGTCGCCATGGCGCGCAGCGCCTCGGCATCGTTCTGGTGGAGCCGGACCTGACCGGTCGCGGTGCGCCCACCGACCCGGGTGAGCTCGGTGCGCAGCTGCACCGGACCGGGACCCACCGGGTTAAGGAAGAAGGCCGATGCGACTAACAGGTCCGGGACCGGCATCACCTCGCGCAGGGCTCGCAGTGCGATGGCCAGGACGTAGCCACCCAACGGTCGGCCGGCGAGCCCATCCCAACGGTCGGTGACGCTCGCTGCGAAACACCCATTGCCCGTTGGCTGGACGGCAGTGTCGGCTTCGAACAGTGACATCGCCTGGCTCCCTGTCCGCTGGTTGCGTACGCCACTGTGCGCCCTTCTCCGACGGGCAGCGACTACGTCTCAGGTAGTGGCGTGCGACCTCGGCGGCGCGAGACGGCGACTACCCAACGGGTAATCGCCATACCGATCCTTGCTGCGTACGGTCCGAGGCAGGCGGTCTCGCCTCCCGGAAGCGATCGGAGCAGAACGTGGGTGTTCTCGACGGAAAGGTGGCCATCGTCGTCGGTGGCACCAGCGGGATCGGCGCTCGCACCGCGGAGCTCTTTGCCGAGGAAGGCGCGCAGGTCGTGATCGGCGGTCGGCGCGAGGAAGTCGGCCAGCGCCTCGCTGCGCAACTCGGCGACCACGCGGCCTTCGTGCGCGTCGACGTCACCGTCGAAGCCGACGTGGCCGCCATGGTCTCCTACGCGGTTGACCGGTTCGGCCGCCTCGACTGTCTGGTGACCAGCGCCGGGGAAGGCGGTTCCCCCGCCGGCTTCTCCGCCGTCGATCTCGACCGGCTGCAGCACACGCTGGCGGTGCACGTAGGGGGCGTGGTCGCAGCGATCAAGCACGCCGCGCCGATCATGGTGGCGCAGGGCGCCGGCAGTATCGTCAGCGTCGCCAGTATCGGCGGCCAGCTCGCCGGATGGACCTTCCTCGACTACTCCGCCGCCAAGGCGGCCGTGCTCCAGGTCACCCGCAGCGCGGCGGTCGAACTGGCCGAGCACGGGGTGCGGGTCAACAGCATTTCGCCCGGCCCAATCCTCACCGGCACCTTCGCCAAGGGTGCCGGGATCGACGCCGGCGAGGCCGATCGCTCCGCTGGGGCGCTCGAAGAGGTGTTCAACGCTCGCCTCGAGTCGTGGCAGCCGATTCGGCGGGTCGGGCAACCGAGCGACGTGGCGTCGGCGGCGCTGTGGTTGTCGAGTGACGCCGCAGCATTCATTACCGGCCAGGACGTCGCGGTCGACGGGGGCATCACGGCCGGGCGGCCGAGCTCCGTCGGCGCCGCCGATCGGACGGCGATGGCCAAGGTCCTCTTCCCCGGTGCCCGGTGACCGTGACGGGCCGCGCCTGCCCGACCGACCGCAGGGTCGCGTCGGAGTCGACGTAGCGTTCATCGGTGGGCGTCACCGCTGGACCGTTGGTCAGGGAGTGGCGGCTGCGGCGCGGCCGGAGCCAGATGGACCTCGCGCTGGACACCGGTGTCTCGCCGCGGCATCTCAGCTTTGTCGAGACGGGAAGGTCCAAGCCGAGCCCGGAGCTGCTCCTCGCCCTGTCGGAGCGGCTGGAGATTCCCTTGCGTGAACGAAACGCGCTGTTGTTCGCCGCCGGCTACGCCCCCCGCTACCAGGAGACGGCACTCGGGGACCCCGCCATGACCCGGATGCGAGATGCTCTGAAGCAACTGTTGGACAGCCACTCGCCGTACCCGGGTGTCGTCATCGACCGGCAGTGGAACTCGGTCCTGTCGAACGAGCCCGCCTGGCGGATGGTCGACGGCGTCCCGGACGAGCTAATCGGACCGCCGACCAACGTGTTCCGGGTCAGCCTGCACCCCGACGGGCTCGCCGGCCGCACGCACAACTTCGCGGAGTGGTCCGCGTACCTCCTCGGCCACCTGCACCGCCTCGTGGTGATCACTGGCGACCCGGACGCGGCACGGCTCGAGGAAGAGGTGACCGGCTATCCCAACGTCGCCGCCCTGAGTAACTGGCGTCACCGGTCAGCGATCGATGAACCCCCGGCACTGCTCATCCCTTGGCAACTCGAAGTCGGTGGCGTCCTCCACTCGTACTTCACCACCCTCACGTCGTTCGGCACCCCCCAGGACATCACCCTTGCCGAGCTCGCGGTCGAGCTGTTCTACCCGGCCGACCTAGCCACCGAAGCTGCACTCGGCACCCCATGATCCGTTCCCGCGGTGCGGTTGCTGCGATGAGGCCGGCGCCGCGGCAGTGCGAGAACCAATCAGCGACCATTTACATCGTCCGATCGATCACACCCGATCGTCAAAAAAAATTGGAGGTTTGAGCTGATCTCGGAGCAGGGCACCGGCATCGCCGACGCGGCAGGGAGGCGTTATCGACACGGGCGCGTCGAACGCTGACTGTTGGAGTTAAATGCCGCATTGGTCTGCGCGCTCCCGATAGCGCTCGAGGTGCGCTTCCAACAGCGTGACCGTGGCGGGTCCGATCGCGATTCGACGCGCTTCGCCCGTCTTGGTGGTCTTCTCGAGCTTTCCACCCGGAATGGCGGCGATCGCTCGCTGGAACGTCACCGTCGCGCCGACGAAGTCAATGTCGTTCCACCGCAAGCCACACACCTCACCACGCCGACATCCGGTCCACGCGATCACGGCGAGCAGCGTGCCGAAATCAGGCTCCGCCCCAAGCGCGTGCTCAACGAGTCTCCGAACGTCTTCTGACAGGGGTGGGCTGAGCGGTTTTTCACCGAGTGGCGGCAACTCCACTCCGTCGGTCGCAATCGTCGCGACATATCCACGGCGCTTCGCCCATGCGAGCGACTGGCGCATAGCCCAATGCACCTCGCCGATCGACGATCCCGACTGGCCCCCCGGTAGAGCGCACCATAGAAGTCCTCGATGTCTCGAGCCTGCAGCCGGGCGACCGGCGTGGTGCCGAGAACCGGGATGATGTGTTTGAGCGACTCTCGATACCGGCTCACCTGTCGACGGGCGAGATGCGGGGTGTCTTAGC
Source organism: Actinomycetota bacterium (assembly GCA_046727575.1). Taxonomy (GTDB): domain Bacteria; phylum Actinomycetota; class Acidimicrobiia; order IMCC26256; family DASPTH01; genus DASPTH01. The sequence continues at coordinate 31,726 of JBKPCV010000020.1, forward strand.
GGCAAGCCACGCCTCGACAACCTGATGCACGGACACCGGGCCGCTTGCCACGAGCGTGCCCTTCGCGACCTCGGAAACAAACTCTGCGAGTGCCCGTTCCGCCTGACGCTTCGTTCCGCCGAAACGTCCGCGATGCGTAGCGCTTCTTCCCCGTCTCGTCGGTTCCGACGTGGACAAGAAGCTGCCACGAGTTGTTGCCGCGCTGGCGCATGTGTCCGGCCATGGTTGGTTGCTCTCCTCCTCCTCGTCCCAAGGGCCGCTACACCCCGGTTGGATTGACAGCCGGATTGACAATCCAGAGGACGGAGGAGCAGAAGGATCGTCAGCAACGCTGTGACCAGGACCTTCGTCGGCGCCCTCGGCAGGACTCGAACCTGCGCACACGGCTCCGGAGGCCGATGCTCTATCCGCTGAGCTACGAGGGCGGGCGAACCACGATACCTGGGCGGGAATTGCACGAGGCCTGTGATCCGACGAAACGGTGCGGACGTGCCTCAGAGCTCAGGATCGTTCGGGTCGACCTCGTCGTCGCCTTCGTCGATCTCGTCGAGCGGGTCGAGGCCGGACACGTAGGAGTCGGGACCTGACACGCCGCCGGGCGCCATGTCCCGGACGTGCACGGCCGCGTCTTCGGCACCGAGACCCTCGAGCTCCTCGGGCTCGGTTTCGCCGAGGAGCTCCGCGTCGTCACCGAGGCCCTCGATCGACGCCTCGTCGAGAAGTTCGACGCCCGGGTCGTCGGCCTCGGGATCGAGCTCGTCCGGTTCCTCGCGCGCGACCCGTACCGAGATCGGCTCGCCACGCCGGTCTTCCTCCTCAGTCACGCCGTAGTCGAACGACGCGGGATGGTCGCGGGGTGGCGACACCCCTTCTTGCGGGTCACCCGTCGCGGCCTTCTCGGGCAACGGCCCCTCGAGGTCGGGCACACCCTCGTCGTCGAGCGTGCGACCCGAAGCGCGTGGATCTCCGTCGTGGTCGTGGTCGGTCATCCCAGAATTCCTACCCCGCGGGAGCTGGATTCAACACGCGGAGTGCCGTGCTCGACCCGCTGAGATCAGTCGATCGGCGTCAGCGCTCGTCTGCGGGACGCCGCCGCCCGCGCCGGCGCGCGCGTTCGGCGCCCTTGTAGGTCGCAAGCGGCGTGAGGCGCAGCACTGGTTCCACCAGGTCGGACTGGTGCGCCATCACGGCGTCGAGATCCTTGTATGCGCCAGGCATCTCGTCGAGTACCGCCTCACGCCCGGCCGCGAAGACCTTGCCGCCGGCCGACGCGACCTTGGCGAGCTCCGTCTGCAACGAGAGCTCCCGTCGTGCCCGCCCCCGGCTCAGCACACGGCCCGCGCCATGGCTGCACGACCGGAACGAATCGGCGTTCCCGAGGCCGCGGCCGACGATGGTCGCGGTGCCCATGGATCCTGGCGTGATCGTCGTTGCGCCGTGGTCCGCCTTCACCGCGCCCTTGCGGTGTACCCAAACGCGTTGGCCGAAGTGCTCTTCGAGGGTCGCGTCGTTGTGGTGGATGTCGATCGTTCGGTCGCGGTGCGTGCAGCCGGGGAAGCGCCGCTCGAGGAGGTCGGTGACCGTGTCGAGGATGCGCCCGCGGTTCGCCTCCGCGTACCCGAGCGTTGCGCGCAGGGCACGTTCGTAACCGGAACCGACGCGCGACCACACGTTCCCACCGCCGGTGTGGATGGGCAGCCAGGCGAGACCCGGGTCGGGCAGGGGAGCGATGGTGGCGCTGTGCGCGAGTGCCATGCGGTGGAAGTTGGCGCAGACAAGGCCCCCGACGCCGCGCGAGCCCGAGTGCACGAGCACCCACACGTCGTTGTCCGGCCCCGCGAGCACCTCAACGAAGTGGTTGCCCGCGCCCAGTGTGCCGGCATGCGATCGCCCGCGATCCACGAACGCCGCCCGCGTCAGCTCGTGGCCCGATCCCGGGTCGGTCGACTGGCTGCTCGACAGCGGCAATCCGCTCGCGGCCGACGCGTCCTCGAGCGCGTCGAAGGCCTCGTCGAGCAGCGTGTCGACCGCCGCATCGGCCCGCGTCGCGTGGAGCGGCTCGTGCCCCGACGGCACGGACGACTGGACCCATCCCATGACGTCGTCACGCGCGCTCGCACTCGCGGCTCCGCTGCGCGTCGTCACCGGTCGCAGGAACTCGCTGCGCGTGATGTCGGTCAGCATCAGCGCCATGCCGCAGCCGATGTCGTTGCCCACTGCGTACGGCGCGATGGCTTCCTGCAATGCCAGCACTGCGCCGATCGGGACCCCGTAGCCCTGGTGCCCGTCAGCCATGACGGCAACGTGGTGGTACGCCGACGTCAGCTGCGTGCAGTTGCACGCTTGCCGCAGCGCGCCTTCCTCGAGATCGGGCGCCCAGCTGTAGACGGGGAGCCGGCCTCCCTCGAGGACCCTCATGGTTCGCCAGTGTGGTTGCTACCGCGTGGTCTTGCGCACCTTACGCGCTCTTGCTCAGAGCGTCGACTGCAGTCAGGCGCTCGATCAAACGCGGCGCGAGTTCCCGGGCCACCTCGCTGATCTCGTCGGTGGTCCAGACCGCCAGCGGGATGTGCGGGTAGCCGACCGTCGCGAAGCCGTAGTCGGGCATCCCGCTCACGCGGGCCATCGCCTTGGCGGTTCCTTCCATCGACGCGTGAACGATCGCAACGCTCGGGATGCCGGCCCATTCGAGTTCGACGGAGTCGCGCAAACTGCGCGCGCTACACGAGCCTCAGCCACCGAACCCGGCGACCGCCACCGTGACCTGCGAGATCAGGCGTTCCCAGTCCATGGGGTCCGGCGGCACCGAGACACTCGGTTTCCGGACGAACACGACGTCGCGGACCCTCGCGTGCGCGGCGAGCTCGCCGTAGACGGCGCGGAGAATGGCGTCGCTCTCTCCGAGACCGTTCGACACGAGTCCGACGACGGCGCCGTCGAGCGCGGTCGGCCGACGGGCCGGCCGCTTGTTCGCGGCAGACAACGGCCCGCTCGTTGGATCGAGGCCGATCAGCGGCTTGCTGTCGTTCATGCTCGCTCCTCAACTATGCCGCAACCTCGGGCACAACCGGCTCGGTGATCGCCCACGCCAGGTGCGGAAACAGGATCCACGTCTCGGACATCCCGGGGCCGCCCGCGGCGACCAGCAACAGACCCTCTGGCTTTCCGAGGCCGACCCGGCCCTCGTCGGGGCCCCGCTCGGCCTTGATGCGCGGCCAGAGGTATTCCCGCGCGTCGGCTTTCGACCAGCCCGCGTCGACGAGGAACCGGCGGTGCTCGGGTCCCATCACGAGCACCACGTTCGTGTTGTCGCCGAGCCAGGCGTCGCTCGCGGTACCGCGCTGGCGGATCGCGCGTGCGATCGAGTCGAGGATTCCCTCCGGAGTCCGGCTCATCAGGTCGAGCGCCGACGACATCGTCATCACCGAAGCCACCGTCACCGCGCTCGTGCCCTCGGGGACACCGCGCTCCACGCTCAGCGGCACCCACGAGCTGCCTTCCTCGTCTTCGCCGAAGCAAAACGAGTAGCGAGCAGGCGTGGAGAACGAGCCCCGATCGAGGAAGTTGGGAACGGAGCGACACACGTTGCGAATGACGAGGCGGAGCGCGCGGCCGATGGTCGCGTTCGCCCGCCACCCCGGGCCGAAACATCCAGCGGTGCAGTTCACGTCGAGGCGCGTGCGCGCGGGCCCATTGATGATGACGGCTTGGGCCGCGCCAGAGAGTGTGCCGGTCGTACTGTGGCAGTTGCCCTTCTCGTGCAGATGCCCGCGCACCGCGGCGACGACGACGGGCATGTAGTCGCTCCGGCAGCCGGCCATCACCGTATTGATGGCCACGTGCTCGGCGGTCACCGTGACCTCGCGCGTGGGGACGGTTCCGAGCACGACCTCCGGTCCGAGCGCAGCAGCCGCGAGGAATTCGTCGACCAGCTCGGGCGTGGGCGGCACGACCGGCAGGCCGTCGGTCCAGCCGCGGGCGTAGTAGTCGTCGAGCAGTTCGGTGTAGTCGAGGTACTCGTGACGCGGCGCGTGCAACGTACTCACAAACAGTTCCTCCGCGACGCTCGCTGACGCGCAGGGTAGCAGTGGCGAGCGTTGTCAGTTCATGAGCGAGCGCACGTGATGCATCAGCGCCACCGCGTGTCCGACCGGATCCTCGAGTGGCCACCCGTAGTCGGGCAGGTCGAAGTACTCGACGCTCAGGCGACCTCGATAGTCGATGCGCTCGAGCTCACGGAGCACCGCGGCGAAGTCGACGTCGCCGTCGTCTTCGGCATGGAGTTGCGGCCGGTCCTTTGCCGCTTGCCGGAGCTGCACGTGGTCAGCGAGGTGCAGCAAACGCACCGGGTCTTCGCCCCACGTCGCGATGTGGCCGGTGTCGACGGTGAGGCGCAAGCCGGGTACGGCGGCGACGACCGCCTCGGCAGCGGCCACGCTCGAGGCCATCGAGTGTGGGACGGGTTCGAGGCGCGCACCGGGATGCTGCGAGAACATCTCGACGGCCTCGTCGAAGCGATCCTGCCCTCGACGTTCGATGAGCGCCATCGCCGTGCAACCGCTGTGCACCTCTGCGCCGGATAGGACGTCGCCGATCGGCAGCGCAAGCTCATCGACACCGCCGGTCCCGAGGCGATCGAGGGCGCCGCTCGACACGTCGATGTGGTCGAACCCGAGGCCTGCCGCCCTTACCGCCGCGTCCTCGATGTCGAGCCGCCCGAACGCCACCGCCACGACCCCGACGGGGAGACGCACGACTCAGTTGCCCGGTGCTTGCCAGATCGCCCCGGCAGCCTCGAGGGCTTCCAGGTCCGCGTCCGCGAGGCCCAGACACTCGCGCAGCACGGTCTCGGTGTGCTCGCCGAGCCGCGGGCCGGGCCGTCGGACGGAGCCGGGGGTCTTCGTCATGCGATACGGCGACTGGTAGTACTCGACAACCCCCAGGTCCGGTTGATCGATCTCGGTCACTGCGCCCCGAGCGCGCAACTGAGGATCTCGCACGACGTCTTCGTTGTCGTACACCGCGCTCGCGGCGAGCCCGGCGTTCTGCAACACCTGCGCGGCGGTGTGGGGCGTCAGTTGCGCGGCCCACGACGCAAGCGCTTCCTCGAGCTCGCCGCGGCACGCATCGGCCTCCTCCAGCTCGCCAATCACGAGGTCCGGTCGCGCGAGCACGGTGCACAGCGTCGTCCAGTCATCGAGGTCTTCGAGCTCGATCGCGAGCCAGCGGTCGTGGCCGAGTGACTGGAACACTCCCGAGAACAGCGATCCGGGTACCGCGTTTCCCGTGGGCAACGTGTCGCGACCATTGTTCAATGGATCGAGGTAGACGGGTGCCATCACCGCGCCGAGCGCCTCTGTCTGCGCGACGTCGATGTAGACGCCGGTACCCGTGCGATCCGACTCGACGATCGCAGCCAGCACCGCGGTGATCGCGTGTGCCGCCGTGATGTAGTCGCTGTGCGTTCCGTGTTGGTAGTTCCACAGCGTGGTGAGACCGGTGAAGTTGCTGATGTTGGTGGCGTAGGCGAGGTACTCAGCGCGCGGGCCGGTCCGGCCGTAGCCAGAGAGCGAGACCATCACGAGCCGGGGGTTGACGGCGAGGAGCTCTTCGAAGGAGCAACCCCAGTTGCGCATGGTGTGTGCGCCGAAGTTCTCGATCACGACGTCGGAGACCGCGACGAGCCGCTTGAACAGCTCGCGGCCAGCCTCCGTGTTCATCTCGAGCGAGAGACCTCGGGTGCTACGCGACAGACCCGCATACATGAGGGTGTTTGGCACACCCGACGGCTCGAGCACCTTCGTGGCGCCGAAGTTGTAGGCGGGGTTGCGGAGCACTTCAGGGCGCGCGAGCGCTTCGATCTTCACGACGTCCGCGCCGAGCTCGGCGAGCGCGAGTCCGGGCGTGTTGCCGGCGATGAACGTCCCGAACGTGAGCACGCGCAGGTCGTCGACCCGCCGCGTCCGTGGCTCAGACAAGCCCGGCTCCTCGCCACGTCGCGAGCTCGTCGCGCGTGTGTCCCAGCTCGCCGACGAAGATCTCGTGGTTGTGCTCGCCGAGACGCGGCGCCGGGCGCTTCACGGCGAACAGCTCGGTCGACGAGCGGAACGGAGCTCCGGGTATGCGGATCTCACCGCATGCCGGGCTCGGCACCGTCACGAAGTACGAGCGGGCGTCGAGCTGCTCGTCGAGGACGAATTCGGCCGGCGTGTTGAGCACCGCACACGGGAGACCGACTTCCTGCCCGCGGACGAGCAGTTCGTCCCGGCTGCGGTCTGCGAGAAGCTCCTTGATCGTGCCTTCCAGGCCGTCGAAGATCTCGCGCCGCACGAGCACATCCCGGAGCGCCGGGTCCGACAGCTGCTGCGGGTGGTCGAGCATGTCGAGGAACGCATCCCAGTGCCGGGTTTGATGTGCCGCGACATCGAAGGGCCCGTCCTTGCACTGCCAGGTGCCGGTAGGCGGGTAGCCGATGCCGACGCTCCGGTCGATCACCATGCCCTCGGCCTGGTAACGATCGAAGAGGAAGTCCCGCGTGGCGGCGACTTCCTGCGCGGACAGGTCGATCAGCTGGCCTCCGACCTCGGGTCGGCTCTGCAGCGCCACGAGGATGCACACCGCGGCGTGCGCGCCGGCTTCGTCCCAGTGCTGTTGTGCGGGGATCGTCACGGGTGGGCCTTCTGGCGGACCGACCCGGTGCATGTGTCCGCTCGCGGCGTAGGCGGTGAAGTGGGTCGCCCGGCGGTGCCGGTACGGTCCGGTGAGCCCGAATGGACTGATCGCGCACACGACCGCCTGATCGCGCGCCCAGGTCAGCGCGAGCGCATCCTCGTCGAACCCGGCGAGCGGTCGGCGACGCGACGGCGACATCACGACGGCGTCGGCCGTTGCACCAAGCTCCTCGAGCAATGGGAGGCTCTCTGCGCGGCGGGTGTCGAGGGAGACGCCACGCTTGTCGGCGTGGTAATAGGCGAACAGGAGGCTGGATTCCGGCCCGGTCGCGCCATCGCGGAAGGGCGGACGGCGTCGCAGCTCGTCGCCGTCAGGCGTCTCGACCTTGACAACATCGGCTCCGAGGCACGCGAGGAGCTTCGTGCAATACGCACCGATCGAATGGGAGACGTCGAGCACGCGAATCCCGTCGAGGGGTCGTCGCGCATCGTCCGACATCCTGCGACCTCGTCTCCACTCGTGCGGCCGCGGCGCTCTGGCGAAGGGGCGCGCAGTATACGCAAGACATCGCGAAGGAGGTGGCAGTCTTGACTGCTTTCGCGGTACACAACACCGAGGGTCCCGAGGGGGAGGAAGGATCCGTGAGCATCGCCTCCGTCGCCGACATCATCCGTGTACACGCGAAGGAACGAGCCGGCGCGCCCGCCCTGAAGTTCGAGGGTCGCACGATCACGTTTGCCGAGCTCGACGAGCGCTCGAACCGCCTGGCGAACGCACTGGCCGACCTCGGCGTCGGACGCGGCGACCGCGTCGCCTTCCTCGACAAGAACACTCCGGAGTTCTTCGAGGTCGCCTTCGCGGTCGCAAAGCTCGGCGCGGTGATGGTCGCGGTGAACTGGCGATTGACGGGATCCGAGATCACCCAGATCGTGAACGACGCGCGCGCCGCGGCGATGTTCGTCGGCGCCGAATTCGTCGCACAGGTCGCGGACATCCAGCCGCAACTCGAGACGGTCTCGACCTTCGTCGCCATCGGGGCGGATGCCCAGCGGGACGGGTGGCTCGACCACGACACGGTCATTCGCAGCCATGACGCAGTCGACCCCAACGTGCCGTTGGCTGGCACCGATGTTGTCCTGCAGCTCTACACCTCGGGTACCACCGGTCTTCCGAAAGGGGTGATGCTCACCAACGACAACTTCTTCGCCGGCCTCGAGCCCATGGCCCGGTCGTGGGAGCTCACGCCCGAGTCTGTGAACCTTGCCGCGATGCCGATGTTCCACATCGGCGGTTCGGGATGGGCCCTCTTCGGGCTCTCGCAAGGATGTTGCACTGCGCTGGTACGTGAGGTGGCGCCGTCGCAACTCCTGAAGGAGATCGCGGAGAACCGCGTCAACGCGGCGTTCCTCGTCCCCGCGGTGATCCAGCTCATGCTCGCGACCCCGGGTGTCGAGTCCACCGACTTCTCCTCGCTGCAAGTGATCGCGTACGGAGCGTCGCCCATCACCGAGACCCTGCTCACCAAAGCGATGGACGTCATCGGCTGCCAGTTCGTCCAGTTGTACGGGCTCACCGAGACCACGGGCGCGATCACGCAACTCGATGCGGGCGATCACGACGTCGAGAACCGTCCGCACCTGTTGCGGTCGTGCGGCCGGCCGTATCCGTGGGTCGAGGTTCGCATCGTCGATCCGAACACTGGTGAGGATGTTCCGGTGGGCGAGATCGGGGAGCTGTGGACACGGTCCGACCGGAACATGCTCGGGTACTGGGGTAACAGGGAGGCCACCACCAACGCGATCACCGCCGACGGCTGGTTCAAGACGGGCGACGCGGGCTACTGCGACGCCGAGGGATACCTGTACCTGCACGACCGTCTCAAGGACATGATCGTGTCGGGCGGCGAGAACGTGTACCCCGCAGAGGTCGAGAACGTGCTCGCGAGACATCCGGACGTCGTGGACGTGGCCGTGATCGGTGTTCCCGACGAGAAGTGGGGCGAAGCGGTGAAGGCCGTCGTGGTGCGTGCGGAAGGCAGCGGGCTGACCAATGAGGAGCTCATCGCGTTCGCGCGCGCCGAGCTCGCCGGTTACAAGCTGCCGAAGTCCGTCGACTTTGCCGGCTCGCTGCCACGCAATCCCTCGGGCAAGCTCCTCAAGCGCGAGATCCGCCGCCCCTACTGGGAGGGCAGCGAGCGGGAGATCGGCTAAGAAGCTCAGCGGATAGGCAGCCGCGCGTGCCCTATCGCGGACGCTCTACGAGCGGGGTCTGACGAGCTCCCTGCTGATCGTTCGGTTCAAGGCGGCGAGGGTCGCGCGGGCCCCGGCGTCGAGGGGCGAGTTGCCCTCGGCGACGCCGCGCAGGTGCGAGCGCGCCAGCGGATCTGTGACGGACGCGACCACGAGGAAACGGCGCTCCGGGGTGGTTTCGACGGTGCGGGCCCAACCAGGGAGATAGGTGAGGTCCGGCAGGTAGGTCCGAACGGCGTAGACGGTCGCCTCCACGACGGCCCTGAGCCCGTGTGCCGTCGATGCCCGCCCGACCGCACTCTCGTCTCCGTACGCGAGATGCACCGACACCTCGCCGCCGGCGGGATCGGTCGTGACGTCCACCAGACGGAGTCGTGTCTCGGACGACCGCGGCTCGTCGTTCCTCCGGACGACCTCGACCGCGACTGGTCGTTCGAGGCACCGCATCGCCGCGATGACCGCGTCGCGGGCGAGGTCGACCGGCGCGGTGCGACTCGCTTCGACCTCCACGACGACGAAGCCGTCGCTCTCGACGAAGCCGACAGCGAGGACGCCGTCGAGCTCGCGCAACTGGAGGTCGAGTTCATGGAGGCTCACGCCGGCGGCACCCTACCCCGACGCGGTGCGCGCTCCGTGTCTCGTGCTATCGCCGAGAGTGGTCGCAGGCGACCCCGCTACCATTCGGAGACGCGGTGCGCCGCGACCGGCGCGGCAATCCGCCGCCACGCTCCGTGATTCGTGATCAGCTCCTTGCCGCGCTGCACCTCGCGCTCGACGATGCGGGCTTCCCCGTGCCCGAGGATGGCATCGAGCTGACGCCGCCGACGCGTCCCGGCAATGGCGACTTCACGACCAACGTCGCCATGCAACTCACGAAGTCCGCCGGGGTGGCGCCGCGAGAGATCGCATCGAAGCTCGTGGTGGCGCTGGAGTCGGAGCGGCCTCCGCACGTGCAGCGAGTCGAGGTCGCCGGACCAGGCTTCGTCAACTTCTACCTCGCGCCTTCTTGGCTCCATGAAGTGCTCGTGGCGGTCGAGGCACAGGGCGATCGCTACGGGCACTCGCGGGCGCTGTCGGGGCAGCGGATCAATCTGGAATTCGTGTCGCTGAACCCCACGGGTCCCATTCACGCGGGTGGCGGCCGGTGGGTGGCGGTCGGCGATGCGCTCGCCAACCTCCTCGCGTCCCAGGGCGCCGAAGTGCATCGCGAGTACTACCTCAACGACGCCGGCAACCAGCTCGACGCCTTCGGCGCGTCGCTCGTCGCGCGTTACCGGAACGAGGACCCGCCCGAAGACGGGTACCACGGCGAGTACCTCGTCGAGATGGCCGATCGCATGCGAGCCGAGCTGGGCGACGACGCCACCGAAGCCGACGCGCGCGAATGGGGCTACCGGTGGGCGGTCGAAGGGGTTCGCCACGACCTCGACCGCATCGGCGTGCACTTCGACACGTGGTTCTCCGAGCGTTCGCTCCACGAGTCCGGTGCCGTGGTGGCGGTGCTCGACGACCTGCGGAACCGCCGGTTCGTGTACGAGCAAGACGGCGCCACGTGGTTGCGCTCCACCGACTTCGGCGATCAGCGAGACCGCGTGCTCGTGAAGTCCGACGGTGACTCCACCTATCTGCTGGCCGATCTCGCCTATCACCGGGACAAGTTCGAACGCGGGTGGGAGCACCTGATCGACATCTGGGGTGCCGACCACCACGGGCAGGTGAAGTCGATCCAGGCCGGGATGGAGGCGTTGGGCTATCCGGCGGGTGAACCCGAGGTGCTGCTCGGACAGCTCGTGAAGCTTCAGAAGGGTGGACAGCTCGTTCGGTTGTCGAGACGCGCCGGCAACGTGATCACGCTCGCCGACATCCTGGACGAAGTCGATCCCGACGTCACTCGGCTCACCTTCCTGTTGCAGAGCATCGACACGACGCAGACGTTCGACCTCGACCTGGTCACCGCGCAGTCGATGGAGAACCCCGTCTACTACGTGCAATACGCACACGCGCGAATCGCTTCGATCGGACGCCGGGCCGCGGAGCTCGGCATCACGCGCAGGCCGATCCTCGAGACCAACCTCGGGCTACTCACCCACGAGCGCGAGCTCGACTTGCTGCGCGCGCTCGCGCAATACCCCGACGTCCTGGCCGAAGCGGCGGCGCTCCGCGCACCGCACCGAGTCACCACGTGGGTACGCGATTTCGCCAAGTCGTTCCATGGCTTCTATCGCGACTGCCGTGTCATCGGGGACGATGTCGCAATGACGCAGGCGCGCTTGTGGCTCTCGGAAGCGTGCCGTCTCGGCCTGGCGAGCGCACTCGCGATCCTCGGCGTCGACGCACCCGACGAGATGACGCGCCTGCCGCCGGACGAAGGAGCGAACGACTGATGGGTGCCGCCCCGCGGGAGCCGGCGTCGCCCGACGCACCGATCGACCTCCGATTGCTGCCGCGCAGCGCGTCGATCGATCAGCGCGGGCGCCTGTCGGTCGCGGGGTGTGATCTCGCGGACCTCGCCCACGCGTTCGGGACGCCTCTCTATGTCTACGACGAGCGCGAGCTCCGTGCGCGCTGTCGGGAGTACCGCGAGGCGTTCGGTGCCGGCGCGGTTGCGTACGCGGCCAAGGCGTTCCTGTGCGTCGCGATGGCGCAGCTCGTCGACGAGGAGGGTCTCCAGCTCGACGTCGCGACCGGCGGCGAGGCACACGTCGCCCACCAGTCGGGCTTTCCCGCTGATCGCTTGGTGTTCCACGGGAACAACAAGTCGGAGCTCGAGCTGCGGTTCGCGCTGGAGCTCGGCGTGGGGAGGGTGGTGGTCGACGGGTCCGACGAGATCGATCGCATCGAGGGCCTGGTTGCCGACGGGCTGGCGCGACCACGGGTCCTCGTGCGCGTCACTCCCGGCGTCGAGGCACACACCCACGAGTACATCGCGACCGGGGCCGACGACACGAAGTTCGGGTTCACCGTGTCGAACGGGGCCGCGCTCGACGCTGCTACCCGAGTCGCGAAGAGCGAGGCGATGGAGTTCGCCGGCCTGCACTGCCACATCGGATCGCAGATTCTCGTACTCGAGTCGTACGCCCGCGCCGCGGCGGTCGTCGCCGAGCTGGCGGCGGAGGTCACCGACGCGCTCGGCAGTTCGGTGGACGAAGTGAACCTGGGCGGTGGTCTCGGCGTTCCCTACACCGCTGACGAAATGGACGCGCCGTCCATCGAGGCGTTCGCATCCATGGTGCGGACGTCGTACGCCGACGCCTGTGCCGACGCGCGTCTCGATCCCACACCTCGCCTCGCGGTCGAAGCCGGACGCTCGATCGCCGGTCCCTCCGGCCTCACGGTGTACACGATCGGGTCCATCAAGGAGATCCCGGGGGTGCGCACCTACGTCGCCGTCGACGGCGGCATGAGCGACAACCCGCGTCCTGTCACCTACGGCGCTCGGTACGAGGCGTTCCTTCCGGCTCGTGCGGCAGCGGCCCGACCGGCCGTCGTCACCGTCGCCGGCAAGCACTGCGAGCAGGGCGACATTCTCGTCGACGACGCGCACCTGCCCGCCGATGTCGCGGTCGGCGACGTGCTCGCCACCCCGGTGACCGGGGCGTACGCATACTCGATGGCCTCCAACTACAACCTCGTACCGCGCGCGGCGGTCGTGTTCGTCCAGGACGGCGAGGCGCGGGTCGTCGTGCGGCGGGAGACACTCGGCGATCTGGTCTCACGCGACCAGATGCGAGCCTGACAGTAGATGAGAAACTGACCGTCGTGCAGGATCGCGTTCGCGTCGGCATCCTTGGTTGCGGCAACGTCGGCGCGGCGCTGGTTCGACTCGTGCACGATCACGCCGAAGTGATCGAAGCGCGCTCGGGCGTGCCGCTCGAGGTCGCGCGCGTCGCCGTTCGCGACGTGGGCAAGGACCGCCACGTGCCGCTCCCGGCGAACCGGTTCACCGACGATCCCAAGAGTGTGGTCGCCGATCCCGACGTCGACATCGTCGTCGAGGTCATCGGCGGCGTCGAACCGGCGCGGTCGCTCATCGTGGACGCGCTCATGGCGGGCAAGCCCGTCGTGACCGCCAACAAGGAACTCCTCGCGACGCACGGCCGTGCGCTGTTCGAGACCGCCGAGGGCGCGGGTGTCGACTTCCTGTTCGAGGCGTCGGTCGCAGGTGGCATACCGCTGATCCGGCCGCTGCGCGAGTCGCTCGCGGGTGATCGGATCCGCCGCGTGATGGGCATCGTCAACGGCACCACCAACTACATCCTCACGCGCATGAGCGACGACGGCGAGACCTTCGATCGCGCGCTCGCCGACGCGCAGTCGCTCGGGTTCGCCGAACCCGACCCGACGGCCGACATCGAGGGCCTCGACGCGGCGGCGAAGGCCGCGATCATCGCGTCGATCGCATTCGGCGCACGCATCACCGCAGGGGACGTCTACCGCGAAGGCATCGCTGGCATCACACCGGACGACATCATCTCGGCCCGTGACCTCGGCTACGTCGTGAAGCTCCTCGCCGTCGCGGAGGAGCTCGACGGCGAGGTGGCGGTGAGGGTGCATCCCGCGATGGTGCCCGAACGGCACCCGCTCGCGTCCGTGCGCGACTCGTTCAACGCGGTGTTCATCGAGGGCGACGCCGTGGGCGAGCTCATGCTGTACGGCCGCGGCGCCGGGGGCGCGCCCACGGCGTCGGCGGTGCTCGGCGACCTCGTCGATGCGGCGAAGAACCTCGTCGAGGGGCGAAAGGGCGCGACGGTGGGCGTGCTCGCGGCCAGGCCGATACGACCGATCGATGAAGTGTCGTCGCAGTTCTACCTGCTCATCGAGGTGGCCGACCGCCCCGGAGTGCTCGCAGCGATCGCCACCGAGTTCGGCCGACACGGCGTGTCCATCCGCTCGATGAACCAACGTGGAGTGGCGAGCGGCCCGAAGGGCGGCGGGCGGGTCTCCCGCCCGCAGCGCGAGCGCGACCAGGAAGCAGTCATCGGCGACGACGCGCGCTTGATCTTCGTCACCCACAAGGCGCGCGAGGCAGACCTGCGCGCGACGGTGCACGCCCTACAAGGTGTCGAGCCGGTGCACCGCGTCGGGTCGGTGCTGCGCGTCATGGGAGAAGAAGAGTGAACGCTCCGTGGCGCGGTGTGATCGAGTCGTACCGTGCCTTCCTTCCCGTCACCGAATCGACGCCGGTGATCACCTTGCTCGAGGGCAACACGCCGCTCCTCGACGCACCCCGTACCGCACAGCGTGCGGGCGTGGCGCGCGTGCTCCTGAAGCTCGAAGGGCTGAACCCCACGGCGTCGTTCAAAGATCGCGGGATGACGATGGCAATGTCGATCGCGGTCGAACGCGACGCCAAGCTCGCGATCTGCGCGTCGACGGGCAACACGTCGGCGTCGGCGGCGGCGTACGCGGCGCGGGCAGGTTTGGCGTGCGGTGTGGTGCTGCCTGCCGGGCACATCGCGCTGGGCAAGCTCGCGCAGGCGTTGATCCACGGCGCGCGGCTCGTTCCGATCCGCGGGAACTTCGACGATGCGCTCGAGATCGTGCGTGAACTCGGTGAGCAACCCGGCGTCGAAGTCGTGAACTCGGTCAACCCGTACCGCATCGAGGGCCAGAAGACCGCCGCGTTCGAGGTAGTGGACGTGCTCGGCGACGCGCCCACCGTGCACAGCCTGCCCGTCGGCAACGCCGGCAACATCACCGCGTACTGGCGCGGGTACACCGAGTATCACGCCGTCGGACGGGTGACGCGCCTGCCGCGCATCCTCGGCTGGCAAGCCGCCGGCGCGGCCCCGATCGTGCTCGGCGCGCCCGTCCCGTACCCCGAGACGATCGCCACCGCGATTCGCATCGGCAACCCCGCGTCGTGGGCGGGCGCCGTGTCGGCCCGCGACGAATCGGGCGGTGCGATCGGCGCGGTCGACGACACGCAGATCCTCGAGGCCTACCGCTATCTCGCGTCCGAGGAGGGGTGCTTCGTCGAGCCCGCGTCCGCCGCCTCGGTCGCGGGACTGTTCCAGGCGGCGCTCGACGGTCTGGTCGCGGCCGACGACGTCGCGGTGTGCACCGTCACCGGACACGGGCTGAAGGATCCCGAGCGGGCGATCAGCGAGGTGCGGGTCGGCGAACCGGTCGACGCCACCATCGACGCGGTGGCCGCGGCACTCGACTTCTCTCCATGACCGCTGCCGCGACCGCGCTCGTCACCGGAGCGACGGCCGGGATCGGTCGCGGCTTTGCCGCCAAGTTGGCGGCGCGAGGCAACGACCTCGTGCTCGTCGCGCGTGACGGTGCCCGCCTCGGTCGCCTGGCGCACGAACTGTCCGAGCGATACGGGATCGGGACGTCGACGATCGTTGCCGACCTCGTCGACGACGCCGGAGTCAGCGCGGTCGAAGCGCGGCTGTGTGACGCGGACGCGCCGATCGACGTCCTCGTGAACAACGCGGGCATGGGGACCTACGGCAACTTCATGGAACTCGACATTGCCCGCGAGGAGCGCGAGATCCGCTTGAACGTGCTCGGACTCGTGCGTCTCACCCACGCCGCGCTCGGCGCCATGGTGACACGCGGCTCCGGCGCGATTCTCAACATCTCGTCGCTCGCCGCGTATCAGCCGGCACCTGGAAATGCCACCTACGCCGCGACGAAGGCGTTCGTCAACAGCTTCACGCACTCGGTCCACGAGGAGGTGAGGGGCACGGGCGTGCACGTCATGGTTGTGTGCCCCGGATACGTGCACACCGAATTCCACGATCGGGCCGGCCTCGGGCCGACGACCCTGCCCCAGTTCCTGTGGCAGTCCGTCGATGAGGTCGTCGACGTCGCGCTCCGCGATCTCGATCGCCGACGGTCCGTCTCGATCCCCGGCGCGCTGAACAAGACCCTGGGCGCGCTGGCGAGCACGGCGCCGGCCGGCGTCTCGCGCCGCGTCGCCGGCATGGTCATTCGTCGCACTGGGTGAGCGGACGGCTACCAACTTGCGTCACTTCACCGCGTTATACGCGGCGAAGTGACGCCGGTTCGGGTCAGGGAGCCACGATCTCGTAGATCCCGCGTTCTTGGGAGAGCACGTAGAGCTCGCGGTCCGGCCCCTGACCGAAGCTGGAGACGCTCGGCAGCGTGACCCCGAGGTCCTCGGCGCGAAACGCGCCGTTGCCCGACGGCGAGAGTGCGAGGAGCCGGCCGTCGCAATAGTCGGTGAACACATACTTGCCGCGCAACGAATCGATCGCGGCCCCGCGGTAGACGAACCCCCCGGTGATCGAGCACGCGCCGTCGTCGTGCGACACCTCGTACACCGGCTCGACCGCTCCCGACGGTGCGCGCCCGCGGTACTCGTGCAGACCCTCACGGAGGTTCCAGCCGAAGTCTTCGCCGCGTCCGGCCCCGTGACCGTTGTTGGCGCGCACGAAGTCGATCTCCTCCCACGCGTTCTGCCCGACGTCGCCGATCCAGAGGTCGCCGGTGTCGGGGTCGAAGGAGAAACGCCAGGGGTTCCGGAGCCCGTACGACCAGATCTCCGGCTTGGCGCGACTTCGCCCGACGAACGGGTTGTCCTGCGGCACCACGTAGGGCTCCGGCCCCTCGGGCGTCGGGTCGACGCGCAGAATCTTCCCGAGCATGGTCCGGAGCGACTGGCCGTTTCCGCCTTTCACGTGCCCGGGTCCTTCGTCGCCGGCCGCGCCACCGTCGCCGAACGCGATGTAGAGGTAGCCGTCGGGTCCGAACGCGAGCTGGCCGCCGTTGTGGTTCGGCTGCGGCTGCTCGACGAACAGGATGCTCCGTCGCGAGGACGGGTCGGCGACGGCGCCCTTCATCGTGAACTGGTCGATGTGGGTGTCGCCCGATCGGTCGGTGTAGTCCACATAGGCGTACTGACCGTCGGGTGAGAAGGCGAGCCCCAACAGTCCGCGCTCGCCGGAACTGACGGTGTCTCCCGAGAGATCGAGCACGGGCCGGTCGACGAGCTTGTCGTCTCGGATCGCGCGCACGTGGCCGTCTTGCTGCGTGACATAGAGCGTTCGGTCGCCCGCTCGGATCGCGAGCGCCGTCGCCTCCGGCAAGCTCGACACGCGTCTGACCGACACCTCCGGAGCGGCGCGGGCGGCGCGTGCCGGTGCGGCGCTCGTACCGACGACGACCGTCCCGGCCAGAAGTGCACCGAGCGCGCGGCGACAAACATTCATGGTTGGACAACAGCGGATGCGGCAGCGTATCGACGGCGGAGCGCGCGTTGACCGCGCGTACGATTCACCGAGATGAAGTACGTGGTGCTGGTGCCGGACGGATGTGCCGACGAGCCGATTCCCGAGCTCGACGGGCGGACACCGTTGGAAGCCGCGCACATGCCGCGCCTCGACGCGCTCGCATCGAAGGGCGAGGTCGGTCTGGCTTCCGTGATCCCCGACGGACTTCCGCCGGGAAGTGACGTCGGCAACCTCGCGATTCTCGGCTACGACCCGGCCATGTACCACACGGGTCGCGCACCGATCGAGGCAGCCGCGATGGGTGTGGAGCTGCTTCCCGACGAGGTTGCGTACCGCTGCAACCTCGTCACTGTCGACGATGACGGCACGATGGTCGACTTCGCGGCGGGACATCTGCAGAGCGCGCAGAGTCGTCCGATCATCACGGCACTCGATCGCGCGTTGGGTGATGGCCGCGACGGTGTTCGGTTCCACGCCGGCGTCGAGTATCGACACCTGTGTGTCCTCCCGGCCGAGTTGGCCGACGCCGAGTGTGTTCCACCCCACGATCTGACCGGTCAGCGCGCGATCCTGCCCACCGGTCCCGCGGCCGCGCAGCTGATCGCCTTGATGGACGCGTCGAAGCCCGTCGTGCGCGAAGCCGCGGCAGCGGTCGGCTCGATCGCGACGCAGATCTGGCTGTGGGGTCAGGGCGTGTGTCCTGACCTCCCGGAGTTCTGCGCTCGCTTTGGCGTGCAGGGGCGTCTCTCGTCTGCGGTCGATCTCGTCCGCGGGCTGGGCGTGCTCACGGGCATCGAAGTCGTCGACGTTCCGAGCGCGACGGCTGGCTTCGACAACGACTACCGCGCGCAGTGCGAAGCCGCGCTCACTTCCCTCGCCGATCGCGACTTCTTCCTGCTCCACGTCGAGGCGACCGACGAGGCAGGACACCAAGGGGCGGTTGACGAGAAGGTCGCGGCGCTCGAACGCTGGGACTCGGAGATCATCGGTCCGCTCGTCGACGGGCTACACGACGAGGCGTTCCGCTTGCTCCTCCTGCCCGACCATGCCACACCGTGCGCGGCGCGGACCCACACCGCCGCGCCGGTGCCGTACCTACTGCTCGACTCGGAGCGACCCGGCCCCGGTGGCGTGTACACCGAACGCGGCGTCGCCCACGCCGAGCCGGTGGTGGCTCACCGACTGATGTCTCGGCTCGTGAGCCCGCTCCCATAGACCGCCCGAGCAATTCGACCGAATGTTTGCCGGACAGGCGATCGGGCACTAGAGTGGGTGGCAGCCGCCGGTCGATGCAGGTACTTCAGTGGGTGCCATCCCGGTGTCACGTTTCGTTGCACCGTTCGACCCCTTGCGGCGATCGTTCCAGGTGTCGTTCCCCGCGGCGGTATCTCCAACCGTCGAGGCTGACAACAGTGCCCGTCCACCGACCGACGCGGATGCCGCGTCGCCGTCGGTGGCGGGCTGAGGAGACAAGCAAATGAGTCCGGAGCAGCAGATCGACCCGTCGGTGCTCGCCGGGAAGGACCGTGAAGAGCTACACACCATCGCAGGCGCGATGGGCGTGAAGGCTGCGACGCGGATGCGCAAGGCCGACCTGATCGAGGCGATTCTGGCGGCCGCGAACGGTGAGGCGGGCGGCAACGGCGAGACGACGGAGGCCACGCCGAACACACGCCGCGTGCGATCGACGCGTTCGACCGAGCCCGAGGAGGACTCGATCGCGGCGCTGGCCGAGGAGGAGAACGCGTTGGGCGCGGCTGTCGTCTCCGACGACGACTCGACGCCACCCCCGCGGTCGCGTCCGGTCACTGCCGCCACCGACGCACCTGTTGACGCGCCGACGAACGGCTCGTCAGGCGGCGACGAGGACACCGGCTCGACCCGCACTGCGACCGTCCCGCGCATCGATCCGGAAGACGAGCGACAGTCGTTCGGTGACGGCAACCGTCGCGGTCGCCGTCGCCGACGCGGACGCGGCGGGCAGGAACAAGGCGAGCCGCGCCATGTCGAGTATCAAGGCGAACCGATCGAAGTCGCCGGTCTTCTCGATCTGCGCGACGAGGGATACGGATTCCTGCGCGCAAGTGGTTACCTACCCGGGCCGAAGGACGTCTACGTGTCCGCGTCGCAGGTACGGCGATTCGCGTTGCGCAAGGGCGACTACGTGCGCGGTTTCTCACGCCCGCAAGCGAGCAACGAGAAGTACCCCGCGTTGCTTCGTGTCGACGAGATCAACGGCATGACGCCCGACGACGCGCGCAACCGCCCGAAGTTCGAAGACCTCACGCCGCTGTTCCCCGACGCCCGGCTGCGCCTCGAGCTCGCGGACGAACCGCACGAGACCACAGGCCGCATCGTCGATCTCATCTCGCCCATCGGGAAGGGCCAGCGCGGGATGATCGTGTCACCCTCGAAGGCCGGGAAGACCACGATCCTCAAACAGTTCGTGCACGCCGTCGAGCGCAACGACCCCGAAGTGCACCTCATGGTGCTGCTCGTCGACGAACGACCGGAAGAGGTCACGGACATGCGGCGCCACGTCCTGCGCGGTGAGGTGGTCGCGAGCACGTTCGACCGCCCGGCCGACGAACACACACAGGTGGCCGAGCTCGCGATCGAGCGCGCCAAGCGACTGGTCGAGATGGGCACCGACGTCGTGATCGTGCTAGACGGCATCACGCGTCTCGCGCGTGCGTACAACTTGGCCGCGCCCACGTCCGGCCGCATCATGTCGGGTGGTGTCGACTCCACCGCGCTGTATCCGCCCAAGAAGTTCTTCGGCGCTGCACGCAACGTGGAGGAAGGAGGGTCACTCACGATCATCGCCACCGCGCTCATCGAGAGCGGTAGTCGAATGGACGAAGTGATCTTCGAGGAGTTCAAGGGCACCGGCAACATGGAGCTCCGCCTCGACCGTCATCTCGCGGAACGGCGCATCTACCCGGCGATCGACGTCGAAGCGTCGAGCACGCGACACGAGGAGCTGCTGTTCGATCGCCAGCAACTCCAGCAGGTCTGGAAGCTCCGGAGGGTGCTGAATGCGCTCGAAGAAGGGAAGGGGCTCGAGCTCCTGATCGACAAGATCCGCACGACCAAGAGCAACGACGAGTTCCTCGCCGAGATCGCGAAGGCGCCGACGCCGGGGTCCTGAGTCTCGGCGGGATCGCCCGGTGTCCGCGGCGGACCATCGCTCATGGCGGGCTCCCCGAGCATCGCCTCATCGCTCCGGCCTCGCTCCGGCTGCGCAGGAGGCCGGCCTCCGGCCGGCGCGCGGCGTGCCGCCGCTCGGAGTCGCTCTTCGGCGACGTTCGGGAATCCCGCCTGGGCTCGTGGGTGGGCGCGGCTCAGGGCGCTGTCCTCGGGGCGGAATGTTCGCTCGTTGCTGCTGGTTGTTTTGAATCTGGTTCTCGTAGGATGGTGAAAGTATGAAGACAGGGATTCATCCTGAGTATGTGGAGTGCACGGTGCGTTGCTCGTGTGGGAACGAGTTCGTGACGCGGAGCACCGTCCCGCAGCTCCGCGTGGAGCTCTGCTCGGAGTGTCACCCCTTCTATACGGGCAAGCAGAAGCTCGTCGACACCGGCGGTCGCGTCGAGCGGTTCGAACGGCGCTACGCCAAGTCCAAGAGCGCGAAGAAGCGCTGATCCGAGCTGGCCGTGCGTTCCGACTCGCGCGCCACCGCTCCCCGGTACATGGGAGGCCAGGCGGTCGTCGAGGGCGTGATGATGCGCGGCGAGCGATCATGGGCCGTCGCAGTCCGAATGCCGGAGGGTGGCATCGAGTTGGACGTCAAGGACGCGCCGACGTGGGCAGAGCGGTACTCGAAGGTGCCGCTGTTGCGCGGCGTGATGGCGCTCGCGGAATCGCTCTCGCTCGGGTTCAAGGCTCTCGCCTGGTCGGCGAACCGACAGATGCCGGAGGAGGAACAGATCTCGAGTCGCGCCATGGGATGGACCATCGGCATCTCTCTCGCGCTGTTCACGGTGATCTTCATCCTCACTCCGGCGTTCGCGGCGAACGGCCTCGGCGATCTACTGAACCTCGACGGTTTCTGGTTCCACGTCGCCGAGGGCGCGCTCCGGCTCGGCATCTTTCTCGGGTACCTGGTGCTGATCGGCCTGATACCTGACATCAAGCGCGTGTTCCAGTACCACGGTGCCGAGCACAAGGCGATCGCCGCGTACGAGAACGACGTCGAGCTGAGTCCGGAGTCGGCACAGCGCTTCACCACCGAGCACGTGCGTTGCGGTACGAACTTCCTCCTCACGGTGATGGTGCTCACGATCATCGTGTACTCGTTCGTCGGACGCCCGGGCTGGTTCCTGCTCGTCGCCTCCCGCGTGGTGCTGATTCCGTTGATCGCGGGGCTCAGCTACGAGGTGATCCGCTTCGCGGCGAAGCACATGCAGTGGCGCTGGGTCCGCGTCCTGATGAGGCCCGGCCTCGCGCTCCAGCGCCTCACCACCCGAGAGCCCACGGTCGACCAGCTCGAGGTGGCGGTCGTCTCGCTCCGGGCCGTCCTCACCGCGGAGCAGCTTGCCGAAGTCGAGAGCCGACCACGGCTCGTGGCGGGAGCGGTACCACGCCCAGCGTTCGGTTCCACCTGACCTCGGGCGCAGAACGAGCTAGAACGCTTGTGCAGGCTTGTGTGACGAGAATCACACGCTCCTGACTTCCATTTCACGCAGCGTGATGGTTAAATGGCGTCACCACTCCACGTGGCGAGACGCCGCAGCGGAGTGTGTGGGTTAGGAGCGTTGACCGCCAGGAGCACTTCGGTCACCGGCTAGTCGCCTGGCGTGAGCAGTGGTGAGACCGACCAACCCGTGTCAGGCAGGCACGGAGCCTCGGTCCAACCCGAGCTCACGAACCAGGGGATCACATTGTCGAAGCTCGGGACCCAGCAGCCACGCGGACTCGCGCGGCGCGTCGGCAAAGCGCGTGGGCGCGTCGCATTCAGCGCCATCTTGGTGTCGCTCGTCATGGCGTTGACGCTCCTTCCGCTCGTCGGCGCGCAAGCTGACACGTCGAGCCCCGCCGCCGACGCGTCGAGCGTCGCGGCGGCGGACACGGCGAACGCGCCACAACCCACGAGCGACTCGAAGTCGTCCGAGAACGCGACGCCGCCGAGTGACCCGGTTACTCCGACGAGTAACGCGCCGGCTCCGACGTCGAACCCGACGCCCCCAACCGATGCGTCGCCTCCGGCTGACAACGCGCCCGCGACGACCACGCCTCCTCCCCCGATCACACCCGTCGTGCCGCCGACGACGGCATCCGCGCCGGCAACGCCGGCACCCGCGCCGACAGCAGCGGCGCCGACGGCTGCGGCGCCGACGCCGGCCGCACCGACCATCTCGAGCGACAAGAAGGACTACCAACCGGGTGGCGTCGTGACCTTGACGGGCTCCCACTGGCTCCCGAACGACGGCGTCGTCATCAACGTCAACGACGACCAGGGCAACACGTGGGAGAAGGACGTCACCGTCCACGCCGATGTCAACGGCGACGTCACGTACACCTTCACGCTCCCCAACACCTTCGTTGCCAACTACTACGTCGTCGCAACGGGCTCTGACGGCCGCAGCGCAACCACGCAGTTCACTGACAGCGGCAACGATTTCAGCCTCAACTTTGCGGCAGCAGCGCCGGCGACGTACAACCACGCGACCGGCGGTGGTACGTGGGCGCAGCACGTCGAGTCGCTCGAGGGCGGCGACTTCACCTGTGGAGATCGCGTCACCTTCCTCACGCTGGTCACCGTCGACGGAAATGCGACCGCGTCGCAGTCCATCGACATCGACTACTCGCTACTTGCCGACTCGACGGGACAGTCCGGCGTCGCGCTCGGCGACATCCTCAACGTGCAGGTCAACGCGGGCGATAGCGCCAACGTCGGTGACAATGGCAGCAGCGCGACCCTCGTCGCGGGCCCGACGCTGGTCGGTACGAAATACACCCAGGGCGCCCACGTCGATGGCACCGTGCGCGTGACGGATCTGGAGAAGGGCGAAGTTGTCGTCATCCGGGTCGACTCACGGATCGACTGTCAGATCGACGCGACGCCGACCGGGAATCTGCAGGCGTCGGTGACCGGCGCCATGGTGGTCGGCGGCGACACGATCTCGGTTGGAAACCAGACCGTCCCCTTCAAGAGCGCGAACAACCTGAAGTCAGGATCGATCCAGGGCATCAAGTACAACGACCTCAACGGCAACGGGCAGTTCGACAACGGTGAGCCCAAGCTCTCGGGCTGGACGCTGTTTGTCGACTTGGACCACAGCGCGACGAAGGCTGCCGGTGAGGCGTCAGGCGTCACCGACGCCAATGGGTCCGTGGCATTCACCCATGTCACGCCGGGCACGTACCAGGTCTGCGAGGTCCTCGACAACGGTCCTGGCCAACCGCACGATGGTTGGACCAACACCGACCCCGGAACGCCGTGCGACGCGAACGTGGTCGTCACCGCGCTGCAGACCACCGTCGTCGACTTCGGCAACAGGCAGGAGCCGGCGTCGACGGTGACCACGACAACGATCCACAACGGCGACGACCACAACACCGCGGTGACGTCAGTGCCGCTCGGCTCGACTGTGCACGACTCGGCGACCGTCACGAGCTCCAAGTTCGGGACGCCGACGGGCACGGTGTCCTTCACGTGGTTCACGAAAGGAACGTGCACGGGTGACGGGCTGGCGGCGGGCACGGTCACGCTCGTCAATGGCGTGGCCCATCCGTCAACCAGTTTCGGCCCATTGACGGGCGGGTCTTACTCGTTCCGCGCGACCTACTCCGGCGATCCGTTTCATAGTTCGTCGACAGGTGCTTGTGAACCGTTGACGGTGAACAAGGCGAACACGACGACCGTCACGCAGATCCACGACGCGCAGGAGCAGGTGGTCACCTCGGTGCCCCTGGGCACGACGGTGCACGACAAGGCGACAGTGTCGGGAAGCGGCTCCGGCACCCCCACCGGCAGCGTGTCGTTCCGTTGGTTCACCAACAACGCATGTGAGGGTGAGGGCGAGGCCGCAGGCACTCTGACGCTGAGCGGTGGAGTGGCGCACCCCTCGACGGAATTCGGTCCATTGGCCGCGGGCTCGTATTCCTACAAGGCGCACTACAACGGCGATGCCAACTACAACGAGTCCGACGCTGCTTGTGAGCCGCTCGAGGTGCTGAAGGCCGACACCTCGTCGGTCACCGCGATCCACGACGCGCAGGAGCACGTGGTCACCTCGGTGCCGCTGGGCACCACGGTGCACGACAAGGCCACGGTCACGGGCACTGCCTTCGGCACGCCCACCGGAACCGTGTCGTTCCGTTGGTACACCAACGACGCCTGTGAGGGCGACGGCGTCGCAGCCGGCAGCGTCAACCTGAACGGTGGCGTTGCACACCCGTCTGATGCTGAAGGACCACTCGCAGTCGGCTCCTACTCCTTCCGCGCCACCTATAGCGGCGACGCGAACTACAACCCGTCGACTGCCGACTGCGAACCGCTCGAGGTGCAGAAGGCGAACACATCGACGGTCACCGACATCCACGACGCACAAGAGCAGGTGGTCACCTCGGTGCCGCTGGGCTCGACGGTGCATGACTCGGCGACGGTCTCGGGCACTGACTTCGGAGCACCGACCGGGACTGTGTCCTTCCGCTGGTTCAAGAGCAACGACTGCTCAGGCGACAGCGTCACAGCCGGCACCGTCGCTCTGGTGAACGGTGTGGCACATCCGTCAACGAGCTTCGGTCCGCTGGCCGCGGGTCAGTACTCGTTCAAGGCGCACTACAGCGGAGACGCGAACTACAACGCGTCGTATGCGGCCTGTGAGCCGCTGAGCGTCGACATGGCGAACAC